>DATAUH010000319.1:0-26551 GCA_036268375.1 Bryobacteraceae bacterium | reverse complement strand
GCGAGTCTTCAGCCATCGAGCCCAACACGCGAGCCCGCAGCCATCAAGCCCAAACGCGAACCTGCAGCCACAAGCTCAACACGCGAGTCTTCAGCCATCGAGCCCCACACGCGACCCGCACCCACCAAGCCCCACACGCGAGCCCGCAGCCACCAAGCTCCACACGCGAGCCCGCAGCCTCAAGCCCTCACGCGAGCCCGCAGCCACCAAGCCCCACACGCGAGCCCGCAGTCATCAAGCCCCACACGCGAACCTGCAGCCACCAAGCTCAACACGCGAGCCTGCAGCCATCGAGCCCAACACGCGAGCCCGCAGCCATCAAGCCCAAACGCGAACCTGCAGCCACAAGCTCAACACGCGAGCCTGCAGCCATCGAGCCCAACACGCGACCCCACCCATCAAGCCCAACACGTGAGCCCGCACCCACCAAGCCCCACACGCGAGCCCGCAGCCATCAAGCCCTTAATTGTCGCCGGCCGCCAGATTCAATCTTCGCTGATCAAACGCGAACCTGCAGCCACCAAGCCCCACACGCGAACCCGCAGCCACCGCACCCAAACCGAGGCCTTCGCCTCGCAGTTCAGCGTTCGGCGTCCGCCGCTACTTGTGCTTCTTCTTGTCTCGTGTCTGTGCCGCGGGCCCGCTCTTCCACTTCACGATCTCCGCCGCCAGCGTATTTTTCGTAGAAATGAAACTCTCGTTGTCAGCCTGATTGGTGTGTTCGTGCGGGTCCGCCGTCAGGTCGTAAAGTTCGTTCGGCCCCTTGCCGTCATTACGCGTGATCCACTTATACCGCTCTACGCGCGCCATTTCCGTATTCTGAATCGCGCCGCACACCGTCGCCCGCCAGCGCGTCTTCTTTGGAAGCGGCTTGCCGGTTGCCATTAAAAGGTAGCTGATCCCGCGCCATCCGTTCGAAGGCGCCACTCCCACCACATCGCACAGCGTTGGCGCGAAATCGTAAGATGCGATCAACTCCACCTGCCTCGCAATCGCCGGTACATGCCCCGCCCAACTCCAGATCATGGGCGTTGCAATCGCCTCCTCGAACATGTTCGGCGGATTGGATCCATCGCCCGCGCCCCACAATCCGTGACGTCCCAGTAGAGACCCGCAAGTCGACGTGAGAATGATCAGCGTGTTGTCCACCAGCCCGCGCTTACGCACCTGCCCCACCGCGGCGCCCACGTAATCATCCAATTCCGACAGCGCTGCCGCATACTTGCGCACGTTGCCGATGATGTCCGTCAGCATTTCCTTCCCCGCCGCCGCATTCGACGCCACCGGATCCGGCGCATATCCCTCGAACTTCACATCGCGATACAGGTCGTGATACTTCTGCGGCACGCCGCCATACGGTGCGTGCAATTTCGAAGATCCCGCGATAAAGAGGAACGGCTTGTCGCCCGCGCGCTTCTCCAAAAATCCCGCAGCCTCCGACGCATCGCCCGTATGCGCCTCATACCCCGCGCCGCCCAGGATCTTATCCAGCCCCGTATCCGGCGAAGCCGCCTGCGCCGGAATGGCCCCAGTTAAAAATGTGGCTCGACTCGCCCGCGGTTCCGGCGTTGAAACAAGGTGATTCAAAAAGTGCGTGCCTGACTGGCACAGCTGGTCGATGTTGGGCGTACGGACTTCTTTATTCCCGTAGCAGCCGAGCATCCAGGCAGGCAGATAGTCCACCAAAAACAGCAAAATATTCGGCCGCGGCGGCGGCGCTTTGCCTGCGAACACCGGCAGCGCGAGGCTGCCGAAGAAAAAGTGTCGGCGCGTGATAGCCATGAGTGAGCTTTCAGTATAGGAAAATCCCGCCCCTACCTGAAATCACTCTTCCCCCGATCCACCCCCGAACGGCAAATCTTTCGAGCCCTCGAGGGGTTGCCGCTCCATGGCGCCAATTCCACCGCGATGCATCCGGTCTGCCGGCGAGTTCGTTTTTTCAGATTGGCAACCAGTTCGCCGCGACCGGTAAAATCGAAGAGGATCAAGCGCCTTCCGACCTTCTGCGAATGGCCGCCATTTTTACCGATACTGCTCGCGACCAGCCAGCACGAGAAGTCGAAAACGCTCTCGCAAGCGTTCGCATGGACTCTCGAACCTTCCGAGGACGTTAAAGCCATATTTCAGCGCTACGTAGATGGAGAACTGACATCGGACGAGTTGGGCCGCACCATTGACCAACTCCTTGATGAAAAATATGGACCGCGCGTCTACCCGGGAACGGACGTCCTTAGGAACCCTCGTATATTCGGGATCCTACCCAACTCAATACAGCCGAAGCCATCGTCACCACTCGGCGGATCCGGGAATTGGAAGGTCAATCGCGTTTGCCAGGCAATTCGATACCCCTCGTCTCCAATCCGTTCAACGTTACATTTTTCGGCTCTGCGCGAGAATTTGAAGAACCGCCAATTGCCGGGGACTTGAGCGTTTTGCCTTCCTGGGATTGGTAGCCTTAGATTCCGACCCTGAACGACCGATCTGAGGCAGTTACCTGCTGAGAACAGCGCAATCTCTGAAAGGCTTGAATACTGGAAATTCGGGGATTGTACGAGGCTGCTGGCGGGCGTAACGCCTTATTTGACGGCGCGTTCGGGCGGTTTGGCCTTTCCGGAGCGCCCGTGCGAGGCTTCATACCATCCGATCGAGTTGGCGCGCTGAGTTTGCCGCCCGCGGTTGCGATCCCCGATGTGCCGGACCGCGGCGGTCGTCGGCATAGTCGGAAACGGCGATTTCCGATCGGCCGCGGCGATCAATGTGAGAGCGGGCTGAAAGGTCTGTGAACATTGGCGACGGCCACTTCCAAGAAGCCTAGCCAGCCCGGCGGCCCAAAACCCCGGAAAACCAATAAAACCGGGGGCCCTACAGATTCCTGCTCAGAGCCCATTTTTCAAGACTTCTGCGAGTGGGCTGGTGAGTTCCGAACCGTCAACATAGCAAAACCGGGAGCTCTGTTCGCGCTGAACCAACATATTCGATCGACCCTCGATGCGACTCTTGGAAGCAGCCCTCGGCAACCAAGAAAATCGCAACCGCGACTGTGGAGAATGTGGCGAAAGCACTTCGTGAATCTAGGCGGTTTCCACTATTTTTCAGCTGCGCCCCGCTCCGCCTTCCCGATAATCCGCCGCGCATGCCGGAAAACATCAAGCAGCATCTTCTCCGTCAGCTTTCCCGTCGACGTATTTTGCTGGCTTGGATGATAGCTTGCCAACAGCGCCGGCTCGCCCGGCGCGATTCGATAAGCCAGATCATGTCCGAACACGAAAGGCGCGCGCGTTGAAATCACCCCTCGCGACTTCAATACCGACAGGTAGGTGTCGAATCCGATCTTCCCCAGCGCCACCACCACTCTTACATTCGGCAGCAGTTCGAGTTCCCGCTCCAGAAACGGCCGGCAGTTGCGCAGTTCCTCGGGCGTCGGCTTATTGTCCGGTGGCGCGCACCGCGCCGACGCCGTGATATACGCGTCTCGCAGTTCCAACCCGTCTTCGCGCGACACGCTCGTCGGCTGTGTCGCGAAGCCCGTCTGATACAGCGCCCGGTAGAGCCAGTTTCCCGATTCATCGCCCGTAAACATCCGGCCCGTCCGGTTCGACCCGTGCGCCCCCGGCGCTAACCCCAAAATCAGCAGCCGCGCCTCCGGGTCCCCAAAGCCCGGCACCGGTCGCCCCCAATAATCCCAATCCCGATACGCTCGCCGCTTTGTGACGGCGATTTGCGCGCAGTGTTCCCGTAACCGCGGGCACCGTTCACACGCAATCACCTCTGTTTGCAAGAGTTCCAGCATGCCAATGAACCCATTTTAATAATTAACTCAAGTCTAAAGAATGTGAGGAAACAGTCGAAGCTTTTAGTTGAGTGATAGAATTCGACTAGCTGTTGACTTGACGAATGGTCTCGTGGTTGGCAAAATTGGAGGCACCGGCTGCTCCGGCCGGCTTTGCGTCACTTTCTCTGGCTCCTGTCGAAGCTTCCCCGATAGCCTCACGGCATCTGCGCCAATTCAACACTACAGGTTGCCCATGATCCCTGTTTCACGTTTATCCGCGCTATCTTTAACCACCGCTGTCGCACTCACTTTTGCTGGTCTGTGCGCAGCGCAGACTGCAACCGCTAAAACGAACAGCAAGTCGAGGACCACTCACCGGGCGGTTCATCACACGCACGCTGTCGCTTCCAAAGCCGCTCCTGTGCACAGACCGCTGATACAGAAAGCAGTAGCGCACTCTGTGGCTCCTGCTCATATCACTACCGCAGCTCTCCGTACCACTACAGGTCCGCGTACCATTGCCGCTGCCCGCACTACCTCCGTGGCAACGACGACACACAGCGTCAGCCCCGCTCCCATCATCCGCGGCGGACCCTGGCTTGAACCGACTTACGCCGACTCAACACAGGGTGATCGCGTCGATGGCGACGATCTCGACGTGCGCCGCGCAGCCGTCGAAGCTCTTGGCGACTACAACGGCACTGTCGTCGCTGTCGACCCCTCAACCGGTCGCGTGCTTGCGATAGTGAATCAAAAAGCGGGTCTGTCCTCCGGCTTTCAGCCCTGCTCTACTGTCAAAGTTTCCGTTGCCCTTGCCGGCCTCAGCGAGAAAATGGTCAGCCCAACCGAAAAGGTTCGCCTCCCCGGCGGCCAAAAGATGGACATGACCTACGCCTTGGCGCATTCCATCAACCTTTACTTCGCTACTCTCGGCGAAAGACTCGGATTTGAGAAGGTTGCCTACTATGCCCACCTCTTCGGCTATGGCGAGAAGGCAGGCCTGAATATCGAAGGCGAGCAGCCCGGTCATTACCCCTCCGCCCCGCCCGCTAACGGCGGCGTCGGCATGCTCACAAGCTTCGGCGAAGAGATCCAGCAGACCCCGCTGGAGCTTGCGGCGCTGATGTCGGCCATTGCCAACGGCGGCACCCTTTATTACCTGCAGTACCCTACCAGCCAAGCCGAAGCCCAGAACTTCGTGCCCCGCGTAAAGCGCCACTTGGACATCGAAAAGGTCATTCCTGAAGTTGAACCCGGAATGCGCGGCGCAGTCGAATTCGGTACCGCCCACCGCGCTCGCGATGACGGCGCCATCGCTGGCAAAACCGGCACCTGCACCAATAATCAGACTCACCTCGGTTGGTTCGGCTCCTTCAACGAGGTCGGCAACCGTAAAGTCGTCGTCGTAGTGCTCTTGACTGGCGGCCGCCCCGCCATCGGACCGCTGGCCGCCGGCATAGCTGGCGACATCTACCGCCGCCTCGGCGAAAAGAACTACTTCGCATCCGCCACACCGATCACCCCGGCCTCTCTCGTTGCCAGTCAGATCTGCTGTTCGAGATAAACCCCAGGCGCGGTTCACGCCGCGCCTTCCACAAACTCGACCGCTATGGCCGCGTTATCCCTTCGCTTTCCTCAAATCTTGTAGATAACCCGTCCCACCTTTACGGTGTCTAATAGAAGCAGATGAAGTTCTTGGCTGTGCTTTTACTGCCCGCATTGGCCGGCGCGGCAATTCTGCCCGATGCTATCGGCGCCTACCACCGCGTCTCCACATCGGAACCCGCCATTACCTCTCGCGATCTTTGGGACGAGTACGGCCTCCGCGAATATGAGTCGGGCGTCTACGCTAACGGGACCTCTAAAGTGACCGTCCAGGCCTACGAACTTCAGGATTCCACCGGCGCCATGGCCGCGTTCGACTGGGTGCGCCCCAAGACCTCCAAACCTTCGAACGTCGCGACCTACGCCGCCGAAACTCCCAACAGCCTCATGCTCGTGCGCGGTAATTTCGTCTTCAATTTCGACGGCTACAAGCCCACCCCGGCCGAAGTAGAGGCCTTGGCAGGGGTCCTGAACCACGTTGACGGTACGCCATTCCCCACCTTGCCCAACTACCTCCCGCAGCAGGATCTCATCCCCAATTCGGAACGCTACATCATCGGGCCAATTGGCCTGGCCCTCCTGGAGGGCTCCGTGCCCCCCTCCGTTGCCGCATTCCGCTATGGTTCGGAGGCCATTGTCGGCTCCTTTCATGGCCCGAAGGGCGATTTGAATTTAGCCGTTTTCAATTACCCCACGCCCCAGATCGCCATGGACCGTCTTCGCGAATTTGAGAACATTCCCGGGGCGCTCGCCAAGCGCAGTGGTCCCATGGTGGCTGTAACCGTAAAACCGCAGGATGCCGACGAAGCGGAGCGCCTTCTCGCGCAAGTGCAGTACCGCGTCGACATCACCATGCAGGAGCACATCGCGACCAGGAAGGACAATATCGGTAACCTGGTAATCAACGCCTTCATTCTCACGGGGATACTGCTGCTTTGCTGTATCGTCGGCGGTCTGGGAGTCGGAGGAATTCGCCTCCTGCGGCGTCGCGGCAAGGAAAATCCCGATGACGACGCCTTGATTACGCTGCACCTCTAAGGCCGCTAACCCGCTTTTTTTGTCTGGATTGCATCGATTTCCTCAGGCCTGGAGTGAACTTTTTGCCCTTGTACGGATGTACTGTGCCGAATCGGCACGCTTTGTAAATGCACCAATTCGAGGCAGTTACAGCCAAAAACTTTGCGCCCGATTTTCGCTTGACTGGAACCCCGTAAGGCAATAAGATCCAACTACAAAGTTTTGGCGGTTGCGATTCCGTCGAAGCTGATTCTCCCATCAACATCACCCTGGCAACCCCAGGGCGAAGAATGCCCACCTTCCAAGGTGGGCATTTCTATTTCAGCCCTACGTTCCAAACCGCCTGCCCTCCGAATTATAAGAATTAAAATGGACGTACCGCTGCAACTACCTTGTACCTCCGCGCGGGAATCCCAGGGGCATCCCGCCCTCTCCCCACTTCGTCCAAGTTGACCGCCATCAATGTCCTTATGGAGCCAAACCGCCCCTGAATCGCGCGATACTAAAACTTGCGTCCCCGTGTCCCCCAACGCGAACAGGAGGATCTCTCCTGGCAAGCGCGCTTAGAGTCCCTCCGCAACGTGCGCCCGCTTTTTGCGATGGTGTGGGAGACCAGCCCGCCTCTGGTCGTCACCACAATCTTCCTGCGCCTGATTCGGGCTCTCCTGCCGTTGGCCTCCCTGTGGGTCCCGAAGCTCATCATTGATGCCGTTATCGCCTTTGTAACTCACAAAACGGGCACTCTGGAGCACATCTGGAAGCTCGTCGCTATTGAACTCGGCATCGCCGTCGCTAGCGATATCCTCGGCCGTGTAAATACCCTCTGTGACAGTCTTCTCGGCGACCGCTTTACCGATCTCATCAGCATCCGCCTGATGCGCCATGCGACGGAACTAGACCTCGCCTCCTTTGAAGACCCGGTTTTCTACGACAAGCTCGAGCGCGCCCGCCGTCAAGGCACCGGCCGCCTCACGCTCCTCTCCTCCACTCTGAACATCGGCCAAGACATGCTGACTCTGGTCTCCCTTTCTACCGGCCTGATCGTTTTTTCGCCTTGGCTCATGGTCTTGCTGATCGCCGCAGTCATCCCCGCATTCCTCGGCGAAACTCACTTCACCAAACTTGCCTACTCCGTTCACTTCCGCTGGACGCCCGAGCGCCGCCTGCTCGATTACCTCCGTTACCTCGGCGCGAGCGCATCCAGCGCCAAGGAAGTGAAGATCTTCGGACTCGGCCGCCATCTCACTCATCGATACCATCAGGTATCAACCGATATCTATAACGAAAATCGGAAGATCGCCATCAAGCGCGCCACGCTCGGCTCCATCTTAAACATCATTTCCACCGGCGGCTATTACGGCGCATACGTCGTCGTCCTCATCCGGACTTTAGCCGGCGGAATCACCATCGGAATGTTCACGTTTTTGACCGGCGCCTTTGCCCGGTCGCGTGGCTATATCGAGCGCATCCTGTCTGGATTCAACGATATATCCGAACAGGCCATCTTTCTTAAAGACCTCTTCGAATTCTTCGCGATGGAACCGCAGATTCGTTCCCTTCCGGGCGCTATCCCGGCGCCCCGTCCCATCCGGGAGGGCTTCGAATTCCGCAACGTGAACTTCAGTTATGCAGGCTCCGATCGCTTGGTCGTCCAAAACATTAACTTTCGTCTCTATCCTGGTGAAAAAATTGCGCTAATCGGTGAAAATGGCGCCGGCAAGACCACCCTGGTAAAACTGCTCGCGAGACTCTACGACCCTACTGGCGGCCAGATCCTCCTCGACGGCCGGGACCTTCGCGACTACGATGTAGAAGACCTCCGCCGCGAAATCGGCGTAATTTTTCAGGATTACATGCGTTACGATATGCTGGTCCGCGAGAACATCGGGTTCGGCAACATTGACGCCATGGATGACCACCCCCGCATCGAAAATGCGGCGCGCAAGAGTTTGGCTGGTCCCCTGATTTCCCGGTTGACCAACGGGTACGAACAGATGGTCGGTCGTCGCTTCGAAGGCGGAGTCGATCTCTCCGGTGGGGAATGGCAGAAATTAGCGCTCGCCCGCGCCTATATGCGCGACGCGCAATTGCTGATTCTCGATGAGCCGACCGCCACCCTGGACGCCCGGGCCGAGTACGAAGTGTTCCAGCGTTTCTCGGAGCTGACCCGCGGGCGCACAGCAGTACTGATTTCCCACAGGTTTTCCACCGTCCGTATGGCGGATCGCATTCTGGTCCTCGCGGACGGTGAGATTCAAGAGCAGGGAACGCACGAAGAGCTTTTGGCCCTCGGCGGCCGATATGCGGAGCTGTTCGAATTGCAGGCCGCAGGCTATCGATGAAATCGTCGACTGCCGTCTTACTACATTGTTTGGCGCGAACCGGCAGCGGTTCGCGCGAGGAGATCTTGGATCGATGAGCGACGCCAAATTACACGTGATCCCCCTGGGCGGGTGCGGGGAGTTCGGCATGAACATGACCGCTATCCGCTACGGCGATCAAATCATCATCGTCGACTGCGGCATGATGTTCCCCGAAAGCGAGCTCCTCGGGGTCGATCTGGTCATGCCGGATCTCACCTTCCTGAAAGAACATCAGTCGATGATCCTCGGCCTCGTGCTCACCCACGGCCACGAAGACCACATCGGCGCCGTCCCCTATTTCCTCTCCGAAATCGACGTTCCTGTCTACGGCACCGCGTTCACGCTCGCTCTCGTAGAGCGCCGTCTCGAAGAATATTCTTTGGACGAAGAACCGCGCCTCATCCCTATCAAACCAAAGCAGATCCTCGATATCGGTCCCTTCAAAATCGAGCCCATCAACGTCACTCACTCTATCGTCAGCGCCGTTGCCCTCGCCATCACCACTCCGCTCGGCGTGATCATCCACACCGGCGATTTCAAAGTCGATCCCACCCCCACCGACAACGAACTCTTTGACCTCCACACCCTCGCCGACTACGGAAAACGGGGCGTCCTCCTTCTTCTGTCTGACTCGACCAACGCAGACCGCCCGGGCTACACCGAATCTGAGCGCGCAGTGCGCCCGCGCATGGAGGAGATCTTCAACCGCGCCGAGCGCCGCATCGTCGTCTCCTGCTTCAGCTCCTCCATCCATCGCATCCAACTCATCCTCGAGCTCGCCAAGGAATACGGCCGCCGCGTCGCCGTCATCGGCCGCAGCATGGTCAGTGTCACCGAAATTGCGCATTCTCTCGGGCTGCTCGAAATCCCCGACGGCATCCTCCTCCGCCCGCAGGACGCCAATGATATCGATCGCTCCAAAGTCGCCATCCTGATCTCCGGCACCCAGGGCGAACCCATGTCCGCGCTCTCGCGTGTCGCCGTCGACAACCACAAACACATCTCCGTCGACGCCGGCGATACCGTCGTGCTCAGTTCGCGCATCATCCCGGGCAACGAAAAGGCGATCTTTCGCATGATCGACCACATGGCCCGCCGTGGCGCCGACGTCATGTACGGCACCATGAACCCGCCCCTACATGTGTCGGGTCACGCAAGCATGGAGGAGCAGAAGCTGGTGCTCAACCTTGTCCGTCCGCGCTACTTCATGCCCGTCCACGGCGAATTTCGCCAGCTTTCGAAGCACGGCCGCCTGGCCGAGCACCTGCGCTATTCCGGCCTGCAGGACACGTTCATCATGGAGTCCGGAGACGTTCTCGAAATCGATTCCAAAGGCGCCCGCAAGGCCGGCAAAGTCACCGTCGGCCGAGTCTGCATCGACTCCGGCTCCGTTGACGACGTCGTCCAGGAGGTCATCATCCGCGACCGCCGCCACCTCTCCGAAGACGGCATCGTCCTCCCGATCATCGCCATCAACCGCCACAGCGGCCGCATTGAAAGCCTTCCCGAAATCGTCACGCGCGGCTTCGCAATTGGAGGCGATGGTTCCGAATTTATGCAGAACGCGCGCCAGGTCGTCGCCAAAACCCTGGAAGGTTCTAACCAGGAAGAAAAGACCGACTGGGGCGTGATGAAAGAAAAAATCCGCGCCGACCTCAAGCGCTACATCTCGAAAGAGACCCAGCGCCGCCCTCTGATCATGCCGGTAATCCTCGAGGTCTGATCGCGACGCAGTAGGCGAGCCGGCTCTCCACGCGGGACGCTGCACGTCACCAGTTGTTCCGCTCAATTTCGCGGCCCTCCGTCACCAGCACCGGACCGAGGTTGATATCAGACGCTACCCATCGCAGCCGCTGCAGCCAACCCCTCCTATGGACATTCCAATGGAAGGTGTGCTAGAGTTCCTTTGGAATGTCCAAAGAGAGCCAAACGGGCCGCCGCAAGACTGATCTCCTCCAGGGAACGCTCGATCTCATGGTTCTTCAGACCCTGGACGCTTTGGGGCCGCTTCACGGATATGGAATCGCGCGACGAATCGAGCAGGTTAGCGAATCCGTCCTGCAACTGAACGAAGGCACCGTGTACACATCCCTGTTGCGCCTTCAGCAGCAAGGATCCATTACCGCGGAATGGGGCGCTTCGGAGAACAATCGCCGCGCGAAGTTTTACTCCATCACCGGGACGGGCCGGAAACAATTGGCGCGTGAGACCGAGGACTGGCAGAGAATCTCCGGCGTGATTGGGCGGCTCCTCGGCCTTCCGCAACAGAGGTGACGCATGAAGTGGTTCGAGCGAATGCTCTGGAAGCTGCGCTACGGTCTCGGCGCCAGTCCGTCGCGCCGGGATTTTGAGCAGGAAATAGAAGCTCACATCGACACTCTGGCGCAGCGGTTTCGCGAAGACGGCATGAACCAGGTCGAAGCTCTACAGCACGCCCGCCGGCAGTTCGGGAATCTCACCACTCTGAAGGAGACCCGTCACGAAATGCAGACGAGCGTCTGGCTGGAAACACTTGGGCAGGACCTGCGCTATGGCGTTCGGGTCCTCGCAAAGAATAGAGCATTCGCTGTTGTGGCGATCCTCACCCTGGCTCTCGGGATCGGCGCCAATACGGCAATTTTCAGCATCGTGAATGCGGCGATCCTCCGCCCGCTGCCTTATCCGAGCCCAGAGCGCCTTACGATTCTCTGGGGCAACGTCAAACGCGTCCGCGTCGAGAGGCGCGGCGCTTCCTATCCGGATTACCGCGATTGGCGCGAGCAAAGCCGCTCGTTTGAAGCCATAGCGGCCTTTGATGACGGCCCATTTACGCTCAAGATGGCCGGTACTCCCGAGCGGATTGCCGGCGAGTATGTCGCACAACCTTATTTCTCGCTTCTCGGAATCCACGCCGCCCTGGGCCGGACCTTCAGCTCCGAAGAGGATCGCGTGCCGCAACGGAATGCCGTGGCCGTGTTGAGCGACGGCTTGTGGCAGAGGCGCTTCGGCGCCGATCCCGGAATCGTTGGAAAGCAAATTCAACTGAATGATCGCAGTTACACCGTGATTGGTGTCGCACCGCCCGGTTTCCAGGGCCTCAGCGACATCGCCGAAATCTGGGTTCCGTTCGTTATGATGGCAAGCGCCGAAGACCTCAACAGCCGCGGCGCGCGCGGTTTCAGGGTGCTGGCGCGGCTTCGTCCCGGCGTGCGCCTCGAACAGGGTCAGGCCGAAATGGATGCCATCTCGAACCGCCTTGCAAGAACCTATCCAGAGACTAACGAGGCGCGCGGCGTGGAAATCAGTCCACTTGAAACAGAGCTTCTCGGCGACATTCGCAAGCCTCTTCTGGTTCTGCTGGCGGCGGTTGGATTCGTTCTGCTAATCGCCTGCACGAACGTCGCGAATCTGCTGCTGGCTCGTTCGGAAACCCGGCGCCACGAGGTCGCCTTGCGAGTGGCTTTAGGCGCAAGCCGCGGGAGGTTGGTACGGCAACTTTTGGCGGAGAGCGCGGTACTGACGGCTTTCGGTTGCATAGCCGGAATTCTCGCGGCGCACTATGCGATCCGCGCTCTGATGATTGCCAGCCCGATGCGATTCCCCTCCTTCGTTCAGCCGGGCATCGACGTTTCAGTAGCCCTGTTTGCGATCCTGATCTGCGGAGGAGTCGCGCTGGCCCTCAGCCTCGCCCCCGCGACACAGATCGGCTCAACTGGCTTCGAAGAGGCCTTGCGGCAGAACGGCGGGCGATCGACCGCAGGGCGGCAGGGCTCTCGTTTACGCGATGTGCTGGTGGTAGCCGAAATATCCATCTCTCTGCTACTGCTGATTGGCGCCGGCCTTGCCATCCGCAGCCTGCAACATCTCGCAATCGTCAACACCGGATACGACCCGAGCCATGTCTTGACGTTCCGGGTAAGTCTGCCGCAATTGCAGCCCACCAGTGCCGCCGCGGCCGGTCAATCCGACGCGAAGGTAGTCGTGGCGGCCAACGATATTCTGGGGCGCATCACAGGATTAGCGGCGATCGAATCGGCTGCTGTAGCGACAGATGCACCGCTGAGCGACTTCGGCGGGGCCGTTTTCTACTCCGCGGAAGGCCAGCCCCCAATGAACGCGCAAAACATGCCCCGCGCCTATTTTCATCGGGTGTCTGGCGGCTTCTTTCGAACCCTGCACACGCGTTTCATTTTTGGGCGCGCTTTCACCTCGGAAGAAATCCACAACGACGCGGACGTTGCCATTGTCACCGAAGATATGGTCAAGCGCTTCTGGCCAGGCCAAAACCCGGTTGGCAAGCGTATCAAGGTCGGTGGACTGAGTTCCACCAGACCGTGGTTGACGATTGTTGGAGTTGTGGAGCCGTTGAAGTATCGCGGTTTACCATCGAATCCGACGGCCGACCCGGACCTGTTTCAAGTTTTTAACGAGCGGTCGCCGGTCTTCTCGGTGCTGGCGCGAACGTCGCAGACTCCGTCGGCGATGCTCTCTACCATTCGCACGGCGCTCATTCAGGCGGAGCCATCCATCCTGATCTATAACGGCAGCACGTTGGAGGATCTGATCGATCATGAAACTTCGCGCCCGCGCTTCCTCGGCTGGTTGATGGGAATCTTCGCAGCTATGGCGCTGGTTCTGGCGGCAATCGGCATCTATGGCGTGATCTCGTACGGCGTTTCGCGGCGCACTCGGGAGATCGGTTTGCGGCTGGCGCTCGGCTCCAGCCGGCGTGATGTCCTACGCGCCGTACTCGGCCGCAGCATAGCCTTACTAGCGTGCGGGGTGCTTCTGGGCGCCGCAGCCGGAGTGGCCCTGACACGGTCAATCACCACTCTGGTCTACAACGTGAGCGCAACCGATCCGCTCACCTTCACCGCCGCGGCGGCGCTCCTCGTTCTAGTCGGAATCATGGCGTGCCTTGTGCCCGCGGCTCGCGCAAGCCGCATCGATCCGGCGGTTGCCCTCAGGGAAGAATAGGCGTTCCGCCGGATCCCTACCCAGTTCGACGTGCGCCGGTCTGTCGATGCGCCCTTTGAGGCAAACAGGGTCTGCGAGCGGCGTTCTCCGTCAAATTGCCTCCGACGCTGGCAGGCGATTCGTCGCAGCACCGAACGATCATGGAAATATGTCGACCCGCCGCTGCTGGCTGCAGACTCATCGCATCGATGGGTACGCCAGGCATGCCGTTATTCGAGGGGAATGCGAAATATAAGGTCAACCGGGCACCCACAAGTGCGACCGCCAAGCCCGTCGCACCGCCAAATCCCGTTGCGCGGTAGCCCAGGAGCTTAACCGCCTGAAGAATCTCCGAAGCGGCCTCATTCAAGATCCTCCGCCTTCACGGCAAAGAATCGCCCGATGATTGCCGCGGTCTTCTCCCACCCTCGCGCTTCGGCCTGTAACTGTTTGCGGCCATTGCGGGTCAGCCGGTAAAAACGCGCTCTGCGGTTATTCTCTGACGCGCCTCATGCCGACGCGACTGAGCCCTCCTGTTCCAGCTTCAGCAAAACAGGATATAGCGTGCCCTGATTTACGCTGAGATCGCCGCTGATCTGCTCAATTCGGCGGGCCATGCCGTAGCCGTGCAGAGACCCAGCACGTCGAGCGTTTTCAGCGCCATCAACGCCAACGCTCCCTGCAGGCCATCCGTTTTCTCTTTCATGACCTATTTGGGGCTCCAACAGGAGTATGCGCTGGTTCATTGGGAAAGCAACAGGACTCTTTCTTGCCGCCGCGACGAAACCCGACTGCGCATTTCGCGTGCTCACGATTAATTCCCAGCAAGCACATTGCGCCAATTGAATCAGCGTGAAGCTGGCGCTGCTCTTCGCTAACTCCGCTTCAACAACGCAATCTGCCCCGCATGATAAACGCTATGCTGCACTACGCCATGAAACAGGTAGTAAAAATCGTACTCCCGCCCCGGCACGATATCCCCCAGCCGCTCATCCGGAAACGCCTCAATCGTCTCCGCCAGCCGCTCCGCCGTTTCGAATAGATGAGCCTGCGCCGCTGCCCACTCGTCCTCGCTCCCGGTGAACGGGGTGGTCCAGTCCTTCTCCGTCCCGTACAACTTCGGCATCTCGATTCCAAAGGCAGCCGCCCTAAATGCAATATCCGCCCACAAATCGATGTGCAGCAGCAGTTCCCAAATACTGTGCACCGCCGCCAACGGCCGCGCCCGCGCCTGTTCCGCAGTCACGTCTGTCAGCGACGTGCGTAAATTCGGTCCGTACCAAGCGTCTCCGCTGAAGGCAAAGCGAACCTGATCGGCAATACGTGCGCATTCCGTCGACATGTGAATATCGTAATGCGTACCGTTCCCGCCGGCCAGGAAAATGCCAACCGTTATGATGGTCTCGTGGACGAGCGTTATCTCGAAGACGCGTCAGGTTTCAAAGGCACTGCCGAACGGCTGATCGTCCCCTCTAACGAAACCGAGCTCTCGGCCGCTCTGCGCGATGCCGATGCCTCCGGTACGCCCGTCACTATCGCCGGCGCCGGCACTGGACTCACCGGTGCGCGAGTCCCGCAAGGCGGCTGGGTGCTCTCACTCGAAAAATTCACGCGCCTCGATCTCCACGCCGGCTATGCCATCGCCGGCGCCGGCGCCATCCTCAGCGACCTTCACGCTGCCGCCGCGCGCTCCGGCCAATTCTACCCGCCCGACCCCACTGAAACGTCGGCATCCATCGGCGGCACCATCGCCACCAACGCTAGCGGCTCGCGCAGTTTCCGCTACGGCGCCACTCGCCGTTGGGTCGAGCGCCTCCGCGTCGCCCTCTCCGATGGTTCCATCCACGAATTCGCCCGCGGCGACGTCATCGATTTCGATCCCGGCGCCATCCCGCTGCCCAACGTCAGCAAGAATACCGCCGGCTATCTCCTACGTCCGGGAATGGATTGGATCGATCTCTTCGCCGGATCCGAAGGCACCCTCGGCGTCATCGTCGAAGCGCGCCTCAAGCTTGCCCCGTTGCCCAAAGAGGTCCTCGGCGGCGTGATCTTCTTTCCCAGTGACGATGCCGCCATTGACGCAGTCGAACTCTGGCGTGACAATGCCCGCGCCCGCATGTTGGAATATCTCGACGGCGCCTCGCTCGCGCTCCTGCGCACGCGCTTCCCCGAAATTCCCGCCGCCGCGCAAGCCGCTGTGCTCTTCGAACAGGAACTCACCAGCCAGGACGATCCCGAAGTCGACGCCTGGGCCGACCGCGTCGAATCCGCTTACGCTTTCTCCGACGATTCCTGGTTCGCGCTCAGCGCGGCGGACCGCGAACGCTTCCGCCGCTTCCGTCACTCACTGCCCGAACTGGTGAACGAAAACGTGCGCCGCATCGGCTCCATGAAAATGGGCAGCGATTTCGCCGTGCCGCTGGCGCGCAATCGCGAAATGCTCGCCTTCTATCGCCAGCGCCTCGACGCAGTCTATCCCGGCCGCTATGTCATCTTTGGACACATCGGTGACGCCCACGTGCACGTCAACGTCTTCTCCGGAGACGCCGCGCCGTTGCTTGCAGAGTTCGCGCAGCGCGCTGTCGAATTGGGCGGCACCGTCTCCGCGGAACACGGCCTTGGCAAACGCAAAGCCGCATACCTGAAACTGCAGTACACCGACGACGACCTCGCAAAGATGCGCGCCGTCAAGCGCCGTCTCGACCCGCGCGGCATCCTCGGCCGCGGCACGCTCTGGAATTAGGCGTCTCGATCGCGCGCGATCAGAGCAGCGCCGCCTGCGGCCCGGTCTTCAGCAATCCCAGCGGCGCGCCCGCTTTGAATCCCGGAAATACGCGTCCCAAATCCGTCGTCCCGAACTGCCCGGCCACCACTTCGCTCAGCACCTCGCGAAAGTCGGTCGTCACAGCCAAGTCGCGCTTCTCATAAAGCTGTTCTTCTTCGAGACCCGGCCATTCTCCGTACACCTTGCCGCCCTTCACTTGCCCGCCGATCACGAACATCACGCTGCCGTGCCCATGATCTGTGCCGTTGTTGCCGTTTTCGCGAGCCGTTCTGCCGAATTCCGACATCGTCACGATCACAATGTCTTCCATGCGGTCGCCCATATCTTTGCAGAACGCCGCCAGCGCCGCGCTGAACTGCCGCAAACCGTTCGCCATCTGATTCGGCTCGTTTTGGTGATGATCCCAGCCGCCCACCTCGGCAAACGCCGCCTCCACGCCCGCATCGGCTTTGATCAACCGCCCGACCTGCTGCAGCGCGCGCGCCAAATCGCCTCCTTGCCCGAACACCCCGGGTCCGCGCCCGCCAGGCGTGGGCGAATCGTGCAGCGAATCCAGCATCCGCATCGCAGCGAACGCATCTTTGCCCGCTGTACCTACGCTCGCATCGGCTGTTGTCGCGTACATCTTTTCGACAATCGAAGCCGTCGCGCTCGGCGTGCTGAACTGCTCCAGGTTCCCCACCGCAATCGCCGATTGGTCGCCACGCAGCGTTCGCGGCAGCGTCGCTCCCAGTGAAACCGCGCGCAACGGCGAACTGTCCGTCTGCTTCGGCGGCAGCGCCCGGTTCAACCATCCATCGCCTTTCGAGCCCGGCGTGCCGCTCTCCATGTAGTCCTGCGCATCGAAGTGAGACCGGGAAGGATCGGGCGACCCCACCGCATCCACAATCGCCAGCATCTTGTTTTCCCAAAGCTCCTTGAAGGGCTGCAGGCTTTGATGCAGTGCGAAGTGCCCGTCCAAATCGATCGCCTGATTTGCGCCGCCTCCAGCCCGCGGCGCCTGTATGCCGATGCTCGGCCGTAAGTCGTAATACCGCTTCTCGGAAAACGGCACAACCATATTCAGCCCGTCCGCCGCCCCGCGTTGGAAGATCGTCACCAGCACCTTGCGCCGTTTATTCGAAGGAGCCGCCGCCGCCCGCGCCAGCCACACCGGCGCCATGCCCGCTCCCGCGATCGCAATCGCGGAGCCGCGTAGAAAAATTCGTCTCGTCAGCATATCTCTACCTCCTCTGAAAATCCGGAGAGCTGAGCATTAAAGTTGCAGTCTCGACGGCCGTCATGTTGTCGCCCGCGGGACCGCTGATCATTGCATTCCATGTCGACGCCGCTGGTTCGCGTCCCAAAATCGCGCGTGCAATCTCCACGCGATCCTTCGCCGCATAGTGGCTGAAATCCACCTTCACACCCGGAATCTTGCCCTCGGCCAGCGCCTCTGCAAACCGTATGCGCGCCGTCACGCTGGCCGTGCTCAGCCACGTGTCTGCGCTGTCTTTGAACCCGTTCGGCGATTCCTTCTGATACAGCGGTTCGCCCATTTCCGTCACATTCTGCGCCAGCGTGTATGTGTCCGCAACGTCGGCGTCCACTGCGCGCGCCGCGCTCGCCACCATCTCCAGCGGCGATTTCACCTTCGCCAGCCACGCCCCTTGTGAATTGAATTCGCGCGACGTGAACAGCGCCTCCATTACCGCCCGCAGGTCGCCGTCCGTTTTCAAAAACACGCGCGCCAGCATGTCCACCAGCGCCGGCGGCGGGTCGTCCGCCACGAATCGCCGCGCCAGTTTCGTCGCAACGAAGTGCGCCGTCGAAGGATGACGCGCCAGTATGTCGATCACCTGCAGCCCATCCGATTCTCCACCGCCCGCCGCAATCTTGCGCCCCAGCACCGTCTTCTCATCGGCGTCGTGCATGAACGATGCGTAAGCAAACTCAGGCTTCTGGTTGGGCAGCCGTATCGTCCAACCGGTGAAGCAGCGCGCCACCGCAATCACATCCTGTTGCGTGTATCCGCCATTCACGCCCAGCGTGTGCAGCTCCAACAGTTCGCGCCCGAAGTTTTCGTTTAAGCCATGCGCCATCCGCGACAGCGCCTGCACCGGCCCAAACTGTCCCGGCGCGAACGGCCCGACATCGAAAATGTCGCTGCCCATCGATTCCCAGTTGTCCAGGTAATACAGCATCGCCGGATGACGCGTCACCGCCAGCAACAGGTCTTTAAACTTTCCCAGCACATGCGGGCGAATCGCATCGCGCTCATAACTCGCCAGCATCACGCGGTCCGGCTGCCCCTTGCCCTCGTACACATTGAAGTGGTTGAACCAGAAATCGGCCAGCACCTCCTGCAACTGCCGGTTGGAAAGGATCGCCCGAAATAGCTTTGCTTCGCGCAAATCGTCCAGCACCACTTCCTGCGGAAAGCGCATCATGGCGCTCGCGCGACGCCATTCCGGCATGCCCGCCAGCGCATTCGGTGGAAACGCAAAGAGCGCCTTGTCCCGCTTGTCCGGATCGAGCGAAGCCAACAGCGCCGCCCGCTCCTCCGTCGTTCCGCGGGTTACGATAGCCACCTGGTCGTCACTCAGCAGGTCCCGCAGCGCTGGATGCAAACGCCGTTGCTCCGCCACGCGATCCATGTTGCGCTTCTGCCGCGCCGCATCGCGCTCTTTCTTCAATTCCGGCAAGTCCTCCACCACGGTGTCCGGAAGCATCGAGACCGCTAGAGTGCGTTTATCCGGATCCAAGCTCTTCAGCGCAGCCAAGCGTTGCTCGGCGGTCCCATTGAGCACCTTGCGCATCAGCTCGGCGCCCAGCAGTTCGTTCAAGTTCATCGGCCGATCCATCATCAGCATTGCGGCCGGATACCGCGGAAAATACTGCTTGTAAATCTCCGCGCTATCCAGCCGCAGCGTTTCGAGCGGCTCCAGCCGCCCATCCAGCGCCTTGTTTTCCGGAATCCGCTCTGGATGCAACTGCAGCTCGATCCACTTCTCCAGCCCGATCTTCCTTACCTCATCCAAGTCGCCTGGCCGCGCCCCGAATGTCATCCTGTTCAACGCCTGTTCGATTTTCTGGTCGGGCGTCAGTTTCGCTTCGAAGCTGGCGGGCGAGTTTCCGCCTGGCGTAGCGCCCTGAGCCCCTAAAACCGCTGCTGCCGCAAGCAGCCAGCGCGTAATTTTCGCGTCGGGCATGACTGATAGCCTCCGCAAACTCTTAGACTGCGCCGAGAGGCCGCAGTTAGGAATTAGTATACGTCTCTAAGACGTCCGACTTATTAGCCCTGTTGATCTACTTCCCGAGATTTTTTACGCTTCAAATCGCAAACGCGGCTCCAGATGCTGACATCCGCTTCTGACTTCTTGACTTCCAAGTCCCGAAAGGATTTCCAAAGACAAAGCCCTCGGCCACCGGTTTACGGACGTACGGTGGAATCCCGGGTGCAACCTCTCGGGCAATGCCGGCCGCCCCTTCCCGCGAAAACCTCATCACCACCAACATCCCCGCGCGGCTTGACCGGCTTCCGTGGAGCGCTTGGCACACCATGGTCGTCATCGCGCTTGGCATCACCTGGCTGCTCGATGGCCTTGAAGGCAACCTCGCCGGGGCCTTGGCCGGCATCCTCAAGCTGCCCCAAACCCTCGGCTTCACGGAGGCGCAAATTGGTCTCGCCTCCACGATCTACCTCCTCGGCGCTGTTGTCGGCGCTCTGGTCTTCGGTTACGCCACCGATCGCCTGGGCCGCAAAAAACTGTTCAGCATCACCCTCGTCCTCTATCTCAGCGCTACCGCCGCCACCGCCTTCTCCTGGAATTTCCTCAGCTTTGCGTTCTTTCGCGCTCTCACCGGAGCCGGCATCGGCGGCGAATATTCCGCCATCAACTCCGCCGTCGATGAACTCATCCCCGCGCGCGTTCGGGGCCACGTCGACCTGCTCATCAACTCCACCTTCTGGATAGGCGCCGCCCTTGGCTCCGGCGCCTCACTCGTCATTCTCAAGCCCGGACTCTTTCCCGTCGATTTAGGTTGGCGCTTCGCGTTCGGAATCGGGGCCACCATTGGCCTCGGAATTCTCTTCATGCGCCGCCACGTACCCGAAAGTCCGCGCTGGCTCCTGATCCACGGCCAACAAGAAGAGGCGGAAAAAATCGTCGCCGAAATCGAGCAGAAAACCGCGGATCACCCCGACAAACTCCCGCCCGCTGAAGGCTCCATCAAGCTGCATGTTCAGGATCACACCCATTGGAGGCAAATCTGGGACGCCATGGCCCATCAACACCGCCGGCGCTCCGTGCTTGGGTTCTCGCTTATGGTCACGCAGGCCTTTTTCTACAACGCCGTCCTCTTCACTTACGGTCTGGTGTTACTCCGCTACTACAAAGTAGCCCCCGAAAAACTCGGTCTGTATCTTCTCCCACTCGCTATGGGTAACTTATTCGGACCTATATTAATCGGCCGGCTTTTCGATACCGTCGGCCGCCGCAAAATGATCGCCCTCACTTACATTCTTTCAGGCGTTTTACTCGCAATCACTAGCTGGTTGTTTCTCCACGGCTCGCTCACAGTCGCTACACAGGCGATCGCCTGGAGCGTCACGTTCTTCGTCGCCTCGTCCGCCGCAAGCTCCGCCTATCTCACCGTCAGCGAGGTCTTTCCTCTCGAAATTCGCGCTCTTGCCATCGCCATCTTCTACGCCTGCGGCACCTGCGTTGGCGGCGTATTCGGACCCGCGCTCTACGGATGGATCGTTCAGACGGGCTCGCGCACCTTGCTCTTCTGGGGATACATTGCGGGCGCCGTACTAATGGCGGCCGGAGGATTGGTGGAAGTTTTTCTCGGCGTAGATGCGGAACAAAAATCTTTGGAATCGATCGCCGCCCCGCTCTCCAGCCGCGATTGATTGGGACCCCTATGAACTCGGATAAATCGCGAAGCCTTCGGGCTCTGGACGTGTTGAACTTTTGCAACGCCGGCATACAAACGGGCTTGGGCCCGTTCATGTCTGTCTTCTACACCGCCGCTCGACACTGGAACCCTGCGCAGATCGGCGTGTTACTGGCATGCCAATCCCTCAGCGGAATCTTCCTGCAGAGCTTCACCGGCCACATCGTTGATGAATCCCGCCACAAACAGATACTTACCGCCGCCGCGGCCATTACGGTCGCCATCTCGGCCGCATGTATCGCCTTGATCCCGAGTTATCCGGTGCAAATCATCGTACAGTTAGTCATCGGTCTCGCCGTAACAGTGTTTCCCGCCGCCACTGCGGCCTTTGCGCTCGGTATGTCCGATAAAGGGCAACTTACTTCCCGGGTTGCTCGAAATGAGTCCTTAACTCACTTCGGAAACGCGTCTTTCGCCGTCGCCGCCGGAGTTGTGGGCGCCCTGCTTGCCTTGGCCGGTATCTTCTATGCGGCCGCCGTCTTCGCGGCCGGCATGGCAGCCGCCGCTCTCTTCATCCGCAGCGACGACGTAAGTTATGAGGCCGCGCGCGGCGGCCAGGAAGATCAAAACAGCAAAGAAGGCGAGAATGGCAAAAACGATCAAAATGGTCAGAACGGTGAAAAGAACGCGCAACGGCGCGGATTTCGCGACCTGTTTCGCGATCCCCGTATTCTCATCTTCACTGGCGCCATCGTGCTCTTTAACGTATCCAATGCAGCTACCCTTCCTCTAGTCGGCGAAATTCTCACCAAAGGCCATCAAGGCCGCTCCTCCGCCTGGGAGATTGCGGCTGCGGTATTTGTCGCCGAGGCGGTCATGATTCTCGCTGCCATATACGCCGGCCGTAAGGCCGACCATTGGGGTCGCAAACCCCTGTTCCTGCTTGCCTTCGGTTTTCTGTGCGTGCGCAACGGGCTCAGCATCGTCAGCCACAATCCCGCCTATCTCATCTCTCTCCAGGTCTTCGACGGCGTCGCAGCCGCCATCTACGGCGTGCTCCTCACCCTCGTCACCGCCGACCTCGCGAAGGGCACCGGCCGCTTCAATTTCCTTCAAGGCTCCATCCAATCCGCCATGGGCTTAGGCGGTTTTCTGAGCAATCTCGCCTTCGGCGCCCTCGCAAAATCCGCCGGATTCAACGCCAGTTTTGGCGGACTCGCAGCAGCGGCCGCCGTCGGCGGCTTACTCTATCAGTTGCGCATGCCCGAAACGCGCCCTGATTCTTGATGAACATTCTTGTCTGGTTGATCGCATGCGCCGCCATCGCAGGCGTCATTCTGCGCCCCTTCCGATGGCCCGAAGCCGTCTGGGCCTGCGCCGGCGCCGCACTGTTGATCGCCCTCGGCCTCATCCCGCCGCGCGCCGCGTTCGCAGCCGTCGCGCAAGGCGCCGACGTCTATCTCTTCCTCACGGGAATGATGTTGTTATCCGAAATTGCGCGCCGCGATGGCGTCTTCGATTGGCTCGCCAGTCATGCCGTCCACGCCGCTGGCGGCTCCCGCACGCGCCTTTTCACGCTGCTCTACGCCGTCGGCGTCCTCGTCACCGTCTTTCTTTCCAATGACGCCACCGCCGTCGTACTTACCCCGGCCGTCTACGCCGCTGTGCGCCGCGCCCGCGTCGATGCGCTCACTTACCTCTTTATCTGCGCCTTCATCGCCAACGCCGCCAGCTTCGTTCTGCCCATTTCCAATCCCGCCAATCTCGTCGTCTATGGCAAAGCCCTGCCGCCCTTGTGGACTTGGCTGCGCACTTTCTTCCTGCCCTCGCTCTGCGCCATTGCCGCCACTTATGTGGCTCTCCGCTTCGTCGTACGCCACGAGCTTCGCGGCGCCTCCCAACCCCCCGGCGATGCCTGCTGCCTTTCGCAAGAGGGTCGCCGTGCCGCCTATGGCATCGCCGCTTCTGCCGCCGCGTTGATGACCGCCTCTGCGCTCGATTGGAACCTGGGTTTTCCCACTTGCATCGCGGCCTTATTCACCTTGCTTGCCGCATCGCGGCTGCGCTTGGAGCCCATTCGTCAAATCACCGCGGGCGTAGCTTGGAGTGTACTTCCGTTAGTCGCCGGACTCTTCGTATTGGTCGCCGCCCTCGATCGCGCGGGCGCTCTCGTCCACGCCACGCGCGCTCTGTCTCAGTTATCGGCAATGCCGCGCGCCGAGGGCGCGATCGCTGCCTCATTTGGCATCGCCGCGCTCTCCAATCTCATGAACAATCTGCCCTCCGGACTGCTAGCCGGCGGCGCGCTCCACGCCTTCTCCGCGCCCGAATCGATCCGTAACTCGATCCTGATCGGCGTCGATCTCGGCCCCAACCTCTCCGTCACCGGATCTCTCGCAACCATCCTCTGGCTGATCGCGCTCCGCCGCGAGGGCGTCGAAATCACCGCCGCCCGCTTTCTCAAGGTAGGCGCCATCGTCATGCCGCCCGCGCTCTTGCTGGCCGCGCTGTCAGTTACAGTTCTATGACAGTGCCGATTCGAGTAACATAGATCCTGCAAACCTATGTCATCGCCAACTTCCAGCGGACCCAACACAGTTATGATCGTCCGGCACGGTGAAAAGCTGGGTGATGCCACCAATGACAAAAAGGGCGGCCCCGACCTTTCCATGCGCGGATCCGCCCGCGCCGCCGCGCTTCCCCAACTCTTCGCCCCGGCCACACCGCCCTATGGCTGCGCGCTAACCGTCGGCAAGAGCCAGGACTTCAGCGGTCAGTACACGAAAGTAGATATCGCTGGCGCTGCCCCGCGCTTTGCCACGCCCGACTTTCTCTTCGCCACCAAAAGCGTCCAAACAAAGCAATCGTCCCGTAGAGACCATCACGCCTCTCTCGGCTGCCCTGAATCTGACTTACGATGACAAACACGACGATGCCGACTACGCCAAAGTCGCCTCCGACGTTCTTACTAACTCCAAATACGCCGGCAAGGTAGTGTTAATCTGCTGGCACCACGGTGAGATCCCCGACTTAGCCAAAGCCCTCGGCATAGCCACGCCTCCGCCCTGGACCTCCACCACCTTCGACCGCGTCTGGGTCATTACCTACGCTAACGGCGCCGCTACGCTTTCAGATCACCCCCAAATGCTGCTCTACGGGGATTCCAGCAGCTAACCTGGCCATTGCAGAATCGTGATCAATCCGTCGCCGGCACCGAATGGTGTTCGTGGACAATCAGCCATTCAGAATCCGTCTTACGAAATCCCATGGTAAGCCGGAACTTAAGGCATGTTGGTCCGCCTCCACGCGGTAGATAAACACAGTTGCCGACAGCAGTGGCGAAGGCGACATCCTCGCCGGCGTAAATCTCGATATCTTCAAAGTCGAACGTAATCGGTCTAACTGCCGCCCCGAAGAAGGTCTTCCACGTATCCATATACGCGTCGAGTCCCCGCGATGAGAAAGGCGTCGGCACATCGAACATCAGTATGTTCGGATCGTGGTGGGCGCGTATCCCCTCAACGTCCTCTTCGCGTACCGCTTTTGCCCAGCGCTCTATGATCGCGCGGAGTTCACTCTCTGCGCCGCTTGCTGTTGGTTTCGCGCTCATATTGCTCCCCCAGCTTTAAGCTTAAGATTGAGGCATCTGCGCAGAGTGTTAAAACTTGTTGACGCGCCGCACGTTGCTGGAACTGCTCGCGACGTGGCGGACTAACTCGCCGAAGGCAGTTTCGGATACCAATGCTCTCCACGGCCCTCAGGCGTCAAATCTAGCATCAGCCACAGTGGATCAAGGTCCGGAGCCCCGCGCGGGTCCTGTCCCGGATCGGCCATTTCGCCGCCCATCTCGCCGCTGTAGAAATGGTGAATCGCTCCGTCGCGCCGCACAAATACGCTAAAGCCGGGCATGTCCGCATCTTCCGGGCTCACGTAAGTGCGCGTGTACTCTCCCGCGACGTCGGAAACAAAATCCAGGTTGGCAAAACCAAAGCGCTTCTTGTACGCCTCCATCCGCGCCGCGTCCGATCTTGCAGTCACCGCCAGCGCGACCCGTTCCCGCAGATTCCGCGCTGTGCCGTTCCATGAAATCAGAAACGATGTACACATCGGGCACGGCTCTTTCCGCTGCGGGCCGTACATCATGCTATAGACCAACAATGCGTCATGCTGTCCAAAGAGATCGGACAGCTTTCTCGGCCCGGCCGGTGACTCAAACTTGAAGTCCTGTGGGACAACCCCGCCCAGCGGCAACGATCGGCGCTGCCTCGCGACCGCCTCAATCTTACGCCGCAGCTCAATCTCAGCAACCAAGAGCGAGTTGCGAGCCTCGCGATAGGCGGCGTTCTCGTTAGGAAAGTGCGCTTTGTTGCGCGCGGCAAGTTCGGTTGCCGGCGCAAGTGATGTTGAATCCGACATTGGGCTCCTTGATCTGTCTCGATTTTATCTGGCGCGTATGTCCTAAGCGTGTACATTAGCTCACGGTGTTTCGCCATGTCAGCCTTACGCGAAGCGCGTTCCAGCGCCTTGCAGTCAACTCCGGCGTGTCTGGCGGCCCTTCGCGTGAGACCCCGTAACAAGTGAAAAAGTAACCCTAGCTAGCGCAATCTGGGGAATCTGCAGTTTTCTAACGATGACACTGTAGAAGGCTCTGCGGCTCATGGGAATGACCTCCGATTGCCAACTCACGAACCGTCCGGTAAAATGAACGCGGACCGCAAGTATGCGTACTCTCGTCCTTTTCGCCTTAAGTCTCACTCCCGCAGCCGCCCAAAGCCCACTCGTTCGTCTAGTCAACCTCAGCCATTTTTTCAGCGGCAAGTTTCAAATTGGCGACCGCTTCGAGATCCAGATTACTGGTGCGCCTCACCAGCCGGTTAGTGTCAGGACCGTCCGGGAGGGACACATCGATTGGGGTCCCGTACTCGGCTCGACGGATGATACGGGCCGGTGGTCGACCGCCGGTCAGTTCGAAAAGGCCGATTTCGGAGACTGGAGCGAAATCTGGACCGTCGGGGGCAAGCTTGGCTCTTCAGCCATTCGCTTTGACGTGGTTGCGCCGTGCCTGCCGGGCGGAGTCGCCTTTAGGTCCGTCTTTGGTCTTGTTATGAGCTTGACTTGTGACACGGCAGACGGGAGTCAGACGTTTAATACGCCTTCCTCCGACGGATTTCGGACTCCTGATGGTAGATCGAT
>DATAUH010000318.1:0-2336 GCA_036268375.1 Bryobacteraceae bacterium | reverse complement strand
CGAAAGAAGAGTGCGCTTATCGTCCGTCGCTGCGGAACCGTGTGAATGCATCCTAGTTTTCAACCGGTTTCGCCTCGACGTGATCAATCACAAGCACCTCCACCGGGCGCTTCGTTATTTCCATTTTGAGGCCGAGCTGTTTCGCGATGGCGTCGGGCAACGAGACTGCGCCGTTCGGATCCGATGCCGCGCCGCCGCTTTCGGCGTTTGCGTTCGCCGCAGCGCCGCGACCGCCTTGCAGCTGGCCGATGGTGCTGAAGCTGAGCGAGAAGTCCCAAGCTCCTTCGAGGCCGGTCGCGTCAAGCACCGGCGAGTGGATGTACCCGGACGCGAGGCTTTGCAGCATGCTGGCGAACCGCGTCATCGTCATGTTCTGGCAGTTAAGAAGCCGGCCAAGAATCGGTTGTGCGTTGCGCGTGTCCTTTTGGCCGACGGCGGGACCCTCGCTGCACTTGATGCGTCCATTGGGGTCCGCCGCCTTCATTTTCGGCTTGACCGAGGTGAGCGTGAACGCGTTAGTGGGCCTTTCCTCCATGTGCGTCTTCAACTTGAAGCGGTCGACCAGGAGGTTCTTGATCATGGCGATCAAAGTATCGATATCGACAGGAGGCGAGTTCTGCCCGGTCACGACCGCGCTCGAGGGAGCTTTGGCTACGATGCTGACTTTAACGTCGCTCAGCCATTTGGGCGCGTTGACGATCATTTCGTCGCTGATTTGCCAGAGTTGCTCGATGATGAACTTGAGGTCGAAGCCTTCGATATCGACGCGGCCGCTAGGCAGAATCTGGAATCGCTGCGTCTGCAGGTCGGGCGGAGTAAGTTTCACATCGGCGACTTCGAATTCGGTCCCTTCCACGATACCGGGAAGGATGGATGCGACATTGGCGTCGTTCGCGGTGGGCTTCTGGTCGACGCTTTGTACCAGGACGACGGGAAGCGGCGATGTCTGAAGCTCCAGCTTAAGGCCGAGCTGCTTATCTACGGCGTCGAAAATGGAGATCCCATCGGCTCCGGCGTTGGCGAGTTGGCCCCGCGCAGTCCACTTGAGGTCGAAATCGTAAGTTCCCTTTAAGCCGGTAGAATCGACAACGGGTTGCTGCAGATACCCGCCGGCCATCTGGCGGAGATTGCCAGCAATTTCCGAGCCGCTAAGGCCATGGCACCCTACCTCGATGGGAGTGGTGGGTTCCGCGTTCTGAGGCCGCGGTTTACCTTGGCAGCCTTTTGACGCGTTGGAGTCGGATTCTTTGAGCAGGGGATGTTTGCCCGCAGTCAGGATGTAGGCGGGCATCGGCTTGGTGTCGGCATGGGCAACCAGATGGAAACGCTCTTCGAGCAACGCTTGTAGCATCGCGCGTTGACTTGGCTGCGTGGCGCCGGCTGGCAGTTTCGCCGTGATGTTGAAACGGTCGAGCTCCAGCCAGTTGGGGCCGCCGTAGACCTTGTCGGTATCGACATCGAAGGCGGCGCCGATCAGGTCGGCCATGGTAGCAGTGCGGATTTCATAGCGGCCGGCGCGGGTTTGCGGCCCACGCATGAAGAGATTGAAATTGTTATCGGAGTGGGGGCTGACGCGAACGTCGGCGGCCTCGAACTTAGCTATGGATTGAGAGAATGCCGCGCTCGACAGGAGCGCGACGCAGAAGAGAGCTCGCTTCATTCTTACCTCCAACTGGAGCTTTCAGGGATCGACGAGAGTTGGACGGAACGGCGAGGAATTTGTTCCGAGAATTGTGCGGATCGTAACGGCGGCCGCTCAATAGTCCGACCCGCGCTGCATAGTCAGTACCTGTGGCGTTTCGAGGAATTTCGCGATTCGCTGGACCTACCGCCAAATCATGACGTGATCCACGAGAGGCCGCTCCGCCATAATCTCCTCCAGGTCGCGGTACGTGAGGGAATGTCGCAGGCGCCACCGAATGCAGAGAAGGATGACTACGCTTTGGAAACTGCGTCCACTAAATACCGCAAGCCATCGTTGGGATGAAACCCACGCCGGACCGGATCACCTTGAGCGGGCTTGCAACCGCCTTGTTGCCGGCGCCAAAAAGCGGCTAAAACATTCTGTGCGCATCTTGTTTCGGTCGTTTTTGCCATCTGCGGCCGCGCCTGCTAAGACGGAACTACTGGCCCACAAAATGAAAAAGGCCCCGGAAAACCGGGGCCTTGAGTGATTTCGGATCATCGCCCTTATGGGGCGCTACCGCAACTACTTCTTCTTCTTAGCGGGCGCCTTTTTCTTCGGGGCGGCTTTCTTGGCTGCACTCTTCATCGATTGATTCTCCCTAACATCAAATTTTGCGACCAATAAAAAAATCGCAATGTGATTCATATAT
>DATAUH010000317.1:0-8182 GCA_036268375.1 Bryobacteraceae bacterium | reverse complement strand
CTTGCCCTCAACGGTATTGCGAAAGATGCCGAGCGTTGGGGCATCGTTGAAATCGCGTTACCTGGGCCGGTGAGCGGCAACCCGTTTCTCGAGGTCCGCATCGGGGCCCACTTCCACTTCGCGCATCGCACCGTCGATGTCAACGGCTTCTACGATGGCGATGGAACCTACCGCATCCGCTTCATGCCCGATGAAATCGGCGAGTGGACCTACACAACCTTCAGCAACGCTCCGGCTCTCGACAACAAGAGCGGCGCCTTCACCGCTACTCAGCCTTCGGCGTACAATCATGGACCGGTGCGCGTGCGTTACGTGAGCCACTTCGCGTATGAGGATGGCGCGCCATACGTTCCCGTCGGCACCACCTGCTACGCATGGACGCATCAGGGCGACAAACTCGAAGAGCAGACGCTCGCCACGCTGCGCACGGCCCCCTTCAACAAGATACGCATGTGCGTCTTTCCCAAAAGCTACGCCTACAATGCCAACGAGCCGGTCTATTATCCCTTTCCACGCGACGCCGCTGGCCACAACGACCTGAGCCGATTCAATCCGCAATTCTTTCAACACCTGGAAAAGCGCATCGCCGATCTGGAGGGCCTTGGCATCGAAGCGGACCTGATTCTGTTTCATCCCTATGATCGCTGGGGCTATGCTTCGCTACCTGCTGAGGTCAACGATCGTTACCTGCGTTACACGGTGTCGCGGCTTGCAGCTTATCGCAATGTGTGGTGGTCGCTCGCCAACGAATGGGATCTGGTCAAAACGAAAAATGTGAGCGATTGGGACCGCTTCTTTCGCATCGTGCAGGAGAGCGACCCGTATCAGCATCTGCGCTCGATTCACTACAGCAATGTGATGTACGACAACAGCAAGCCATGGGTGACGCACGCCAGTATGCAAAGTTCGGACTTAGAAAAGGCTCGGGATTATGTGGCCGAGTTTCGCAAACCGGTGATTTATGACGAGTGCAAGTACGAGGGCAACATCCCCAAGCGCTGGGGGAACATTTCGGCTCAGGAAATGGTGCGCCGATTCTGGCTGGGCACGGTGGGCGGCGCTTACGTTGGTCACGGAGAGACGTATCTCGACCCGAATGACGTCCTCTGGTGGTCGAAGGGTGGCGTGTTGCATGGGGAAAGCCCGCAGCGTATCGCTTTCTTGCGCAAAATCCTCGATGGCGCTCCGCCTGAAGGGCTGAACAACCTGTCCAACTACTATTTGGGCGCGGGACAGGAGGGCCGTTATTACCTGTTCTACTTCGACGTGAATCAACCCGCAGAATATGAGTTCAATCTTGCGCCCACCGCCGACTATCGCGCCGATCTTATCGACCCGTGGCAGATGACGATCACGCCGATTCCCGGGGCGTTCACAGGCAAGTTCACGCTGAAGCTCCCCGGCCGGCCCTCTCTGGCAGTACGATTCGAGAAGGTACAACAATGAAGCGCCGTACATTTCTCGGCGTGTCTGCCGGCGCGCTCGCCGCGCTCGAATCGCGCGCGATCTCCGCAACTGCGCCCGCAGTGCTTGATGCCGGGCGGTTTCGCCACTACATCGAAGAATTCAATCAAACGTTCACCGAAGAGGTGGTCAACTTCATTCCGGACGCAGACGCTTGGGAGTTTCTGAGCGCCAACATCCCTTTCTTCACGTGCCCTGACGCGGAAATCGAGCGACTTTATTATTACCGCTGGTGGACATTTCGCAAACACATCAAGCAGACGCCGGCAGGTTTTTTGATCACCGAATTCCTGAAGCCCGTGAAGCATGCCGGCGAGTACAACGCGCTGAGTTGCGCGCTGGGCCACCACATTGCGGAGGGCCGCTGGCTGCGCGATCCGCGCTACGTGGATGGCGATCTCGATTTCTGGCTGCGCAGCGGCGCGGGCCACGGTATTCGCGCCAACCTGCATCAGTTCAGCGGCTGGGTGGCGTCTGCGATGTACGACCGCTGGCTCAGCGATGCGCGTACCAGCTTCGCAACGGCTCACTTGGATGCGCTGATCGAAGACTACTCCGCATGGGAACGCGAGCGCCTCACCGATAGCGGGCTCTTTTGGCAGCGCGATGTCTCGGACGGCATGGAAAGCTCCATCAGCGGCGGCCGCAAGGTTCAAAATATACGGCCGAGCATCAATAGTTACATGTACGGCAACGCGAAGGCGATCGCCGCCATCGCAGAAATGGCTGACAACAACAGCGCCGCTTCCGCTTACCGCGACAAGGCCGCGCGCTTGCGGGAACTCACGCTGCAGCGCCTTTGGAATCACGAGGCCGCCTTCTTTGAAACGCTGGATGAATCCAGCGCATTCGCCACAGTGCGCGAAAATATCGGCTATACGCCGTGGTATTTCGATCTCCCCGAGACCACGGCCGAATTCGGCGCTCCCTGGAAGCAACTTCTCGATTCGCGCGGCTTCAATGCTCCGTTCGGGCCGACGACCGCCGAGCGCCGCCACCCCGATTTCCAGATCGCCTACAAAGGCGACGATTGCCAGTGGAACGGCCCCAGTTGGCCGTTCGCCACGACCATCACTCTGCGCGCGCTCGGCAATTACCTGCGCCGCGCTTCGCAGCCGGCCGTTTCCGTTGACGACTATTTCGAAACCTTTCACACCTACACTCGCAGCCAGCGGTTGACGCTCGATAATGGCCGGAATGTTCCGTTCATCGACGAAAATTTGAACCCGCTCACCGGAGAATGGCTGGCGCGCGCGATGAAGATCCAGAAAAAGACGTTCTACGGCCGCGGCGATCACTACAATCACTCCGGCTACGCTGACCTGGTGATCACTGGGCTCTCCGGATTGGTTCCTCGCGCCGATTCTACTGTCGAAGTTCATCCTCTTCTTCCAGCCAATCGGTGGGACTGGTTCTGCCTCGACCGAATTCCGTATCACGGCCGCAACCTCACCATTATTTGGGACAAGAACGGCTCCAATTTCGGCCGCGGGAAAGGCCTGCGCGTGCTCGCCGATGGCAAGGAGATCGCCCACGCGCCCGGCCTTACGCGCATCACGGGACCGTTGGCATGAACCTCGAGTGCCTGCTGATCGCCGACGATCTTACTGGCGCCTGTGACGCCGCGGCTCCGTTCGCTGCGCGCGGCCTGGCTACACAGGTAGCTCTGTCTACAGAAGTTCAGAGCGTCGACTCCTGCGACGTCCTGGCGCTGAACACCAGTTCGCGAGACGTTCCGGCCATGCAAATCGACTGCGCCATGCGAGCAGCAGCGGCATACGGCTCCCGATTCACTCCGCGCGTGCTCTTCAAGAAGATCGATTCCACTCTGCGCGGCAACATCGCGCTCGAGCTTGAGTCGGCAATGCGCCATTTCGGCTACTGCGCCGCCGTTGTCTGCCCCGCCTTTCCTGCTCTGGGCCGCGTGGTCCGCGAGGGTTTTCTCTGCGTCGAATACGACAACGGTTTTGAACCGATTCAGCTGTCCACGCAACTCTCGTGCGCGCATTTTCCCGCCGGCAAGATTCGCCGCGCCATCGCTCGCGGCCAGCGGCTGATTTCGGTCGACGCCGCCTGCGACCAGGATCTGGATGCGATCGCGGCCGAATTGTTATCACTCGAAACTCCTGTCCTATGGGCCGGTTCCGCAGGTCTCGCGTCGGCTCTGGCACGCTCGATGCGCGCACACACGGTTGAATCTGCCGTTCCCAACGTGCGCGGCCCCGTGCTCTTTTGCATCGGCTCGACACACCCGGTCACCAACGCTCAAGCAGCGGCGCTGATTGAGCGAACCGCTTCCACTTGCATCGATGCGTCACTTTCCGGCGAAAATATCGCCGCGTTCTTGCGAGACCGGCATGTTGTGTTGCGGATGCCGCGTGGAAAAGTCGCGGAAGAGAGCATTCGCGCGTACTTGAAAGGCGCGGCGCCTTCCGCCATCGTGCTTTCGGGCGGCGACACGGCCCTTTTCGTATGCCGGGCCCTCAATGTTGATAGCATTCAGATTCGCACGGAACTGCTGCCTGGCATCCCGCTCGGCGTGATGTGCGGCGGAGCGTTCGATGGCGCGCACGTCATCACCAAGTCCGGAGGGTTTGGCGCGCCGGACGCCCTGTTACGGATCGCGGATTATTTTTCATGTCCCAAACATTAATGGTTCAGCCCGTCATCGCGTTAACGATGGGAGACCCCGCGGGCATCGGCCCCGAGATCGTCCTCAAAGCGCTCGCCGATCCCGAAATCGCGTCGCTCGCGCGCTGGATCGTCTGCGGCGATGCATCGATCATGCGCATGGCGGAAGAACACACCGGCATCGCGCTGCAGTCTGCTGAACTGCGCGACATGCGCGCGGTGGAAGGCTACTCCAATTTCCGTTTCGGCGCGCTGGACGCCCGTTGCGGAGCTGCGGCCGTCGAATATGTACGCGGCGCGACCGAATTGTGCCTGCGCGGCGAGGCCAGCGCCATGGTCACCGCCCCTCTCAATAAGGAGGCGGTCACCCTTTCCGGCCAACCATTCACCGGCCACACCGAATACATCGCCGGGCTCTGCGGCGCCACCGAATCGCGCATGCTGCTTTGGAACGAACGCCTGGCAACGGTGCACGTCACCACGCACATCGCGTTACGCAAAGCGTGTGAGTCCACCCCGCAGCGCATCTTGCGCACGATCGAACTCGGGTACGACGCGATGCGGCTACTCGGCTTCGCGCAGCCGCGCATTGCGGTCTGCGGCCTCAACCCTCATGCCGGCGAACACGGCCTTTTCGGCGATGAGGACGAGCGCTCTATTGTCCCTGCGATTGAACAGGCGCGCGCCCGTGGAATTGCATGCACCGGCCCGCACGCGCCCGATACCGTCTTCCTGCAGGGTGTGCGTGGCGCGCATGATCTGATCGTCGCCATGTATCACGATCAGGGTCACATTCCCATGAAGCTCATCGATTTCGAAGGCTCGGTCAACATCTCGCTCGGCATCCCGATCATCCGCACCTCCGTCGATCACGGCACCGCCTTCGACATCGCCGGCAAAAATCTGGCCGATCCGCGCAGCATGAAGCAAGCGATGCGGATCGCGGCCAAAATGGCGGCTTCGCGCGCCGTTACGACTCCAGCGACATGAGCGGCAAACGGCGGTTACATCTCGCAGGACCATGCCGCCGGCTCCTGCCGTCCTAAGCGTTGCCGCGACAGCAGTAGAAAATAGTCCGGCGAGGCGTCGATCAAATCGTGCCCGGCGCCGCCCGCAGTCTCCGCTGCCGTTCGATACCGGCGCGGCAGAAAAAAATCCACCAGGGGATGTGCGCGCGCCATCTCCATCAATTTTTCCGGCGTCGCAGCCACAATCAGGCGCGCCAGCGGCTCGTTTATATCTAAACCCCAATCGCGCAGCACGCTTCGAAACCGCGGCGCGGCGCGATCGAACGCATCGAAATCGTCCGCGCTCATCGTGATGCCCATCGATGGATAGTCCAGCGTAAGTTGTCCCACCGCCATGCTGCCGCTCACCACCGCATAACGCAAATTTGGCAGCGGCAATGTGGATGCGTATAGATCATCTACCGCGTCCACCACAATCAACTCGTTGCCGCGAGCCATCCGGCAGTAATTGCTCAACGGCGCGGCCGCCGGTTGAATCGTCCCCGCCGCGAAGGAGAGTCCCCACGGCATCGTGGGCGTCGCCAGTTTGACCGCGAATGCCGCAACCAACACCGCGGCCATCGCCCACATTGAACGCGCCGGCACAGGCGCGTAGACCATGGCCGCCAGCGCCATCGGCGCCAGACAGGGAATCAAGTACGTGGCGCTTTGATAGCGCCACGCCAGCACTGCCGCTAGCATGGGCACGAACCAGCAGGCGAGCAGAGTCGCCGCCGCCGATCGCTTTTTCACCGCGCCGAACCAAGCCGGAAGCGCCGTCAGAAAGAGCGCGAAAAACAGCGGGTCCGTCCACATCAGCCGCTTCCAATAGAAGGCAAGGTGTCCCTCTGCCGTGGTTTGCGGAGGATCTCCTGTGCCCATCGTGAGAATCTCCAGCCCGAAATGTTCCGTGAAGAACCAGCGCGTGTGCGCGATCGCCTGATAGACGTACCACGGAGCCGCCAGCGCCGCCGCCAGCGACATCGCTGCCAATGCGCGGCGAACGGCAGGCCTCCAATTGGCGGGCGCACACACACAGTAGAGTAAGAAAGCGACCGCGAGCGGCGCGGCGCCAATTCCCTTCGTCATCACCGCGCCTGCAAACGCCACCGCGAAGCCCCAGAAGGCTGCGCGCGATTCCAGCCACGGGTCCGCGAGCACGCAATACATCGCGGCGATCTCGAAGGCCGCCAGCAAACCGTCGGTCAACAACATGGACGCGGGCGCCATCCACAGCCGATCGCAGAGCAAAAGCGCCACTGCGAACGCGCCGCATTGCCAAGCGCGCACCTCGGCCCCAAATCGAAATAGAAGGCCTAGCGCGAGCGCCGCGATCAGCACTCCCGGCAACCGCAGCGCCAGGCGCGACACGCCAAACAGCTTCGCCGAAGCCGCCGCGAACCAGACCGCGAGAGGCGGCTTATAAAGCGCAAAGCGGCCCATGAACCGCGGCGTCAGCCAATGGCCGTGGCGCGCCGTGCGGATCGCGTTGTGCGAGTATAAGGCTTCGTCCTGCGCCGAAATTTTCGCCACAGGGTCCAGGTAGTCGCCGGCCAATTCTACGCGCGCCGCGCGCACCAGCAATATCGCAAACGCCGCCAACACCACTGCCCAGAATGACAGGCGCATGAACATCCGACCATAGCACGCGCGGAGTAGTTCGGCAGTAGAACCGACCGCCGGCTTTTGCCTAGAACCAACGGCGCTTTCCAGATCCTTTTCCTGTTTAGCTGTGGATACGGCCCCGGCCGCGAGATCGCGCCGTAAGTCTCTTTTCGTGCGCATGCTTACGCGGCCAGAACTCGCGCGCCATGTTGGCGCCCACCTCGGCGCCCAAGCTGATTCCACCGCTTGCGAATCCGGCGCCCAAACCGGCCGCGCTCGCCGGTTGCCATGTGCGAGAAATCAAGCCCGCGCCAATGCTGCCTGAAATCCTGCCAAGCGCAACCGTTTTGCCGGGCCGATTCGTGCGCGGCACAATAAACGTGCTCACCATTGCATATCTCATGCGCGGCCACGTGCCGTGCAGGTTCGAGCGGTGGTAATGCAGATCTTCGTGATGCCATGTGGCGACGCCGAGTTGAATCGTCTCCTTCACGGCATGCTGGCCCAAGTGAGACGCAAATCGCTTGGCGAAACCGGCCGCGCCTCCGCCCCACTCGTGCGGCGAATTACGCAGTTGCCCCATGCCGGCCGCTGCGCTGCTACTGGCGATTGCGCGCTTGCCGTAAACACTGCGTCTGTACTCATGCAGACGCTTGTGCGCATCGTGTTCCGCCGCCCCCAGCAGCGTTGCGAACAGGAGTACCAAGCCGGCTTTCCGCATTTCTACTCACCCGCTCGTAACGCTGCAACAAGCGGGCCACCATTTGAATTGCGGAGCCTTACGCCACGTACCGTTCGGCCGCCAGAAGCCGCCGCGCAATTTCGCGCCGTACTTTGACGCCATCTAACGGGTCAAACTTCACGAATCGACGCAGCATGGCCAAATTCGTACGCAACGCATCGCCTTCCGAACTCGCAGCCAACACATTGCGCGCCGCGAATTCCACACGCGTCATCGCGTCGCGAAGATATACCGCGCAGAGATCGCGACCCGCGCCGTTCTTTGTCGTGCGCAGCAGCGCCGATTCCATCGCGAACACTTCGATCACGATGTCGGCAATCGACATCAACACTTCCTGCTGCTTTTCCAACGCCATCGCGAACTTCTGGTACGCCACGCCCATCGCCAGCAGCGCCACCGATTTTGCATTCGCCACCAACCCGGCATCACCCTCCGCCGCCGCGCCGGACATTGCCTGTCCCACTGCTTTTTGCGCCGCAGCCACCAATGCCAGTTGCCCACGCGCCGCGCGCTTCAGCAACATTCCGGTGATCAGCAGCCGGTTGATTTCGTTGGTGCCTTCGAAGATGCGATTGATGCGCGAGTCGCAGTAGGCTCGCTCCACCGCATAGTCCTGGTGGTAGCCGTAGCCGCCGTGAATCTGCACGCCTTCGTCGACGACGTAATCCAGCATCTCGGACGCGTACACCTTAACGATCGAGCACTCCACGGCGAACTCTTCAATCGTCTTCAG
>DATAUH010000316.1:0-24496 GCA_036268375.1 Bryobacteraceae bacterium | reverse complement strand
ACTCTTCACCGGCAGTCCCAACGCCTCACCCACGCTGGTCGAGCTGCCAACCGTGACGATCGACCCGCCCGATTCGACAAACTTGCGTAACTGCGGCAGCGTGCGCTCCGCCGTGACGCTTCCGATCTCCGCGCGATACTGTTCGGGAACATCGGCCGCGCCACCGCGACCGCCACGACCACCACCGCCGCCACCGCCGCGTCCACCGAGACCGCCAGCGCCCAAACGAAGCTCACCGTCGGAGAACACGATCACGTCGAACTTGCTGCGCAGGTCTCCCGCATCAAGCTGTGGCGGGAAGACTACCTGAAACGGAAAATCATACTGCTCGAAGAGCCACTTCGTCCATCCCACCGGCATGCTGCCGCCATAGTTGTCTACCAGCGCGATGCGGATGGGCTTCAGCTTCAGCGCCTCTCCCGCAGGCGCCTTCGCGAGTGCATAAGCTGGCACGCCATACTCCTTCGCGCTTTGATCGACGATCGTCTTTACCGCCGGCGAAGCCGTCACCCAGATCGCGCCCGGCGCCATGACTTTCCCATCCACCGTCACTTCGTTCTTCATCCAAAACACATCGGCATTGGCCTTCAGAAGGTGGTTGATAGCTTTGAACGAGTTGTTGATCTCGTGGCTGATCAAGTAACCCGCGGGCGACGCCGCTCCGCTCACCTTCATCACAGGCGGCGGCAGCAGGTCAAAGCCGAGCTTCTGGAAGGGCCCGCTGAAATCGTCTTGTAAACGGTCGAACTGCACGCCCATCTGCAGCGCCAGCGTCCAACCTGTGATGTCATATGGCGGATTCGGCGGCCCACCCGGATACCGGAAGTCGTTCGGGTGATCCTGCGGCTCAAACATGTCGAGCACGTGCGGTCGGAACGCCTGCGCGGTCTTCACAATGTAAGAACCGGCGGGATAGCTCTTGCCGGCGACAGTGAAATCGGCCGTCGCGCGCTGGATGTCGACGCCTGTCTTCAACAGCGCGTTCACAAACTCCACGGCGTTCGCAAAATCCGGCTGATCGGAAGGAATAATGTAGCCGCGCGGATCGCGATACTTCGGATCGTGCAGCACCTTCGTATAAAGGTCCGCTGGCAAACCTCCGCGGCCGCCGAAACCTGCGCCCGGAACATCGCCGGTCGGGGCCGCTGCCGCTGCCGCAGCCGCTCCTCCACGACCGCCACGTCCCGCGCGTCCTCCACCCGCGCCGCCTCCTCCTTCGCCTTCAGCAGCCGCTTCGAGAGCCGCAATGCGCTTGGGCGTGATCGTCCACGTATCCTTGCTGCCCTTCTCAATCGAGCGCTTGCCCATGATGTAGAAGTTGTAGAGCATCGTTTCTTTATTGCGCGACGCATAATCCGCGATAGCGCGATTGTTGGTGATTTCGTAATCGATCGATTGGCGGTAATGCCATTCCTGCGGCGTGATCGGCATCGGCCAATCGCCCGTCGGAAGCTGCTTCTCCGCAATCAGCGGAATCATGCGAGGCGTCGGCTCGCCGATAATCTCGGTCAGAATCCCGATCATGTTGTGGAAGTAGGAAACCGTGCGCAAGCCGCCGTTCCACCACGTCGAATAATTCTGTCCACTGCGCATGGCGCTGCCGCCCTTACCTTCGGCCACCAGACGCGCGTGCATCGCGCTGCCCACTTCTTCAATTCCCAGCGGAATCAGCGGATCGAAATTGTAGTTGAAGGGATCGCGAAACGGCGGCATGAAAATCACCGTGCCCGCGGGACCGGTTTGATGGTGGTTGTAGACAATCTGCGGATACCACTCGACGAACATCGCATGGTTCATGTTCGTGGTTTCCTTCATGTTCGACATGTAGAAATCGCGATTGTCATCATGGCCGATGTACTTGGCCCAAAGCCGCGGCAGCCCGCCCATATTGCGAGCTTGCGTATCCTTCAAGGGCGCGTCGGCCTTCTCGGAGCCGCGCATATACCAGTTCGCGACCAGCTCCTGGCCATCCGGATTCGCCTGGACATTAATAAAGATGCAGTCGTTCAGAAACCGCATGGTCTCGGGGTCCGTGCGGCTCGTCATTTGATAGACCCATTCCATCAATTGCTGTGCGCCGACGGTCTCGGATGCATGGAGACCGCCATCAATCCACACGATGGCCTTACCGTCGCGCGCCAAGGTGTGCGCTTGTTCGTCCGTCAATCCCTCAGCGCGGGCGAGGCGCCGTGAGATGTCCTTGTAGTGATCCAGTTGCTTCAGGTTCGCCGGGGAGCTGATCACTGCCATGTACTGGCGGCGTCCCTCTTCCGTCGGACCCATATCGACCAATTTCATCCGGTCGGATTCCTTGGCCAGGGTATGCCAATAAGTGTCCAGCTGCGTGTAGTTGGCTACCTGATAGTCGTCGCCGATATTAAAGCCGAACGCTTCCTTTGGGGTGGTTATTTTGGGCGCCGGCTGTGCGGAGAGGGTCCAGGCAGACAATACTGCCATGGCCGCCCACGCCGGGCGCTGCATCCTTCGTAAAGTCATGGGTAAAAGTTTACTACTCTTTCGATACGGTCTGTCGAGTCGCCAACCGCCATCTCGGGGCTCCCAATCTGGGGGTGGCCATAGCCCTTTTGGGGGGGAGATCTCCCTGCTTAAGCGGGTATAATATGGTCAGTTTGACCTCGGAAACCAAACATTCATGAAAATTCTTGTGCTCGGAGGAGATGGCTACTGCGGATGGGCCACCTCGCTTTACCTATCCGCCCGCGGCCATCAGGTCGCCATTGCCGACAGCCTCATCCGGCGCGAATGGGATCGCGAACTAGGCGTCGAAACCCTCACGCCCATCGCCTCCATTCAGGACCGCCTGAACGTTTGGGAGCGCGGATCCGGCAAGTCCATCGAATATTTTGAAGGCGACATCACCGAGTACGAATTCCTCGCCTCCATCGTCGAAAACTTCGCGCCCGAGGCCGTGGTCCACTTCGCGGAGCAGCGTTCCGCTCCCTATTCGATGATCGATCGCGAGCACGCCGTATCCACCCAGGTCAATAACGTCGTCGGCACCATGAATCTGCTGTTCGCGCTGCGCGAACTCGCGCCCGATTGCCACCTCGTCAAGCTCGGCACCATGGGCGAATATGGAACGCCGAACATCGATATCGAAGAGGGCTACATCGAGATCGAGCACAATGGCCGCAAGGACGTGCTTCCCTTCCCCAAGCAGCCCGGATCGTTCTATCACCTCTCGAAAGTTCACGACAGCCACAACATCACGTTCGCGTGCCGCATCTGGGGCATCCGCGCCACCGATCTCAACCAGGGCGTCGTGTACGGCACGTCCACCGCGGAAACGGACATGGACGCGCGCCTCATCAACCGCTTCGATTACGACGAGGTTTTCGGCACCGTGCTCAACCGCTTCTGCGTGCAGGCGGCCGTGGGCCATCCGCTGACGGTATACGGCAAGGGTGGCCAGACGCGCGGCTATCTCGACATCCGCGACACCGTGCGCTGCATCGAAATCGCCTGCAACAACCCGGCGAAGCCCGGCGAGTTCCGCGTCTTCAATCAATTCACCGAGCAGTTCCGCGTGCTGGATTTAGCGCGCATGGTGAAAGAGGCTGCGAAGAAGATGGGCATCAAAGTCGAAATCGATCACCTGCCCGCGCCGCGCGTCGAACTCGAAGAGCATTACTACAATGCCAAGCATTCCAAGCTGGTGGACCTCGGGCTGCAGCCGCACAATCTCTCCGAATCGCTGCTCGATTCGCTGCTGAACGTCGCGGTGCAATATCGCGATCGCGTCAACTCCGACTGGTTCCTGCCGCGGATTAACTGGCGCAACCCCCGCAACGACCGGCAACAGTCCCTCACCGCCGCCACCAGCGTCAGCAGCTAGCGCTTCTCTATTTCGGCCCATCGGTCAACGGCGGATCGGTGGGCCGGAGTGCCCGCGTCAGAGTTTACATCCCGCCTTCATTCGTTTCCGCAATTTTTCTGTTCCGCACCTCCCACACGCCTGTCTGATATGGAGTGCAGCGATGCTACGGCTGCACGCTTTGGGAGGGAAACTCTATGAATCAGGCAACCATAAAAGCCAACGCCGCGCTGCGGCCCTTGCGCTACGCTGCGCTCGCGATCGCATTCGCCGCCGCGCCCGCGCTGTTGGCTCAAACAGCAACCGTAGTCGGATGGCCAAGCAATTTCGACGCTGTTAACGACACCGGTGAGCCCACGCACGGCTTTGAAATCGAAGTCGACGGCGTGCAACCGAGCGAGATCACCAGAATCTTCGGCGGGGCCGCGCCCAGTTGCGTCATACGTTATTGCACCGGCTCCATCGTGCCGTTCGCCGGCGGCGTCTACATCCGTTGGGTGAGCCCCGTCGATCCGAATACCGGCCACTTCACAATCGGAACGCCCGTGCCGAACGGAACGCAGTTCAATGGCGAAAGCTGCTGGACCGGCGGTCTCGGGTCCCAGTACAACGCTGCGGGATGTGAACATTTCGGCATCAGCACTAGTAAATCGCCCACCGCAGTTGTCTATCGCTGGCTGGTAGAAAATCCCACTCACCCGGGAACACTGGTCTACTATTCTTCCGACCCTGGCAATCCCAACGTACCGCCCATCCCGGTCGCGATTCCGCAACCGGTCATCAACGTGGTTCCGCCCGCACAGGCAGGCGGTGCGCCCGGGGTCAATTTCGCCATTCAGATTCCTGCTCCGCCACGGCCGCCGCGCGTGATTCCGCAGTGGGGAACCGCCACGTGGGTCAAAGTCTACGAACTGGAATTGCCCAATGAGGTGGACTTGAACGATCTGCTGGGCGGCAATGCGGCCGTGCCCGACGATGTCTCCAAATCCGAGACCCCGTGGAAACTGCTGCAGACCAACCCGAACAGCCCCAACAGCGGGGTCCTCAACAGCCAGAAGCCGCTCGGCAACGGTAGCCACTCCGTGGTGCGCCGTTACGAGTTTTATAAGTACAACGGCGCCTACGATCCTTCCAACCACGAAGCGCTGTGCATCGCCGTCGAATGCGCGTCGCCGCAAGGCAGCGAACTGGGCGATTTCATCGGTGCGCAGATGGCCGCGGCGAATCTCGACATCCCATCCATCACTGTCACCAACGCCGGCAATGGAACCGTGACCAGCTCTGACGGAAAGATCAACTGCGGCCGTCTCTGCACCAACAACGAAGTGGCCGGGACCTCTGTCACGCTGACTGCGCATGTTCCGAGCGATGGCACCTTTAACGGCTTCAGCGGTGATTGCCAAAGCGCCACCACCACCTGCGCCTTCACCATACAAAAGGCTGCCAACGTCACTGCGACCTTCGCGCAAGTCTTCGGCCTCTCGGTCAGCCGCAACGGAAATGGCGTGACCACCGCCACACCCGGCGGCGCCTTCAATACGTCGATCAACTGCGGCAGTTCCTGCTCCGCCAAATTCCCGGTGGGCACGGCGGTGACCATCACCGCGACGCCCAATGCGGGACACACCTTCGTCAACTGGGGCGGCGCCTGCTCGGGAAGTTCGCCGGTTTGCACCGTGACCATCAGCAAGGACACCAGCGTTCAGGCCAACTTCAAGTAACGTGATTTGCGCGCGACGGACTGGCAGCAGCGCGCTCTTGGCGGCGGGTGGGCAACCACTCGCCGCGTTTTAGTTGATGGTCCGCATTTCACTCTTCCTGCTTGGCCCATGCCGCACGTTTAGAATTGAACTGAATGCGGTTGCGGCTTCCATGTGTTGCTCTGCTCTCGGTCGCGGCGCTTTTCGCGCAGAGTTCCCTGGATGAGGCGAAACAGCGCAGGCGCGATTCCTCGCCTCAAGTGGCGGCGCGCGCTTACGAAGCGGCACTGAGCGACGTTCGTCAAGGGCACGATCCAACTTTGCTTGCGCGTACGCTTCTTGAATACGCGCAGACGCAACTGGCAGCCGGCGACTACGCGGCCTCGCTGCGCGCCGCCAAAGAATCCGCGAACCTGTTTCTCAGCCTTGGGGACAAGGCCAACCAGGCAGCCGCATCCAACACCGCCGCCTCTGCGCAGTTGTACAACGGCGACTACACGAGCGCGCTTTCCTCATTCGAGTATGCGCTACGCCTTGATCGCGAAACTGGCGATGGCAAAGGCGAAATCACGCGCCTCAGCAACGTCGGCAACGTTTATTTTTTCCAGGGCAAGTACCTCGACGCGTTGAAAAATTACGAGCAGGCGCTCGATCGCGTCAATCAAACCGCCTCGCAGCCGTGGAATCCCGGCCGGCGTGAGCTTGTCCTCAACAACCTTGCCACGCTCTATGAACAACTGGGGCAGAACGGCAAAGCGCTCGAATTTTACCAGCAGGCGCTGGCCGGATCTTCGCAAATGGCCGCCAGTGAACGGGCGCAACTGCTCTCCAATGTGGGCACGCTCTACCGCCGTTTGGGCGATGCGGTAAAAGCTCTCGAAACGTATGACGCCGCGCAGAAGCTGTACGCGCAACAGCGGATGTCAGATGGTGAGATTCACGTTTTGCAGAACATCGGCATTGCGCGGGCACTCGATTTGCAAGATCTGAAAGGCGCAGTGGTAGAGTTTTCGCGCGCGCTCGCGCTTGCGGAATCGAGCGCCAACCGCCGTGAAGCCGCGCTGGCCCATCTCTTCCGAGGTGAAGCGTTCTATCGCATGGGCCGCGCCGCGGATGCCGAAGGCGACTTCACCGAGGCCCTGAAAGAGGCCCGCGAAATTGGAGCAACCGAAGAACAATGGACCGCGCTCAACGGCGTCGGCCGCATCGCGCGCGACCGCGGCGAGTCTACAGAAGCACTGTCTGCCTTTCGCGATGCCATTGCCATTGTGGAATCCGTGCGCAGCGGCCTGGGCAGCTCATCTTTGAAGGCGGAGTTCCTGGCAAACAAGCGCCAGGTCTACGATGGCGCGATCGAACTGATGCTGCAATCGCCTTCAGCCAAAACCGGAGAGCTGTTCGGGATGTTCGAGAAGGCGCGCGCCCGCAACTTGCAGGATTCGCTCGGCGCGGCGACGCCTAGCCTTTCCGAAGTACAAGCGCGGCTCAAACCTGGATCGATGCTGCTGGAATACTGGATGGATCCCAACCGCCTGGGCGTGCTTTGGATTACCGCGCACGGCAGTGGTTTTCGTTCGCAAGCTCTCGCTGCGGGCAGTTCGGATCAATTGAACGCATTCGCCGCCGCGCTGCAGCGCGATGGAGACGGCTGGCGCGAGCCGTCGCGGCAATGGGCGCAGACGCTTCTCCGCGGCGTTCCGCTGGCGAATGATCTCCATCAACTCTTGATCGTGCCCGATGGAGTCCTGGCGGAAATCCCCTTCGAAACGTTGGATGCGGCTGCAATTCTGCGCCGATTCAACGTGAGTTACCTGCCCTCCGCCGCGCTCCTGCTGCGGCCCACCAACACGCGGCGCGTGCTGCCTTGGCAGACTCGTTTACTGGCATTCGGCGACCCGGTCACACCGCAGAAAAGCGCGCTGCCAGACGACGAACGTTGGACGCCGCTGCCGGGTTCACAGCGCGAACTGAGCCTGATCCAGCAGGCGCTGCCCGGCAAGACGCAGGCCCACGAAGCGGGCGACGATCGCAAGCAGTATCTGTTTGCGAGCAGCGTGGCCAATACTTCGCTGCTGCATTTCAGCACACACGCGGCGATCGATATCACCGACCCTGGGCGTTCGCGAATACTGTTCACTCCCGAACCGGGCCGTCCCGAATCGCAGTATCTGTTTCGCGGTGAAGTGCAGACGCTTCCGCTGCGCAACGTAGACCTGGTCACGCTCTCCGCCTGCGATACCGAGCGAGGCAAAATCACCCCGGGCGAAGGCGTGCAAGGGTTCAGCCGCGCTTTTCTCGGCGCTGGTGCAGCATCCACCGTAACTACGCTTTGGCGCGCGGCCGACGGACCGTCGGGCGATCTGATGGGTGAATTCTACGCCCGCCTCGGAACCGGTGAGAGCAAAGCCGAAAGCCTGCGCGCAGCCAAACTGCGCTTCCTCAATTCAGGAAACGAACTCGCTCAGCCGAAATACTGGGCGCCGTTCATCCTCACCGGCGATGGACAACAACCAATTCCGCCAGCGACATCGTGGGCAACGCTCATCGTCGCCGGGGTCGCTCTGTTGGCGATTATTATCCTTTGCCTCCGCTTCCCCCACTTCCCCCGCCGCCTCCTTGATTTCCTGACGGCACGCCGGCATCAGCGGGCGGCGGTGGAGCGGGCGCGCGCAATATATTGACCACGACCGGCTGGAGGACGTTGTTCGAATCGTTCCCCAGCAGACCCAACATCTGTACCGGCTGCGCTGTCACGATATGCAGATACGCGCCGGTTGGAAGCGGAGCGCCGAACCATTCCGAAAGCTCACGCATGATGCGCGTTCCCGGCGGCAGAGTCACCGCTACGCTGCGCAATAGCGAGCCGTTCGCGGAATGCGATTCGAGCGTCACGCTGGCAGCCACTGCATTCGGATTCTGCATGGCGAATCCCGTGAAGTAGCTCGGATTCACCTGCGAAGAGATCGTCGCGGGAAGAATCGCCTCATACGCTGTGTTGATGGAGAACACGGGCACTGCCTTCGCCAGCAGCGAGCGCGTACTTTTTCCGATCGGCACGCCGCGCAGGTAAGAGTAGTACGTGTCAGTAGAGTTGTCCGGGTTTTGCGCCGTGATCAGCACGCCATCGAGCAGCGCAGCCTCGTGCAGCGTGACTTGAAACTGGGTGGGGCTGATGTACTGCACTGACGATGCGTTCGCGTTACGAATACTGATCTTCGTCTTCGGCGAGAACCCCATCCCGTAGACCGTGAACTTGCCCCCCGCAGGCAACACGCCGCCGCCCGGCAGGACATTGGTGATCGAGACGCTGCCGCCCACTTGAATTGCGCCCTGCTTGAATTCAAACGCGACCGGCGCGCCGAGCAGCGTCTGCCACGCTGAGCTTGACTGATTGAGATTCACTGGAAAGCTCTGCCCGGGCGAGAGCGAATTCTTCAGCGTCAGCGCCACCGTGAGCAGCGGGTATTCGGCGCCGGTTCCAAGCGTTCCATTCGGCGAGACAAACTGCACGTTCACCTTGCCGCCGTCCACCAGCGCGACGCCATCGGCGTCACCGGTGTCGCTGAACAGCGCGATGCCGTCTATAGAATCGAAGGAAACATCGGACATATCCACCGACATGTTGCCGCTGGTGATCGGCTTGGGCGAAGTCAGCAGCACCTTCATTTGCGCCATGCCGCCCGGAGGCGCGGTCTCGGTGGAAACGCGAATTGTGGGTAACGTGGTCTGCGCCTGTAGGGACAGAGCGCAAACGAACAGACTGATAGTGGCAGCTTTCATGGGAATTACTCCGTTTCAGGGTGCCGCACGACTTCTAGTGAGAGGTTGCGGCGGTGTGAAAGATTTGTGAATCCGATACCGCGATCTTTTCGCCCGCGGCATTGCGCGCCGTGACCTGCCAGCGGAAGGCCCTTCCCGGCTGGAACTGCGCGCGAATCTTTGGTGGAACAGCGACTTCAGCAGACGTTGCGCTGGCCGACCAAAGCGCCGCGCCATCCACGCCGGTCAGTTGCACGTCGTAGTGCGCCGCACCCGGCGCCGCATCCCATCGAAATACACTTGGCGCCTCCGAGACATCGCCCACCGGAGCCAGCAGCGTGATTTGGGTCGAACGATAGACAGCGTTTCCCGGCGCCATCAGCGGCTGTTCGTATGGATGGCGCAGAGAAACTCCGGCGACGATCACCACAGCCGCGGCCGCAGCGGCCATAGCCCATGCGTAGCCCGGGCGCGTACGGAACAGACCACCGAGCCACAATCCCCAGCCACGCTGTTTCTCCGCAAGCGGCGCGCGAAGCCGTTCCGAGCGGCGGAGCAGTTCCGATTCGATCCACCGCATATCCGCTGCTTCGGCCCGCGACGGCGCGGCCGTTTCGAATTCCGAAAGCATCGACAGTTCCGTGCGGCATCGGGCGCAGGTTTCGAGATGACGGCGAATTTCCGGACGCTCAGACGCTGCGGCGAGCGCCTCTATCGGCGGACATGGCTGCGCTGGCTGCAGCGATGCACGAAGTTGCTCCGCGTTGCCGTCATTTTCCGGCATTCTGCACCTCGATCTTCACGATGGCGCCCTCTGATTGCGCGCCTTCCAGCGCTCCATCGCGCGGCTCAGCTTGCGGCGCGCGCTGACGATGTACGATTTGGCTCCACTTTGGTTTTCGAGCTTGAGCAGTCGCGTAATCGCCGCGAGCGGCAGTTCCTCGACGTAATGCAACGTAATTACGCGCGCCTCTAAGTCGGTCAGCGACTGCCGGACAAGGTCGCCGAAGACTTCCGCCGTACCGGCGCGCTCCAGTTGCGCATGAGCGTTGGGCGTTTGATCCGCCAGATGATAATCGAGCGTTTCGTCGATCGGCTCGAGCGGAGTGTTGCGATTTTTGAGCTGCGTGTAGCAGTGATTGCGCGCGATGACGTAGAGCCAGGTGGAAAATTTGGAATCGCCGCGGAAAGTGTGGAGCGATTCGAAAGCCTTCAAGAAAACCTCTTGGGCCAAATCGGCGGCAGATTCGCGATCGCCGCTTAACCGAAGGCACCAGAGCGCGACTCGCGCGTGATGACGCTCGAAGAGTTCCGTTAGAGACTGCCGCCCGGCATCGGAGTTCGGCCAATCCCGCCAGCGCGAAATCAACTCCTCGTCCCGAGGGGCATCCATCGGCGCCTTCATTATAAGGCGTGGTGAAGAAGCGGCTCACAAAGATTCAGACATGTTAAGCGGCCGCGCAGAACAGATATTTTACCGAAACCCGGGAAAATCTGTAGGCTACTCCTCCGGGAGATAGCGCGCATCGAGCGGGTCTGGCGCGTATGTCTGCGGAGTTCTCGGATGCCGTGTATAAACCACTATCGACCAGATGACGACGAAGAAGACCCAGACTACAAAAATCGTTCCCAGATTTCCAAACAACCACAGCGCCAGACCGCCAGCCAGGATCGACCCAACATAACCCCATACCCACAGTTTTTCACCAATCTCAGACTTCTTGCTGTCGGTTTTGAACACAATTCGCGCCCGATCGTCTGGGCTCAACAAGCGGTGAACCTCACATACAAATCGGGCATAGGCATGGCGCTTCTCCGCGGTCTTTTTCCGACGATCGCTAGCGTTGCAGTCCACACTAAACGCGCCGCCCTCCGCGAGTCGGATCGTACACGAACTCATGCGGTCCTCATCATCGGCGTCGCCGAGGCAAAGCGAAACTTCCGTCACGTCACTGAAATTCAGACGTCCACGCCCCAACTTGCCAGACCACGCGAAGCCCGCGTCGTCAAAGGTGATGGCCATCACGTACGGGATGCCCTTTCCGGGCGGGACGCCGTAGATTTCAAGCGGACTTTCGGGCTCCAAGCATGCAACCTCGGGTCAATGATACTGCCGGAAGGAAGGTTTGCGTCAAGTCTGTGCGGCAAAGGGTACTGGCGGCAAGCGCGGCACTCTCAAGGCCTTGACGAACCCGCTTACCAGGCCGGTACCGCAACTGGCGCGCATGGAGTCCGTCGGAGCTATAATCGCGACGATGTATCAGAAACCCGCCCGCTGTCCCGATTGCGATGGGGGCGCCTTCACCGGCAATGGGCGCTGCTCCCATTGCCACGGTTCAGGCGTCAATCTGAATCTCGCTTCAGGAGTTCCGCAATGCCTTTTCTGCAAAGGCAGCGGCGTGTGCGCTACGTGCGACGGCGCGGGCATGTATCCACTCGGCGACCCCTTCGATCAAAACACGATCCAGACGCTCTTCGGGAAGCGATAAGCGATAGAGTGTCGCAACCATTCTGTATCTACCTGCCGCGCCGCCGAGAGCGTGAAGACAGGAAACTCGTGATCGTCAATCGCCGCCTAACTTCGTCACCGCAAGTTCAGTAGGGCGAGTTCGAAATAGTGTAATAGAGCAGATACACTTCGACAGACAAAGGTAATGCATCATGGCGTGGCTGCCAAAGTTAATTCCTTCCCACGGGCCTGGACACCGACTCTTCCGTTATCCCAACGAAGATAAGTCGAAGCATCTCGATTGCGCTCGCAGGTAAGTGGTTTGCAGTTGATATTACCGCGAAGATACTCGCGGTTGCACAGCCACCGCACGGGCCAGCGCGATATTGCGCCTCGGCTGCCTGCCGATCGGGATGGAGCTTTCCCCGTCGGTATATTAATCACGCCTGAGTTGACAGGCGCAAATCTGTAGATTACATCCGGCGCGATGCTGCGCGTTCGGGCCGTTTCTGGTCCGCTATCGAAAGACTCATACCCCACGCCGCATAGCGACGGCCGAATGCAATCCTCTTGAGATATCATCGAGTCCGCTGAGCGGATTTGCAAGGACCAAAAGTGAGGCTTATCTCTTGAACCCCGCGAATCCGTGTATTCCTGGGACGATCGGAGGATACAAATGAGCACCGCAGACCAAAAGCGATTCACGGATGCTGTAGCTAAAGCAGGCGCTGGATTCTGGGGCGGGACTATGCGCATGTTTACAGATGACTGGAAAGCAGCCCTCCATGAGTGCAGCAGGCTCGCCATGTTCGATATGCTTCCGGCTTTGAAGTTCCTCAATTCCGAGGAACGGAGGTTCCTGTTAACGGATGCGCCACGAAATCCCCGCTCGCCGCTTACTTCTCCCATCGTTCCCGACGACGATCGGAGGAAGGTGCTTGGTAACGCTGCTTTCGAGAGAATTGTATTTGCAGTCTTCGTAGTCGATCACAGAGAAATTGAAGATCGTGGCTTACCGCTCGATCAGGCGAATGACGGGCGGGAATTCCTGGGTTGTACCCGGCTGGACGATGATGGTGTCCGGCAGCTAATTCAAAGCTCGTTGGCTCAGGGAGCGCTCACAGCGGCGGGGCAATGCTGCAAAGCCGTCGAACTCGCCTGGTCTCCCATTCTGGTGGCGCAGCGGCAAGTCCCTGGCAAATCCTTGATTGCCAACCTGGCCGCGGCCGCGCATTACATGTTGTCGCGTTACCACGTCTGCGCAGCCCTGGCAACGCAACGTCAGATGAAGATCGTTATTGAGGGCTATGACGCGAAGAAACGGATAGACATCGGTTCGGGAAATCTGAACCTGGAAGGGGCCGGAGTAACGGCCAACCGTCCCTTTCCACCCGACTTCGCCATCAGAGACTGGGCTTACAAGGGCGCGGACGACGGGGAAGTGGACCGCCTGCGATGCAATTCGAAAGCTAGACAGCCCCTGATATTCTCAAATGTTGGAGGCGGCATCCAATGAAACGACGTCATTTTAGCGGCACGCTATACCCTGTTCATGAGGTATGAAATAAACTGCACGGTTTTGAAATGGCTTCCGGCATGGCCAGTTCCTCAGATCGTTTGAAACCAGCTGCTTGTTCCGCGAAAAGTGAAAAGGGGTTGATCGTGAAACCGCCGGACCTGGCGTGGTCGAGATTTGCTTCTAAAGTGACGACGGGCGCTGATTCAGTGAAACAGGGAGCCTGGCGTTGTCACGCGATATTCGCACGCGGGCGACGCCCCGACCAAATGGCAACTGGAAAGATCCGCTAGCAATCCGTCTGCATAAAACCAAAGGGCCATCGGGCGTCGGCCTTAGGCTCGGCATCATGTTGTCTTTTATTCGTTGATTCTGGCGGAGAGGGAGAGATTCGAACTCTCGGTACAGCTTTTGACCGTACGACGGTTTAGCAAACCGCTGCTTTCGACCACTCAGCCACCTCTCCGTGTCTGCCAAATCGCCTGCAAAACGGGGTCGAAGTTTCTTCATTATACTTCGATTTCCCGCTTCCGGGAAACGTTTTGCCGCTGCACCGCCCAGACACCGGCGCCGGCTTACCCGCGGCTGGTAGGATATAGGATCGAAACGGTTGCTCCATGCCTGTTCTATCTGTTTCGTTGCCGCACCGGCCCGGCTTGCAATCACTGGCGCTGATCGTTGCGGCGGGTCTGCTACTCGGACCCGCAGTCGCGCAACAGCAACAGCGCGGCGTCACCGTTCCACCAAAGACACCGATTGCGGGCGCCGGCAACGGGGTTTATTACGCCCTGGTTATCGGCATCAATCAGTATCGGGCGCCGCTTCCCACGCTGCAGACCGCGGTCAATGACGCACAGGCCGTCACGCGTATACTCACGGACCGCTACGGATTTCACGTCACGCTGCTGGTGGATCGCGATGCTACCCGGACAAGCATCTTGAACGCCTTCGATCAATATCGCCGCACCCTGAAGGACGATGACAATCTGCTGATTTACTACGCCGGCCACGGACACTTCGATTCCGACGCAGAGAAAGCCTATTGGCAGCCCTTCGACGCGGATCGGGATATGAGTTCGAACTGGATCAGCGCGGACGATCTGACGACTAAAATCCGCGTACTTCCGGCGCGCCACGTTCTGGTGATCTCCGACAGTTGCTATTCCGGCGCCTTGACGCGCGATGCGGGAGGCGAAGTGAGGCCGGCTGATCCAAACGTCTTTTTGCGAAAGATGCTCGCCGGCCGATCGCGCACGCTTATGGCTAGCGGCGGCAATGAGCCGGTAGCCGACGGCGGCGCTGCAGGCCATTCGGTTTTCGCGAACGCCGTGTTGCGCGCGTTAGATCGCATGGATGCGCCAGCCTTCACCGCGGGCGACCTCTTCTACACGGCGGTCCAGCAGCAGGTGGCCGGCAAGTCGGAACAAGTGCCGCACTATTCGCCAGTGCGCAATTCCGGCCATGATGAAGGCGACTTCGTCTTTATCCGGGTGGGCGCCGCTCTGAAACTACCGGCAGCGGGTAGTGCGCGGGATTCTGCCGCGTCTGCTCCAGAACTCCCGTCAGCTTCAACTGACTCACGAACCGTGCACGGCGGGGACTGGGAAGAACTGAAGGATTCTCCGCCGGGCTTATTGTCGTTGGTCGTTTTTGGCAAGATGCTGGTGGGCGTGGATGGCAGCGGGCGCGTCTATCGTTCGGAAGACAGCGGCGCACACTGGACGTCGCAGACGATTCCGCCAATCGACGTTCGAGGGAGCCGCGCACCGGTCTCTCCGCCGGTGACTAGGTTGGCCTCATGCGGCACATACTTGCTTGCGGGCGTGTACAGCAATCGCACTTACGACGGCCCGGCGGTATATATCAGCCAGGACGCCGTCACATGGCAACCTTCATCGTTATTCGGCAATCGTGTGAGTGCGCTCCGCTGCGTCAATCAAACAGCGCTGGCGAGCATGTGGCCAAAGACAGAAAAGATCGGGCAAGGCGTATTTCGCGCACTGAGTATCACGGGTGACGTCGAGGGCGACGTCGTCTATCCCGCGCTCGTTTTGAGCCACGATGGCGGCAAATCGTGGGCTATGTTTCGCAAACGCTTCGACGCCTCTTCTATGATCGTGAGCAGTCAACGCATGGAAGTATTCGGCAACGACGGCTACATGCCCGACTATACGTCCCTGGAATACTGCTCCTACACGACCGACTGGGCGTGTCTGAAAGTGCGATCCAAGTATCAGGGCGGCTTCCCTTCGGTGCTGCAACGATTGGCGGACGAGTTGTATGTGGGTACTCGTGTGGGCAGCGTGATGGTATCCGCAAGCGACGGGAAGACATGGAAAGAGACGCAGCTTCCGCTTCCCAGCGAGACCCAACCCGGAAGCCAGCCATTGGCCGCTGCAACTTTCCCGAACGAAGTGAGCGCGATTACGGTCACGGGGCAGCGTGTGGTTGCCGCCACGCGCAACAAAGGCGTGTACCTTTCGGATGATCACGGCGGCGCTTGGAACCTGATCGGCGGTCGAGCCATTGAGCGGGCGATCTGCCTTGCCTCTGACGGCGCGTTTCTTTACGTGACGTCGCAGGACGGCGTTTCGCGACTGCGATTCGGCGGCTCCGCCCACTAATGGTCGGGCGACTTACGCCCCCACGGCAAGGTGCAGCAGCCAAAAAGTAAACCAAGCGATGATCGCCGCCATGGGAATCGTCAACACCCAGGCGCCGACGATGTTGGTGGCGATTCCCCACCGTACTGCTTTGAGTCGGTTAATGCTGCCGACGCCCGCGATGGCTCCGGCGATAGCGTGCGTGGTGGAGACCGGCAGTCCGAAGTGAGTAGCCAACAAGACCGCCCCGGCCGCGCCGGTTTCAGCACAAAATCCACTGCGTGGTTTCAAACGCGTGAGGCGCGCGCCCATGGTGTGGACGATGCGCCAGCCGCCGCTGAGCGTGCCGAACGCGATGGCTGTGTATGACGCCATCAGTACCCAGTAAGGAATGTCGAACACCGGAATCAGGTGCGAAGTGAATAGCACGCCGGTGATGAGGCCGGCGGTTTTTTGCGCATCGTTGGAGCCGTGCGAGAGGCTGAAGGTCGCGGCGGAAACCAACTGCAGCTTGCGGAAATATGCGTCCATCTTAGAGGGACTGGAGCCGCGGAAGATCCAGTAGACAGCCACCATCAGCAGGTAGGCCGAGACCAGGCCGATCATGGGCGCGAGAAAGATAAAAGCGATGGTCAACGGCCACTGGCTGCCGCCCGCAACGTGCAGCGCGTCGAAGCTGTGCGTAATTCCGCGCAGGATTCCAGTGTGAGCGATGGCAGCGCCCGCATACCCCCCGATCAGGGCGTGCGACGAACTGGTGGGCAGCCCGAGCCACCACGTGATCAGATCCCAAATGATCGCGCCGGCGATCCCGCATAGAATAACTTGCGGCGTCACCAGGTCGAGATCGACGAAGCCTTTGCCGACGGTCTTCGCAACGGCTGTGCCGAAGAAGAACGCAGCCGCGAAATTGAAGAACGCGGCCCAGAGCACGGCTTGTAACGGCGTCAGCACGCGCGTAGCAACGACGGTGGCGATGGAGTTCGCCGCATCGTGAAAGCCGTTGATGTAATCGAAGACCAGGGCGATGGCGATGATCAGGACCGCGAGCCCGAAGACAGACATGATTAGCTGTTTTTGACGGCGACGTTCTGCAGTATGTCGGCCACGTCCTCAAATCGATCGATGGTGTCCTCGAAGAACTCGTAGACTTCTTTGAGCTTGATCAACGTGATGGGGTCCTTCTCCTTCTGAAAGAGATGGGCCACGGAGCTGCGGCTGATGAGATCGGCTTCGTTTTCGAGGCGGTTGATCTCGATGCAGTGTTCGAGAAAAGGGGCCTTGGTCGCGAGCGCTTCAAAGGCGCTTTTGGCGGCGATGGCGCAGGAATTTACGATGCCGGCAAGCTCAACCATGTCGCGCGGGATGGGATCGATGCAGTACGAGACCAGGCGGTGAGCCGTATCTTCGATGCCATCGAGCACGTTGTCGAGGGCGCTCGAAACGTTGTGAATGTCCTCGGGATCGAGGGGCGTGATGAAGGTCTGGTTCAGACGGTTGAAGATGTTGTGGATCACTTCATCGCCGCGATGCTCCAGCACGCTGATTTCGGTGGCGGCGCCGGCCATGCGCGAATTGCCGATACGGACGCCTTCGAGCAATACGCGGGCGGCCTGGGAAATGATATCGACCTGTTTGAGAAAGTAGCTGTAGAACTTATCGTCGCGCGGCAGCAGATTCATAGTAGGGGTTCAACAGTACTGAGTCGAAAACGGCGCCCACCATCGTAACTGTTTTGTAACGACGGTGGCAACGCTCGCGTGTGCCGGGCGGCGGCGGACCGTGCGGCAATGCCCGATTGCAAGCACAAAGTGACGGCGTCGACTAAGCGGCGGGAAAGTTCAGGGTAAAGACCGAACCTTTGCCAGGCTGACTATCGACGGTGACCCAGCCGCCGGAGCGCTCGACGATGTTGCGCACGATAGAAAGGCCCAGACCGGTGCCGCCCGTCTGGCGCGAGCGGGCCTTGTCGACGCGGTAGAAACGTTCGAAGATGCGGGGAAGATCTTGAGAGGCGATGCCGATGCCGGTGTCGCTAATGGAGATGCGCGCGGTGGAATCGACGCGGCGGATATCCACACGGACTTCCCCGCCCGGATGGTTGTAATTGATTCCGTTCAGGAGAAGATTTGAAATCGCGCGCTCCAACCGGCAGCGCTGACCGGCGATATAGACATCGTCCGCGGCATTAAGGAAGGCGCGCACGCGATGCTCGCTGGCGTGCGACTCCACCGTGTCGAGCGCATGCTCGGCAAGTTCAACCGCCGATACGCGTTCAGGCGGAGCCGGGGTTCGCTCGGCTTCGATTTCGGAGAGCGTGAGCAGATCCGCGGCTACGTTGCTGATGCGGGAGGCATGCGACGAGATGATCTCAAGAAACCGGCGGTTGTTGTCGGGGTCTTCGAGAGCGCCATCAAGCAGCGTCTCGGCATAACCGCGAATCGCAGCCAGCGGCGTGCGCAGCTCATGCGAGATGTTGGCGACGAAATCTTTGCGGACACGCTCCAGGCGTTCGAGCTCGGTAATGTCGTAGAAAGTTGCGATAGCGCCGGCGCCACTGGGCTGGACAAGCGGCGCGGCCTGCACTTCGTAGATGCGTCCGCCGGCGGTGATGAGCGGCATACGTTCCCGCGCGGGCTCTTGAGTGGCGATTACGCGCGCGAGCAGAACGCGCAGCGCGGGATCGCGCACCACTTGCATGACGGGCACGCCGTTTTGGGCTGGCGTTTGCGCGTGGACAGCGCGCGCGAAGGCGTCGTTGTAAAAAGTGATACGCAGGTTGGGCTCGACCGCGAGCACGCCCTCCACCATGCTGCTGAGAATGGCTTCGCGCTGGGAGGACTCCTGCTCGATTTGCGCCAGCATGCGGCGGAAATGCTCCGCCATGGAGCGCAGCGAACGCGCGAGAGAGCCGAGTTCGTCGTCTGTTTCCACCGCCAGCGTGGCGGAATAGTCGGCCTTGACGAGGTCGGTGGCATAGCTTTCGATGCGGCGTACGCGGCGGGTGAAGGCGCGCGCGATGAAGAAGGCAAGCAGCAAGGCGAGAGCGCCGGCGACGGCGGAAGCGCGCAGGATGAGGCCACGCACGGAGGCGATGGAAGCGCCTACCTGACGGAGCGGAACGGCAAGGCGCAAAACGACGCGGCCGCGGCCGGGAAGATTTACCGGGACGGCGTAGTAGTAGAAATCGACATCGAGCGTGGCGCTACGGCGTACGGAGGAACCGGGGTGGCCTGCTAGAGAGGCGCGCACTTCGGGACGGTCCGCGTGGTTTTCCATGGTTGCCGCCGGGTGGCGGGAATCGGCCAGAACAACGCCGCTGCTATCGATGACGGTGAGGCGCGAATCGATGGCGTGATCGACGGTCTGCGCCCAATGCGTGAGATCCTGCGGCGGATTGGCGGCGAGCGCGGGCGCAATCAGATGCATGGACTGAACCATCTGCTGTTGGGCGAGCGCGCGTTCGCGATCGGCGGTGTAGCGCGTGAGCAGGAAATCGGCGCATAAGAGCGCGACGCCGATGAGGAGCGCCGAAGCTAACAGGAGCTTGCGAAAGATGGAACTGCGGACTGTCAAGCATACAGTTTAGTCCGTGGACGCGAGCGCAGTCGACGAAGTAAGAGCGTCGCGAGCGCCATCCGTACTGGGCCCGCGTGCGATCCGAAGCTTCACGAAACGACGCGTGAGCGTAAGATAACGGAATGATTCGCCGCTTTCTGTTGATGACTGCGTGCGCGAGCGCAGTGTGGGCGCAGACGCAACTGCCGGGAGTGATCGATATACATGCGCACTGTGACCCGGACAGCATGCCGCGATCCATCGACGCAGTGGACCTGGCGAAACTGGCGAAGGCGCGCGGGATGCGGGCGCTGGTGCTGAAGAACCATTACGAATCCACGGCGGCGCTGGCTTACATGGTGCGAAAGGCCGTGCCAGGGATTGAGATCTTCGGCGGTATCGATTTGAACCGCTCGGTGGGCGGCGTGAATCCGGCGGCGGTGGAACGGATGGTGATGATGAAGGGCGGATGGGGCCGCGTGGTGTGGTTCCCGACGTTCGATGCGGAGAACCAGGTGCGGGATTCGAAGCTGAATCAACCGTTCGTTTCGGTGTCGCTCAATGGAGCGCTGTTGGCGGAAGTGAAGGAAGTGATCGGGCTGGCGGCGAAGCACGATTTGGTGTTGGAGACGGGGCATTCCTCGGCGGCCGAGGGCCTGCTGATCGTGCGCGAGGCGCGGCGGCAGGGCGTGAAACACATCGTGGTGACGCATGCGATGCTGGCGCCGGTGCGGATGAACGTGGCGCAGATGCGCGAAGCGGCGAGCGAGGGCGCGTATCTGGAGTTCGTCTACAACGGGCTGACGGGCGCCAACAAGCAATCGGCTAAGGAGTACGCGGATGCGATTCGCGCGGTGGGGCCGGCGCACTGCATACTGGCGAGCGACATGGGGCAGGTGGGGAATCCGCTGCATCCGGACGGCCTGGCGATGTTTTTTGCGGCGCTGCGCGCGGAGCGAATCTCGCAGGCGGATATCGACCGGATGTCGAAGACGAATCCGGCGCACGCACTGGGCTTGGAATAGGCGCGCGGGCCGCTGATATACTGCCTGGATCGGAGGGTTCACCATGCAAACCTGGAGCTTCGCGCTATGCGCGGCCTTATGCGTCGCGCCCGCGTTCTGCCAACCGCAGGAGATACCGTTTGAATCGGTCGCGAACTGGTTGAAGTTGCCGGAAGGGTTCAACTTCGGCGAAGCGGCGGGCATCGCCGTGAATTCGAAGGGGCATTACTTCGTGTATACGCGCGCGGCGCATACGCAACTTTTGGAATTCGACCAGAACGGAAAGATGCTGCGCGAAATCGGCAAGGACCTTTACGGGTTCGTGTTCGCGCATGTGGTGCGGATCGACAAAGACGACAACATATGGTGTGTGGATGAGGGCTCGAATATGGTGATCGAGTTCAATCCCGAGGGCCACGTGATGATGACGATCGGCCGGCGCGCGGAGCCATCGGAAGCGCCGCCGCAACCGGGCGTGACGCCGCCCGCGAGAGCGAACTCCTTCAACCGTCCGACCGATATTCAATGGGACAGCGACGGCAACGGATACATCACCGACGGCTACGGGAATTCGCGCGTGGCCAAGGTGGATAAATACGGCCGGTGGATTACGGCGTGGGGCAAGCGCGGTACGGAGCCGGGCGAGTTTCACACGCCGCACACGCTGGCGATCGATGCGCAGAACCGTATCTTCGTGGGCGACCGCGAGAACAACCGGATACAAGTGTTCGACACCAGCGGGAAGTTTTTGAAGCAGTTCACCAACGTGGGCGCACCGTGGGCGGTGTGCATCACGCCGGGACCGAAACAGGTGTTGTACTCTTCCGATTCGCGGCCGGGACGGATCTACAAGATGGACCTGGACGGCAACATCCTGGGCGTGTTCGGACACGATGGCAAGCGGCCGGGGGAATTCGGATGGATTCACGAGATGGCTTGTCCTTCCGAAAACACGATCTACGCGGCTGAGATTTTGAACTGGCGCGTACAGAAACTGACGCTGCATCCGGTGAGCAGCAAATAAGAGGAGTCAGCGACGTCGGAGTGCGGCGAGGGAGCCGACGAGCCATCCGAGGCCGGCGCCGATGGCGGCCACGGCCAGGTGCCCGGTGAGCACGTGGGCCAGATTGAAATCGGGACAATGGATCGAGAGCATGAACGTGCCGGCGAGTCCCGCGAAGAAGCCGGTGAGCGCGCCAGTGGACGGCAGATCGAGCAAAGCGCCGCGGCGTAGAAGCAGGGATGCGGCGAGAGCGACCACCGCGGCGGCTTCGAGACCCGCACGGGCGCAATTCCAGGCATTCCGCCAGAAGGCATGCTCCTGTTTGACGGAAAACAGCGCTGCAAAAATAAGCACGAGAGCGAGCACGACTGCGGGCAGAAGTACGCTTGGAGAAGCGATGCGCCGCGCCGCGGGAAACATCTGCGCGGCCAGGGCCGAAGCGCTGAGGGTCAGGGCGACCGCAAGAGCTGCGTAGACCGTAATGGAATCGCCGGTGCTGAGACGGGACAGCGCATATGGGCCGAGGATGAAAGCTGCGGGCGCGGCGAGGGCGACGGCGAAGAGCGTGAAGAGGGCTGCGAGCGAGCGGGGCGAGGGCAGAGGGCGCACCGGTTCGAGAGTGGCCGTCATGAGGCGCACGGTATCGGCGGCTTTATCGGTGCGCGGGGACTCGGGCGCGGATTGCCAGAGACGGTCGAGGTCGAGATCGCGATCGTTCATAGCGCGCCGTCCTTATGCCTGCCGGGGGAAGCCGAAGCGCTTTTGGGTTTGGCGGCGGGCGCCTCTTTAGATTTGACGCGGGACGGGGCGCCGATGACTTCACGCAACCGCTCATAGGCGCGGTGGGCTTTAAGCTTGACGGCGCCGACGGTGGAAGATGTGGCGAGGGCGACCTCTTCGACGGTCATGCCGACGGATTTGAGCATGGTGATGACTTCGCGTTGGCCATCGGGGAGGGTCGCGACCATGGATTCAAAGCTGAGGGCGTCGAGGCCGGATTGGGCGGACGGCGGGTCGGGGACAGAGTCGATGGGGGCTTCGCGTGACGCGAGGCGGCGGGTGCGGCGGTAGCTGTCGATGCGGACGTGATGGGCGATGGCGTAGACCCACGGAAGGACGCGTTCGCCGGAGCGCCAGGTGTGGCGCATGCGATGGATTTTGAGCCAGGTTTCCTGGAGAAGGTCTTCGGCCTGTTCGCGGGATGCGGCGTTAAAGCGAAAGAAACGCAGCAATTGCGGGCTTAGTAGAGAAACAAGCGTTGCTGGCGCGGAAGGGTCGGCTTGTTGATAGAGGCGCATCCAGAACTCGGGAGTATCTCTACCTTGTAGTTCGCTTGAGAGGGCTGGAGAGTTACGCGACTCGGGCGGATTTGATTCAGGCGCCATGAGCGGAGACGGCGACTTGGTGCAATCGAGAACGGGCCGGAAAAATGGAGCGGGGTACGGGATTCGAACCCGTGTAAATCAGCTTGGAAGGCTGACGCCCGACCACTAGGCCAACCCCGCAGCGCGACTCGCCGGACAGAACCCATTCTAGCAGCGGAAGGCCGCCAGCGCATCAGAGGCGCGGTTGCGGGGTTATGGGCGGGAGCTGACCTTGGTGGGGGGTACTTTTGACATTTTTGGGCGTGGTTCGGGTGTTGGATGCGCGTTTTCGGGTGTTGGGGGCGGGTTTTCAACGGTTTAGGCGGCGGAATTCTCCTTTATCAGTGGAGTCGAGGAGGTCGCCGGGCGGGATTGGGGGTTGGCGGCTGGAGCGGCGACGGATTCTGAAAAAACGAACTCATTCGGGGCTGGTATGGGGCAGCCGGCGTGGGCTGCAGCTTCCGAGGAGGGCTGCTTTCGGGCTTGGGCGGCTTCTTCGTCGGCCTTTGCGACGGCGGACTTACGCTCGGTCTGGAGTTTTTCGAGCTGCGCGGTGTTGCGCTCGATGGCTCGCTGGAGGCGGCTCTCGTAGAGGGAGAGGAGTTGCAGGAAATTGATGTGTTGGAGGAACGTCGCGCCTTCGGCTAGCGCTGTGTCGACTTCAGGCAGACCGGTGGAGATTTCGTCGATGTGATCTTCGAAGCCGCGGGCGAAGATGGACTGCTCGGCGGAGTTGCAGCGTTTGAGGCGGTAGCGGAGATCGGCGATCTGTTGGACGATGTCGGATTCGATAATGCCTATTGGCTTGAGGGCTTCGGCGTAGGCGGCGCAGTGGGCGGTGTAGGTGGCGAGCTCTTCAGCGGGGGCGATGCAGATCTTGCTGAAGATGCCGAACTTTGTAGCGTTGAGGGAGGAGCGGCGCTTGCCTTCGGGTGTTCGGGGGCCGCCGGAACGTTTCTTGGGTTCGGTTGCGGTGGTGGTGGTGGAATCTTGCGGCAGGCCTGCCGCAATGCTTTGTTGAGACATCGAAAATGCTCCGAGGCAGGTAGCCTCGCCTTCAAGGTGGCATGCGGGTTTGGAGTGGCTCACTTGTTACTGAACTAAGTGGTTGAGAAGCGGGTGAATATATTCTTTGAAATCGCGTGACTGAAAGAGCCCTCGTGATCGGTCTCTTATCTAAGGCTGCCGGTAAATCACGCCGCGTGGGACTCGGGTTAACGGCGTTAGAAATCGCTTGACGAGTCCGCACGATGTGTGTAGTGTATTAATTCAGCGCACACATGATTTTCCGGGTTCCACAGACCTCCGGCGTTCCCGTCTATCTACAGTTGATGGAGCAGGTAAAGCACGCCGTCGAGACTGGCGCGCTCCGAGTGGGCGATCAACTTCCAACGATCCGCAAGGTGGCAGGCGAATTGGTCATAAACCCCAACACCGTTGCGCGGGCCTATCGAGAGTTGGAACACGAAGGCATGCTTGAGCTCAAGCATGGTTCCGGAGCTTTCATCAGGGAATCAGCCGGACGGCGGGCACGCGTCTTGCGCAATGCCCATTCGCTGGTGAGGGGCGCGATCGAACGGCTGGCATCGTTGGACTTGACCGACGACGAGCTTCGGAGGGTATTGGACGACGAACTGGCTCAAGCGCGAACGGCGCTCGTGCGGGAGGGAGACGCCAAGGGGAAAGCATGACCGACTTTATAATT
>DATAUH010000315.1:0-3447 GCA_036268375.1 Bryobacteraceae bacterium | reverse complement strand
TCAGGCGTAGCCGTAGTCGCCGATAACACCTGGAACGCAATCCAGGCCCGCAACGCGCTCTCCATCCAGTGGGATGAAGGCCCGCACGCCAACGTCAATAGCGCCGGCATTCGCAAAGAGTGGGCCGGTCTCGCCGATCAGCCGGGCGCGGTTGCGCGCAAAGATGGCGACGTCGACGCCGCGCTCGCTGGCGCCGCGAAGAAGCTAGAAGCAGTCTACGAAGCGCCGTATCTTGCCCACGCCCCCATGGAACCGCTCAATAGCATGGCCGATGTGCGCCCCAATAGTTGCGAAGTGTGGGCCTCCACGCAAGGTCAGACAACCGCGCACCAGGAAGCCATTCGCATCACCGGCCTGAAGCCCGAGCAGGTCCAGATCCACAGCGAGTATATGGGCGGCGGCTTCGGACGCCGCGCCCGCTCCGATTACATCGGCGATTCCGTCGAGATTTCAAAAGCGCTCGGCGTCCCCATCCAGGTCACTTGGACGCGGGAAGACGACACTCAGCAGGACACCTACCGTCCTGCCTCTTATACGCGCTTTTTCGGCGGTTTGGACGCGAACGGCTCCGCCATCGCGCTACATGGGCGCGTCGTTTGCCCGCCCTTCGGTGGAGTTCGCAACGGTATCGCGAGCGTCGCCGTCGAGGGCATTCACGACACGCCCTACTCAATTCCCAACATTCTGGTGGATTATCACGCCGCCGATCCCGGCATCCCCGTAAGCTACTGGCGCTCGGTCGGCTACTCCCAGAACACCTTCTTCGCCGAAAGCTTCCTCGATGAACTAGCCGCCGCCGCGGGCAAAGATCCCTTCGAATTTCGACGTGCGATGCTGAAATCGCCGCGGCCCAAAGCCGTGCTGGAACTGGCCGCTGAAAAAGCCGGCTGGGGCCAGCCTCTGCCAAAGGGCCACGGACGCGGTATCGCTCTCGTGAATAACGTTGGCAGTTTCACCGCACAGGTCGCCGAGGTGTCAGTGGCCAACGGCAAGCTGCGCGTCCATCGCGTGGTGTGCGCCGTCGATTGCGGCCAGCCCGTGAATCCAGCCGGTATTGAGCAGCAGATTCAGGGCGCCGTTGTCTATGGATTGAGCGCCGCCTTGAAAGGTGAGATCACCATCGATCACGGCCGCGTACAGCAGAACAACTTCCATCAATACGACGTGCTGCGCATCGACGAGATGCCGGTCGTCGAAGTGCACATCGTCCAGAGCCACGAAGCCCCCGGCGGAATCGGTGAAGCCGGCGTCCCGCCCATCGCGGCCGCGGTTGGCAATGCCGTCTTTGCGGCCACCGGAAAACGCTTGCGCCGCCTGCCCTTCCGTCTCGAGGATCTCGCATAGCGATGCCTACCCTCATCGCCGCGCCCACTCGCGTAGCAGCAGCGGGCAACAAGCCGAAGCTAATAGACGAATACGTCGGCCGCGTCAACTCGAACACTGGCGCGGCCAGCGTAGCTCAGATGCGCAGTCCGGGCGGCTGGCAAGAGCCCGGACAAACGCCCGAATTCGACGAATTCACCATCGTTCTGAAAGGGATGCTCCGCGTGGAGCACTCCCAGGGAACCATGGACGTACGCGCTGGCCAGGCGGTGATCGCTCACCGCGGGGAATGGATTCGCTATGGAACTCCGGAACCTGAAGGCGCCGAATACATCGCGGTATGCCTTCCGGCATTTTCCATGGATACCGTCCATCGCGACGAATGACGGTATGACGCGAACGACTGCGGGACTAGCCGGCTACTACGCTGAGAACGCGAGGCATTTCCACGGGAGCGGCCGTAGCGCGCGTGCGGAATTCGTAGCGTTCGATGCGCACAGCGGCGCGCGTGCTTTCGGCGCGGACAACGCGTCCGGAGGCCACGAACTTCAGAGGACAAGTGCCGCCCAGTCGAGCCGGCCAATTCATCGAAATCTCTACCTGACGGCCCAGAGGAAGTTTCTCCTCTGTGGTAAACAACAGTCCGCCACTCCCAACATTGAGGGTTTTACCAGTCCCGCTGATGCGCGAAGCCTTATGCATCACTCGATACTTTAACTCCTCACTTACCGGAAACCTATTGGTCCGCCTACGATCTGACGCGCCCCCGAAAGCTATGCGCGACTCATACCCGCTCATTTCCATAGTGTGCCCATTTTGAGTCACCGTTGCCATTGCCACAATAGCCTAAAAGTTTGAATTTACGAATAATATACCCGGTACGCGAGTACAGTTTCTCACACGAGTAGTACAGATTACAGAGATTTAATTTAAGGGGTCCATTGGATATCAGTTTGTTATGCTGGCGTCATGAATAGGGACCATTTGCGCAGTCTATTTGAGGCTGTAAAGAGCGGCGCAACCGATATAGATGTCGCGATGGAGAAGGTCCGCCACTTACCCTTCGAGGACTTAGGCTTCGCCAAAGTGGATCATCATCGCGCCCTCCGCCACGGCATGCCCGAAGTTATCCTGGCGCAGGGTAAAACGCCCGAACAGGTGGCCGCCATCGCCGGCCGCCTCATCGAAAACGCTCCCAATGTGCTCATCACGCGCGCCGATCCGGCCTGCGCTCGCCTCGTGCTCGACCGCCATCCCGAGGCCGAATACCACGAGCTTTCGCGCGTCATCCGCTTCTGGCGCGATAAAACCGTCCGCGGCACGGGCACAATCGCCGTCGTCTGCGCCGGCACCAGCGATATCCCGGTCGCCGAAGAGGCCCAACTTACTGCCGAAACCATGGGCAACCACGTCGAATCCACTTACGACATCGGCGTCGCCGGCATACACCGTCTCATGCAAAATCGTGAGCGCCTTACCTCCGCCCGCGTCGTCATCGTATGCGCCGGTATGGAAGGAGCACTTCCAAGCGTAGTAGGAGGCCTAGTATCTTGCCCCGTAATTGCAGTTCCCACAAGTGTAGGTTATGGCGCAAGCTTTCACGGCTTGGCGGCCTTACTCGGTATGCTTAATAGTTGCGCAAGCAATGTAACTGTAGTCAATATCGATAACGGCTTCGGCGCCGGCTATGTATCTAGTTTGATTAATCAGTCTTAATCCGACGCGCCGAACGGCCAATCCGAAAAAGGTAAATTGACGCAGAGTCATCATCGGCCGCGCAGTCTGCTTCACGAGAGTCCAAGTAACCGCCCCGCGTTCCCGCCAAAGATCGCCGCACGCTCGCCTTCCGTCACATCCAGGGCGCGAATTGTTTCGGTCGCAGAGTCAACTTCGGCCGCGCAGTCCGCTTCACGAGAGTCCAAGCAACCGCGCCGCGTTCCCGCCAAAGATAGCCGCGCGCTCGTCTTCCGTCACATCCACGGCGCAAATTGTTTCGATCATTTTCGGGATGCTGCCGATCTGATGCGGGTAATCGCTGCCTGCCAATATGTGATTCGCGCCCGCGAAGTCGATCGCGAAACGCACCGCCCGCGGATTGAAGTTCACCGTGTCGTAATAAGACTT
>DATAUH010000314.1:0-11243 GCA_036268375.1 Bryobacteraceae bacterium | reverse complement strand
TCTCCCCTGATGTGAACAACAGAATATCAAGCCGCTCATTACGGCGTCATGACGTTCGGCTGCGTTAATACTACAGTACTCAAGACTAACTATGGCCAAAGTATAACCCGATTCCTTTGGGCATTCAGAGCCGTTTTGCGTAACCTGTTCGTAACACACGAGCCTCAGTGGAGACCCGCCGCGCCGTGGACGGAATCGGCAAGTTTTGCTGGATCATAGCCCGCGCCGTCTTTGAATACGACCTTGATTTTTCGAATATCCGCCATGCGGGCAGCGGGATTGCCGTCGATCACCACCAGGTCGGCCACTTTGCCGGCCGCAATCGTACCGCGGCGATCGGTTTCGCCCAGCAATTTGGCTCCGTTCTGCGTGGCAATCTGAATGGCTTGTACGGGAGTGAAGCCGCCCTCCACCAGCAGTTCGAGATTGCGTTGATCGCCATACCCGGCCATCGCGCCTCCATTGCCCGTGGGGTCGCAACCGAACACCAGCAGGCCGCCTGCTTTGACAAAGGCCATTTCGAACTCCAGCTCCTTCTTCAACTGCTGTAGGGCTGGCGCATCCGGGCCGCCGCGCGCACGTCCGCGGGCGGAGAGATAAGAGATAGCGGCTTCGGGCGAAAGGGAATCCATGAACCGCTGCTCGATGGGCGGACGGTCGCCATCGAACGCTTCGAAAACCGACAGCGTCGACGTGATCACCACGTTGTGCCGAACAAGATCCGCGATCATGTCACGCACAGGCTGGCTGTTGATGTCCAGCTTCTCCAACTCACTGCGCGTCGCGCCCTGCGCGGGACACTGGTCCGGCTGCTTGCCCGGGTGGAATTCCGTATCGACCAATAGGCCGTGCTCCAGGTTATCGATGCCGATCGCCGCCGCTTCGCGAAATCCGATCGAACACAGGTGGCCAGTCACTTTAATGCCAAGTTTGTGCGCCTCATTCACCGCGGCCTGCAACTCCGCGTGCGTAATGTTCATGTATGCCTTGAAGGAGGTAACGCCCTCCGCCGCCCAGAAGTCCACGTTGCGCACCGCGTCTTCGGCGTCGGCGAGTTCGTGCATCTGAGCCGTGAAGGCGCCCTTACCTTCCAGATACGGGCCCGTGATGAACATGTGCGGACCGGGCATACGGCCTTGGTCGATCAGCTTTTTGACATTGAGGTCCGTGTAGGGCTCGAGCGATCCGCCGGTGCGCGCGGTGGTGATGCCGCTGGCGAGATAAAGACGCGGAAAGCTGAACGCCATCTCGTTGTACATGGGGACGCCGCCGCCCGAAGGATAGAAGAGGTGCTCATGCAGTCCGATGAGTCCAGGTATTACCGTGTGGTTGGAATAATCGATAGTGCGCGCACCCGCGGGAGCAGTGGTTGAAGCGGCTGGCCCGACCGCCGCAATTTTGCCGTGATCGATGATGATCGTCTGGTTTTCGGCGGGCGCCGCGCCCGTACCATCGATCACGCGCACGTGCGTGAGGGCGATCACGGGATCGTTCACCGATAGAAACGGCTGCACCCCTGGAGAGAAGCGATTTTGCGCGTACGCGGCCAAAGCCAACAGAAGGAATCCTGCAATTTTCACGCGTTCATTATACGCGGTGCGGGGCGGATCGCAAGCGGCCAGGATGGCGGCTTCTACAATGAGAACAGTCAGCGATGTCGATCTTCACGGTGGTTCTTCTCCTATTCGGGCTGAGTCAGATTTATTGGGCGTGGCGCGTCTATCGGTTTCTGTCAGGACGTATCCGAAACCGGGCGGTCCTTTGGGCTGTGTGCGCGGCGATTCTCGCGGTCTACTTTGTCGAGTATCAGTACAACCTGGGAAGTTGGCGGGAACGCTTCACGCCGATCCATCTCACATGGCAGGATGCGCTTTCGACGGCGCCATTTACGTGGTGGGCGGTCAGTTCGTTCGTTGCCTGCATCCTGCTGGCGCTGTTTGCGATTCCGCGGGGAATTGTTGCGGGCGTGCGGCAGTTGCAGCGGAGAAACAGGCCCCCGACAGCCGCGCCTGAGAAGCCTTCGCGCCGCGACCTGCTGCAGCATACCGCCACGGTTGTGGCGGCTGCGCCGTTCGTGGCCGGCGCCTACGGACTGCTGTATGGACGCCTGAATCTGGAGGTCACAGAGCAGCCCATCCACTTGCCGAAGCTGCCGCGGGCGTTTGAAGGGTTTCGCATCTGCCAGCTATCGGACATTCACATCGGTCCGTTCATGCCGGAGGAAGAGATTCGCCGTTATGTGGCCATCGCGAACGCGCAGAAGGCCGACCTGATCGCGCTGACGGGCGATTACGTGACGTTCGACCCCGGCACTCAGGAGGCGGTCGTAAATGCGTTGCGTGGATTGAAAGCGCCGTACGGCGTTTGGGGAAGCTTGGGCAATCACGATGCGTGGGCGGGCGTCGAAGACTCCATCAGCGAACTTTTCGCGCAGACCGGCGTGCGGATTTTACGCGGCGCCAATGCGGAGATCCGCAGCGGAGCGGATTCACTGAACCTGATCGGAGTGGATTTTCAGAGTGCGCGGCGTTTCGGCCCATCGCCGCCAGTGAGGAACTTGCTTGGAGACATCGTGCAATTGGTGGACCCGCACCGGGTGAACATTCTGCTGAGTCACAACCCGGACACCTTCGACCGCGCGGCGCAGTTGGGCGTCGACCTCAGCTTGGCCGGGCACACCCATGGAGGGCAGGCGGCTTTGGAGTTCATCAGCCCGGAGCTCGCGCCCAGCCGCCTGGTAACTCCGTATGTCGCGGGGCACTTTCAAAAGTCCGGCGGACAGCTTTATGTGAACCGCGGCATCGGCACTATCTTCGTACCGATACGCCTGGGCGCGCCGCCGGAGCTGACCGTCTACCGATTGACCAACGCCTGATTCGTTCGCCCAACATGCAAATCATGCCCAGGCGCCGCGTCTCTCGGAAGCGGCGCCTGCGCGGATTTTGTCATCTTAGTTTTCGAACTGGATTGTGGTGTTGGAACCGCCCAAACGGATCCATTCGATGACTTGCGCGCCGCTCTTCGAATCGCAGTCCACCGCGGTCCTGTCGAACTTTTTCGTCGAACTCTCGACTTTGACTGAAGCAGTGTAAGAACGATCCGTGTCGATGCTCGTGAAGACCGCCGTGTCTCCCTTGAGCTGAATGGAATACTCGCCCGCAGCCATTTCCTGACCGCTCACTAAAGTGGGCGCGGGGATGACCATGTTGTCGTAAGTTTTGGCGCTTGCGATGCCAGCCAGTGCCAGGGTTGCGATGAGAAGCAGTGATTTCGTCATGTGATTTTCCTCTTTTCCGATTCGTGGTTGCGAACCGTTTTGGCCTTTGTTGGCTCGCAAATGGGAAGGCGCGAGCATAGGCAAAGAGGTGACTACCGTCCAAAGGGTATAAACGGGAACGGGCGCCCGGTAATCCGCGGCGCCCGCTATCTGGTGGGGGTTTCTCGGAAGTTACTTAGCAAACTTTGCGTATTCAGCCGCGATATCGGCCGATTTCGCGTCACCCGGGTGAATGATCACGCGATACCGGAACCGCATGGACTGCCCCGGCTCCAGCGTCTTCGAACCATCCTGCGTTTTGTCAGGAATAAATCCCGCCAGCCCCAGCGCGAAAGGATTGGCGGCAAAAAGGCCATAGGCGCGCACGTGCCAGCGCACGGGGTGGCCGGGATTGCCGGGGTGATCGAGCATTGCCACGCCAACCTTTTCGCCCTTGATTTCGCCCGAATAATCGCACCAGTTCGACGGCTTGCCCCAAACCTCCTTTTCGCTCATCGCGCCCTCTGCGTTGACGATGTGGCCGGAACCTTTGTCCTCCTGCAGCAGCGGCCGCAGCCGCATGCCGAAGGCGCCGTCTTTGGCGTCGCCGAAGGTCACTTTGTCGATGGCCGTGAGCGTGATGTCGAAATCGATGGTGCGGCGGTCCGGCTGGTCGTAGAACGTCATCACGCGCGACTCCGTAACCACGGGCGTGCCGTCATGGCCGATCCACTGAAAGCGGGCCGAAAGCGAACCGCTCTCTTTGCCGCTCTTGATTTCGCCGACTTTGATCAGCGTAATCTTGCCGTTGTTTTTGGCTGTGTAGCTGTTCCAGAAATCGCTGCCGTTGACCTTCTCGTGGCCGAACCAGATGCCGCGCTGATGCGGGTGATCGCCTTTCAGATCCTTCTCTTCGTCCACTTTCTCGATCGGCCACGCGCGCGTCACAGGCGTGCCGGTGGCCGCGAGAATGGGCCAGAGAAAAGGCTTCATCAGATCCGCGTTTTCCAGACTTTTGTCGGCGCCGGGAAAGCTGGGGTCTTTGCCGGCAATATAGAAATCGCCGTACTTGGCGCCGTGAATCTCAATCGAAATCTTCTTGTCGCCTTGCGTGATCTTCACCTGCGCGGAAAGCGCGCAAGCGGCGGCGAGTGCGGCAAGCGCGACGCGACTGATACGGTTCATGTCCAATACTTTGTCACACAACGAGAGATGTTGCAAAATTAGGTTTATGCCGCCCAAGAGGCTGGCCGTGGCTGCGCTGCTGATCTTTGCGGCTGTGGCGATCGCCTACGCCAACCACTTTCAAAACGGATTTCATTTTGACGATTTTCACACCGTCAATAACAATCCGTATATTCGAAGCCTTCACAACGCGCCGCTCTTCTTTACCGACGCCAACACGTTCAGCATCCTTCCCGCAAACCGCACGTACCGTCCTTTGGTGACGCTTTCGCTCGCGTTCGACTATTGGATGGGCGGCGGGCTGAAGCCGCTGTACTTCCACCTGGACACGTTCGTGTGGTTCCTGGCGCAACTGCTGGTGATGCTGGCGCTGTTTCGCCACATCCTGCGTCGCAGCGGCGCGGTTTCAGCGGAGTCCGCGGATCTGGCGGCGCTATTTGGCGTGGCGTTATACGGGCTGCATCCCGCAATGGCCGAAACCGTCAACTACGTCATTCAACGCGGCGATCTCTATTCCACCATGCTCGTAGTTTCGGCGCTGACGATGTATGCACGCCTGCCCGGGCTTCGCAAATTCGGGCTCCACCTTTTACCGCTCGCGCTGGCGCTGATCACCAAACAGCCCGCCGCCATCTTCCCCGCCCTGCTCTTCGCTTATATCGCGCTGTTTGAGCAGCCCGGCCGTCCACGCGCCGCGCTAGTTCAATGCCTGCCCGCGCTTGGCGTGACCGCCGCGATGCTTTGGCTACAAACCCGGATGATGCCGGCGTCGTTCACCCCCGGCATCATCTCCAAGCACGATTACCTGGTCACGCAGCCCTGGGTGGCGCTGCACTATTTTTTGATGTTCTTCGCTCCGGTTGCCCTTACCGCAGATAGCGACCAAACCGCGTTCACGACGCTCTTCACTCCGGAAGCGATCGCGGGCCTCGTGTTTCTGTTGGGGGTGATCGTCGCCATACGGATTACGGCCAAGCGCGCCGAGTGGCGGCCGGCGTCATTCGGACTTGCATGGTTCCTGCTGTCGCTGATCCCCACCAGTGTTTATCGCCTCTCCGAACTGGAGAACGACCATCGCATGTTCCTGCCCTTCGTGGGTCTCGCGATAGCTGCCGGAAATGCCATGCTGCCGTTGCTCCGAAGTTCGCGGCGAACTCTTGCGTATACCGCGGCGGGCGTGGTGCTGCTCGCCTGTGCGCTGGGCACGCATGACCGCAACAAAGTCTGGCGCGATGAGACGTCGCTGTGGCGCGACGTCAGCATGAAGAGTCCGCACAATGGCCGCGGCCTGATGAATTATGGACTGACGCTGATGGCCCAGGGCAATAGCCTCGAAGCCTTGAACTACTTTGAGCGCGCGCTGGAATTCACGCCCAACTATTACATCCTGGAGATCAACCTCGGGATCGTGAACGGCGACCTGCAGCGCGACGCCGAAGCGGAGCGGCACTTCAATCGCGCCGCCATGCTGGCGCCGAATGACGAACAGCCACCTTTCTATTACGCGCGCTGGCTGATGACCAAAGGCCGCGTGGCGGAGGCGATCCCCTTGTTTCAAAAATCGATTGCGGCCAATCGCGACTATCTGGATCCGCGGTACGCGCTGATGCAGGCCTACACGAACATAGGCCGGCGCGATTTAGCCAAAGGCCTTGCGGCCGAAACACTACAGATTGCCCCCGGCGACGCGCTTGCGATGCAGTATTACCGCGAACAGGGCGCCGCAACGCCGCTTCCCGACCCGGTGGCCAACGCAGAAGCCGCCGTGAAAGCCGCTCCGACGGCCGACAATTACGTCAATCTTTCGCTGGCGTATCACCAGGCCAAGCGGTTTCGCGATTGTATTCACGCTGCCCAGGAAGCGCTGAAATTGCGCCCCAATTATCCTGAGGCCTATAACAATATTGCCGCAGCGAACGAAGATCTGCACGATTGGGACGCCGCCATTGCTGCCGCTCGTGAAGCCGTGCGCCTGCGGCCCGATTTTCAACTAGCCAAAAACAATCTGGCCTATTCCGAAGCGCAGAAGAAGCTGGAAAGTAAATAACGACGGCGCTCAAGCGCGCGCGATCACTTCATCCACCTGATGCTGCCACGCATCGACGGAGCTATGGATCGCGCGCCCAAGGAAGGCGGCGCGTAGTTCGGCCAATTCAGCCAGTTTGCGCCGACCGATTGCGTAACGGTGGTACTTTGCCTCGCGATCGAGCGACGCATCGGGAAGATACACCGGCTCCCGCCGGAAATTCACCAGCGAGAGACCACGCGTCAGGCGTCCGATCGACTCCGCCACTGGTTCCGCCGCGCGGAAGAAGTACGTCGCGCGACCGCTACCCGTTGCCGCTTCCCACGCCACTACGTTGCGGCCTGGAAGCGGGAAAAAGAACCAGAAAAACAGCGGCGGGGCGGCGTTTGGGCCGGCTTCGCCAGCGGCGGCCTCTGTTCCTGCCTCAGAATCACCGCCTTCGCTCGTTGCGGCTTCCGCTTCCGAAGCCTCCTCAGCCGCTGGTGCGCCCGGCCGCGATCCACCCTCATCGCATCGCACAAATTTGAACCCGGTCATCAACGCATCCGGCACAGAGCGTTTGCGCAGCGATTCGAAATACGGGCGCAGTCCGTCATCCACCACGCGCGAAAGCAGCGCGTCCGGCAAATCGGGGTGAATTTCGCGCATCGTCGAAAGCTTCAAGCTTCGCCCCTCGGGAGCTGCCTCCACCAGCGCGCGCACCTCATCGGGACTGAGGAACGGAAACGTCAGGTGAAGCGCCTCCGCGGAGTGACGTTGCAGCGCACCGAATGCGGCGCGCAGCTTTTCGCCGAATTCGCCGGTCTTCGGACCCAGTTTCGCGACGCTCAGCTTCTCCGCGCCGAAACTTATCGTGTAAGCGTACGCCGATTCGTCGAAACGGATCGAGTCCGCCTCGGCCAATCTGCGTTGGAACGGTTTGCCGGCGAGCGGCAGCACCGCAAGATTGCTCCCATAGACGCGGATTTCCGATGCGGCGCCATTCACCGCGCCGTTGAAGCGACCCAATTCGGCCAGATCTTCCAACAACAGGCAGCGCACGGTACGCATGCGCCACGCTGCGATCAACTCATCGCGCATGCGACCGAACGTCGGCCCGAACTGGCGCAGCACGATCCGCTTCTCGTTATAAAGGCGCAGCGTCAGGTCGTAATCGGCGGCCACAGCGACGTCGATATCGCCCAGGTCGAATGCCATCGGCGCACTCGCCGCAGGCGCAATCACGCACGTTTCGGTGTTAAAGCTGACCTCGCACGCGCCTTGATCGAGCAGCCTGTCTCCCGCGTCCCGATACTGGAACTTGCCGGAAAAAGCGGCCATCTGCTCAGGCCATCTTGTTGCCGCACTCGGGGCAGAACTTCACGCCGCCCTCGACTTCGGTGCCGCAGCGCCCACACTCCGCCTTGCTGCGCAGCGGCTTGCCGCATTCCGGGCAGAACTTGGCGCCTTGCGCGCGAGCACCGCAACTGGGGCACAGGGCAGTCGCCTCCGTCGTCAGGTTGATGCTCTTGGTCAGATCCTGCTCTTGGACTTTCTGGCGCATCTGGTCCACAGTGAACTGCGCCTGCGCGGATGCCAACTCCGTTTCGATATTCGGCGCGCACTCGTAACACAGCTGCCGTTTGTCATTCCAGCAGGTGGCCACGCAAGCCCAGTGGGAACATTTCATGCACTGGCGGAAATTCGGTTTGGCCTCTTCAATGGCGCGCTGAAATGCCCGATCGTGCGCCGGCCCCTGCACCGCGCGTTCGATCTCGTATGCGGACGACCCCGCAGAGCCCAGAAACCCGCCGAACAGGCTGCCCGCCGTTCGCAGAGCGCTGGCCGCCAACCCCGTGGCGGAGGCGTGGAACTCGGACATAAATCCGTTTCCGCAGCGATCGCAGAAAAACTCGAACTGAAATCCCTTGTCGGTGGAATGATCGTTATGATTTCGCGTGAATTGAATGAGCCCCATTACGCCGGAAGTCCTCGACCTCAGAGGATATCATTCTCGTCACAGTTCGGGACCGTGTTTTTCGCCCTAATCGGGAGCTAGTACGGTAACGGGTTGCATTACAGGGCCACGCCCGATAAGTGAAATCGAAATTTGATTTGAACGGGAATAGCCGTCCACATAAACTGAATTCTTAACCATGCCAACTTTTACCTTCCAGCAAAATCAATCCTGGTTCGGGATCGAAACGGTAGAGCCTATCACCGTCACCTGGGAGACTTTCCAGTACGCGGGCGACGACCTTGGCCAACTGCGCAAACGACAGACAAAAATTGAAGGGACCGCTTGGAACGTTGGAGGGCGCGCGCGTGACGAACTGGTCGCGCTGGCGGACCACACCAGCACCGGCCTGGTCGACGTTCGGAACGCGACCTACGGAATCGGCGGACACCTGATTCCCGTGATGCTAAACGGAACGGACACTCCGTTCAACGTCGTTCCTGTATCTAAAGCGACGAATGACCGAATGGGCGAAGTGGAGCGCGACATCGGCAAGGCGCTCAGTCCCCGATGGGTCGAAATCGAGATTCTGGGATACCACACGGAGGACGGCAGAGATAGTCGCGTCCCGAAAGGATTTCGCTATAAGGTCTACTCGACCAGCACACGCCCCGGCCCAACGGCCGTCCCTCTCAAGATTTATCCAGACGTGCTACAGAGTTGGCTGCAGATCGGCCCGCAGTCGCTGCCGCAGAAATCGGTAGCCCTGATCAAGCAACTGAAAACCGGCATTAAGTTGGGCTGGAAGATAGAAGACGTAGCGTCCGCCGGCAGCACGTCGCGATCGTTGAAATTTCTCGCGCAGCATTTACCGCCGGTATCACAGCGGCCTCTGGCATTCCTCGACTACATGCTGATTGCATACAACGGACTTGGCAATGTGGAGCAGCCAGCGATCAACGATTACATAAGAGGTATCAAGCTCGGCGAGGGTTTCGACGCATGGTCGCGCAATCTTGCGATCTGGGGCAACACGCTCGCCAACAATAATTGGCTGAAGTCGGATGCCTACGGTCAGAAGAGCGCTGTAATCGAAACTTCCGAAGGGCCGCTTTCGGAATATCACGAAAACTTGATTGCAGGGGGCGGGCTGAACGCGCCGCACGTGGATCACATCGTGCCGCAAAGCCTGCTGGGGCCGAACTGTTTTTCCAACGCGCAAATCACCAGCATGCAATATAACGTTCAAAAGGGAAAACAAACGGCCGTATTCGAATTCAAAAGCGCCGAGTGGAGAGAAGAGATGTTAAAGAAATTGACGGCGGACCCGAAGCTGTCATCCTTCATGTAACCGCAAGCATCGCCGCGCCGCCCCGGATCTCGCAGCGGCGCGGCGTCTCCCACAGCGCGCTTAGTGTCCGGTCGGAGCGTTGCCAACGGCTTTAAAGTGACGCACCAGCAGCAGAAGCGGAACCGTCGCCAGCGAGATCCAGGCAATTACGCGAAAGCAATCCATGAAGGCCAGCAGACTTACCTGATGCTGCAACTGCTGGAACACGCCGCCCTGCGCGGCCAACGCGGCGTCCGGGCCCGACATGCCCTTCGTTACCAGGTAATTCGTAAGCGCATCCACGCGCGCTCCCACCTGTTGCGACGTTGCCGTGATCGCCGAGCCCACGTTGGTCTGATGAAACTCCTGCCTTCGTTCCGCGACCGTGGTCATCAGCGCAATCCCAAAACTGCCGCCCCAATTGCGGAAAAAATTCGTCAGGCTGGATGCGCGGTTATTCTCCTCCGGCCGCAGTTGCGAATAAGCAATGATGTTCGCCGGCACAAAGAAGAAGCCGTAGGCAAACCCCTGATAAGCGCGCGCCAGGGCATAATGCTTGTAATCCGTCGCCAAAGTGAAGGTGCTGTAGTGCCACAGGGCCGCGGCGATCAGGCTCATACTGACAATTAGCATGGTGCGCGGGTGCACCAGTTTGCGCTGAATCAACAGCGCACCGATCGGCGCCAATACAGTGATCACCAGTGCGCCGGGTCCTAAGACCAGGCCTGCGTCGATGGCTCGATAGCCATAAAGCGACTGCAGAATTTGCGGAATGAGCGTAGTGCTGGCGAAAAGGCCGACCCCGAACACGAAAAACAGGACGCTTGAAATGCCAAAATTTCGATTCGCCAGCAGGCGGAAGTCGATCACCGGCTCCTTCGCGCGCAGTTCCCAAATTACCGTGGCGATCCATCCTAGGAGCGCCAATCCAATCATCCAGCAGATGAACGAACTCCCGAACCAGTCGTCAATCTGCCCGCGGTCAAGCGCCACTTCGAGCGTCGCGGATGCCAGCGCGATTAACGTGATTCCCAGTCCATCGACGCTCAACTTGCCGTTATGCCGCACCGTGGATCGCTCAGCCGCGAATGATGGCGGGTCTTGCACCAGCCGGCTGGTCAAAATCAGCGCAAGGATGCCGATCGGAATGTTGATGAAGAAAATCCAGCGCCAACTGTAGTTGTCCGTGATCCAGCCACCCAGCACCGGCCCGATCGCGGGCGCCGTGACGATCACCACCGTGTAAAGCGCGAAGGCGGAAGCGCGTTTGGCCGCGGGAAACGTATCGACCAGGATCGCCTGCGCCACCGGGGCCAACCCGCCTCCCGCGATGCCTTGCAGAACGCGGCTCGAAAGCATGATTCCCAGTGTGGGGGCGAATCCGCAGAAGAGTGACGTCAACGTAAACAGCGCCACACAGCCCAGGTAGTAGTTTTTGCGCCCAAACACGCGGCTCAGCCATGCGGACATGGGCAGAATAACCGCGTTGGCGACTAAGTAAGTCGTCAGG
>DATAUH010000313.1:0-4228 GCA_036268375.1 Bryobacteraceae bacterium | reverse complement strand
ACCCAGCACCAGATCGAGACGCATCGGCCCGAGCTCCGAGTGAAGAAACGTGCGCGCGAAATCGGACTCGCTCATGGAGTTCAGCAGGTTGGTCCAGCGCGCGTGGAGGCCGTCCAGAAGCACCAGGGAGACGTTCACGGGCATGGTACGCGAATCGTGCAACTCCGCCCACTTGGCTTCGTTGTAGCCCTTCACCGGCGGATTGTCTTCGGTAAGCGCCCAGCGGAAGCGCATGAACGCATTCATGTGGCTTTCGGCCACGTGGTGCGCCACCTGGCGCACGGTCCAGCCTTCGGGCCGATAGCGCGTGTCGAGTTGGGCATCGGTTAGGCCGGCGACGCATTCGCGAAATCGCGCAGGGGCGCTCTCGATGATCTCAATCAGCGGTGGACGGTCGGCCGCGGCAATCTGTTGCTTGAAATCAAATTTTCCAATGGGGAAAGAGAGATCCTGCGGCGCCATCATAGAATCCAATCTACCAAGTCTTCCATGCGGTCGATCAAGAGATCAGGCTTTGGGCTCTGCAGTGTTTCAGGCTGAAAACCGTAGGTGACGCCGCAGCTCATAATGCCCGCGTTGACGGCGGTCTGGATATCGACGGTGCTATCGCCCACCATGACAGTGCGGTCTTTTCCGATGCCTGACTCGCCGATAAGCGTGGCAACGCCGATCGGATTGGGCTTTTTAAAATCGAAGCTGTTGCCGCCGTAGACACGGAAAAAGTTGGGCGCGATGCCGAGCCCTTCGACGATGTTGTTGCTCATGCGCACGGGCTTGTTGGTAAGCACGGCCATGCGTTTGCCTGCGGCGCTCAGACGCTCGAGCGACTCTTTGATTCCCGGATACAGCTTGGTGTAGTCGAGCGCGTGGTCACGGTAATATTCCAGGAAATATTCCAGCGCCTCTTCGACCTCGGCTTCAGTGGCCTGCTCACCCAGTGCGCGGCGGATCAAGACGGGCGCGCCGTTGCCGACGTAGGAGTAAACGCGCTCGAATTCGAGCGGCTCCATGCCCATGTGAGCGCGGGTAGCATTGACGGCGTGGGCGAGATCGAGCTTGGAGTCGATCAGAGTTCCATCGAGATCGAAGATCAACAGATCGGGCTTTGCGGTGCTCGTTTGATTGCTCACGCGATGCGCCGCCGGCGTGTGGAGCCGGCGCGTCCGGCCGTCTTGCGGGCCGGTTTGGCCATGCCGAATTCGATCATCTTCCGTTGCAGCGTATTGCGATGGATGCCGAGCGCTTTGGAGGCGGCGCACTGGTTGCCTTCGGCGCTGCGTAGGGCTCCTGCGATCATGCCGCGTTCCAGAATGTCGACGGCCTGCGGTAGGAAGATCCCTGCGGTCAGTAGCCGGTCGATAGCGCCATCAAATTCGTTTTTCATTTTCGTCCTTGGCCGTTTTCGGCCTGTTGTGGCGCTGGCGTTCCAGCTCCGAATTCCATGCTGACTTCGCTTCCGCATAGGTCTTGCGGAATCCCTCTTTCAATTCATGCGGCGCAATTGCTACAAACAGGCGCGCCCCGTCAGAAACATATGGCGCCAGACGGGAGTGCGTTACGGCTTCGGGCGGCTGGCCATCTTTGGCGAAGGCCATCACTCCGGTGAGCAGAGCTACCGCGATCAAAACGCCGCGGGCGGCGCCAAACAGCGCGCCCAGCAAATGATCCACAATAGAAAGCTTTGTGATGCGGAGAAATTTGCCCACGATCATTCTTACGACGATGCCAGCTAGAAATACTAACGCAAACACGAGAAAAAATCCGGTTAACTTAGCGGCCAGCGGCGAACTGACATAGGGCTGGACATAGATCGACGCGGTTCCGTAAAACCAGATGCCCAATAGCAGGCCCAAAAAAACGGATGCGAAGCCGATTACTTCACGCGATAACCCCTTCCGGAAGCTGGCGATTACCGAAACGGCAATAATCAGCAACAGGACTATATCCAGCCAGTTCATGGCCGTGGATTAAAGTTCGCGTCCGGTGAGGACGCGATATGCCTGCCGGTACTTTTCACCCGTCTTTTCGGCGACTTCTTCTGGCAGCGGGGGAGCCGGAGGCTGTTTGTTCCAGTGAATGGATTCCAGGTAATCGCGCACGAACTGCTTGTCGTAAGAGAACTGCGCGCCCCCTGGTTTGTAGGTTTCGGCGGGCCAGAAACGGGAAGAATCCGGCGTGAGCACTTCATCGCCGAGCGTGAGTACGCCGTCGACGAAGCCAAACTCGAACTTCGTGTCGGCGATGATGATGCCTTTGGTAAGCGCGTAATCGGCGGCGCGAGTGTAGATCGCAAGCGTAAGATCGCGAAGCTTCTTGGCGAGGTCTTCGCCGATGATGGAGCAGGTGCGCTCGAAGGAAATGTTTTCGTCGTGGCCGGTTTGCGCTTTGGTGGCGGGCGTGAAAATGGGCTCCGGCAGCTTGTCGCTCTCTTTGAGTCCGGTAGGCAATTGAATGCCGCACACCGTGCCTTGCTGCTTGTACTCTTTCCATCCGGAGCCGGAGATATAGCCGCGCGCCACGCACTCGATCTCAACCATGTCCGCGCGCTTGACTAACATCGAGCGGCCCTCGAGCTGATCGCGATACTTACCCAAGTCGCCCGGATACGCGTCGACATGGGCGGTGATGAAGTGAGTCGGCGTGAGGTCGCGCAGGAAATCGAACCAGAAGATCGAGAGCTGCGTCAACACACGGCCTTTGTCGGGGATGCCGGTAGGCAGGATGTAATCGAATGCCGAGATGCGGTCGGTGGCGATGAAGAGGATCTGATCGCCGACGCTGTATACGTCGCGAACTTTTCCACGCGCATGCAACTGCACGCCCGGCAAATCTGTTTCCAAAATGATGGGAGTTGGCTTCGAGGTCACGTTGTTTTTCAGATTGTCTATCGGGGGAGCTTTTCCAAATATACTCCGCTGAGCGCGAATGTCAATGGAAAACGGCCATGCCAATTGTGGTATGCAGACCAGTCCACAAACAAGAACTCTCATGCGGTAATGGACCGCGGCGCCCTGTACCGGTGGTGCTGCTCTTTACGTTCTAGAGCGGTTTTCCGAAGACGCGCTCGAAGATGCGGTCGACATTGCGCAGTTGGCGTTCGAGCGAGAAGGCTTCCGCGATCTTTTCGGACGGAAGCGCGGAGCGAATCTCCGGATCGGCTTCAATGGCGGCGCGGAAATCCCCCTCCTGCTCCCAGGCGCGCATGGCGTGGCCTTGCACAAGCCGATACGCCTGCTCGCGCAACATGCCGGATGCGGCTAAGTCGAGGAGTAACTGGCCGGAGAAGACCAGGCCGCGAGTTAGGTTCAGATTGCGGCGCATGCGTTCGGGATAGACGAACATCTTATCGACTAATTCGGTGGTCTTAGCCAGCAGGTAGTCGGTAAGAATGGTGGAATCGGGCAGAATGACTCGTTCGACGGAAGAATGGGAGATGTCGCGTTCGTGCCAAAGCGCGACGTCTTCATAAGCAGCCTGCACATTCGCCCGGACGACGCGCGCGAGGCCGCAGATCTGTTCGGAAGTTACCGGATTGCGCTTGTGCGGCATCGCCGAGCTGCCTTTTTGGCCCTTGGCGAAGTACTCTTCGGCCTCGCGCACTTCCGTGCGCTGCAGATGACGTACTTCAAGCGCGATTTTTTCACAGAGAGCGGCGGCCAGCGCGAGCGCGGCCACAAAAGCGGCGTGGAGATCGCGTTGGATGACCTGCGTGGCGGCGTTGGCGGGCTTCAGGTTCAGGCGCCGGCAGATGAGTTCTTCCGCTTCGGGGCCGATATGCGCAAAGGTGCCGACGGCGCCGGAGGTTTTGCCGACGCGCAGATCTTCAGCTGCCGTTTTCACGCGCGTGAGACTGCGTCCGGCCTCTTCGTACCAGATGGCGAGCTTCAGTCCGAAGGTGACCGGCTCGGCATGCACGCCGTGGGTGCGGCCGATCTGCACCGTGTGCTGGAACTCGAGAGCGCGACGCTTCAAAACTTCGCGCAACGCTTCAAGATCGCGGACCAAAATGGCCGCCGCCTGCTGCAGCATCAACGCCTGCGCGGTGTCCACGACGTCGTTCGACGTCAGGCCGTAGTGCAGCCAGCGAGATTCCGCGGCATGGCCGGAGCGCGCCATCGTTTCGGCGACTGCGGTGGTAAAGGCGATGACATCGTGCTTCACCTCTTTTTCGATTTCGAGGATGCGAGCGACTTCAAAGCCGGCGTGCGCGCGCAAAACGGGAGGCGCG
>DATAUH010000312.1:0-10365 GCA_036268375.1 Bryobacteraceae bacterium | reverse complement strand
TGCCGTTGAGGATTCCAAGCATCACCCGCATTGTGCTGGACGCGCTTGAGTCATCGCCTGCGCCGACCGTTGAGTACGAGTTCTCAAGCAAGCTCTCCGGCCTGCATGGTACCCCGGATCTCGACGAGAACGAACGCAAGGGATCGTGGGGAGAAGCCGCTGCCTTTAACTTCGTACCAGCGAAGGAGAGTCCTTGGGGGACGAATGACGGCGCAGTGGTCGTGGCCGCCAAGCCCGACGGCACGCCATTCTACGCTCCGGATATTAAGGAGATTGATGCAGAGATCATCGCCTACTGGGAGGAGCGCAGCGAGCAGACCCCGCACCCGATCATGGAGGCACGATATGCGGATATTGTGTGGGACCTCAAAAAGACCGTCACAGGCTACGAGCCAAGCGTAGCGTTCGCGCAGCTCGCTATCGACGCATACCTCAATGCCGTCACAGGAAGGCGTTACAAGGAACCCCTCATCCACGCCGCATTAGCAACCAAGCGTGCCCTGGAACTCGCGCTGCGCGTAAGCGACACGAACCGAGTTCTCTCGTGCAAGACGGTCATGCTCGACCTATTCGCGCAAGCCCTCAAGGCAAAGCACCAAGGCGTATGGGCCACGATCTACGATGCCCTCGCGGGACAAAGAAGACCGGCTTGACGGACCAGGAAACGGCAACCCTGGTCAATGGTTTGGAAGCCATGCTCGCCGCGTGCACAGACAAAGGAAGTGAGACGTTGGACCCATTCGCGGCCGAAGCCGCAGCACGACGACTCGCGGCCTACTACGAACGAGCACAAAGCAAAGACGACGTCCACCGTGTTATCAGGATGTACGGGACCGCGTTTGAGCAGGTCGCACAAGAGGCAAGCCCGACACTCGCGATGAGCTGGCTGCAACCGGTCCACGACGAGTATAAGAACCGCGGCATGAACAAGGATGCGCTCCGCGTACAAAAAGCCAGCGCCGACAAAGGCAAGCAAGCAAAAAACGACCTCAAAGAACATCGCATCGACTCATCGAACTTAGGATTGAACCCGAAAAATCCAGGCATTATGGACGCCATGACCGGCCCCATGACCCAAGGGCCGCCGCACGACGCGCTCCTGCGCATCGCGGCACAGTTCATCCCGAACGTCAGAAACATCCAGGCACGACTCCAGGAACTCCTCACGGCAGCGCCACTCATGGCGCGGATTGGGGTCACGAGGATCGTCGGGGACCACTTCGCCGCCCGGGCCGGCAGTATCGAAGACGACCCGGAAGGACGCCTCATCATGCAACTCGCCGACGACATCGGCGTACAAAACCAGTTCCTCTGTGCTGCTATCGACCAAATCCGAGACCAAAACGAGATCAAGGCGGAGACCATCCTCAGCGTGATCGACGAATCACCCGTGTACACCGCCGAGCCCGTGCCTTAATACAGGAAGGAATTCAAGCCTACCTCGACGGGGATAACACCAAGGCTATCCACACGAGCATGTGCGGGTCCGTCGCTTCCGCCTACCCGGCGAAGCCTGCCAGATTGCTCGAACCCTGGATTACAACTACCTCAATTTTCTACCAGGAAACGTAAGCACGAAGCTGCCCTGTGCGCGCTCCAGAAGCCGAAGTGATGTTGCCGAACGTGGTGGCCGTAGGGCTTGTACTTCCCAGCGGAAGGAACGGGTGGTTGAACACGTTATACACCTGGAAATTGATTCCCATCCGCAGCCGTTCCGTGATCCTGAAATCCTTGTTCATGCTCATATCGAACTCGAAGATGGTCTTCGTGTAGAGATAGGAGATATCGGCGAATTGACCGGCGGTCGATCCGGGTCCGTAGTAAGCGGGATTAGGCGCTCCGTTGGCGAGCACGATGTCGGATACATTGGTCCGGAAGCAGGTGCACGTCGAATCGTAGTTGCTGACGGACGAAGAGAGGCGGCTGCGAAGCTGATCGAGTGTCAAACCGTTGCCCAATGTGATGCCGGCCGTCGACAGATTGTTCACAGTTGCGCGGCCTCCAGTAAGAAGCACTGGATAACCGGAAATGACTTTCTCGACGCCTCCCAAAACCCATGCGCCAAGAATGTGGTCCAGTACGGTATTGCTGAGATTTAACGCTCTGCCCTTTCCGATGGGCAGATCGTAAGTCCAGAACGCGGTGAACGTATGACGATGGTCAAACGGAATCGGGCCATAGTTCAACTCTCCGTTACGCATGGTGTACCACTGGTAAGTGCCCTCGGTGTCGGTTGCGTTTTGCAGGTTTCCGAGAGCCTTCGAAAACGTATATCCCAAATCAAAGAACAACCCGTGACCTACCGAGCGGCGAACCTGAATTTGGAGACCGTTATAGTTGGTGTTGCCATTGTCGTCCTGATAGTTGAGCGCGGTGGCGTATGGGTTGGGACGGAAGAAGTTGATCGGATAGCCCGTGGGCGCAGTGTAGCCTTGGGCCGCGCAGGGTCCGAAATTGGAGCCTACGAGCCGGCAGTAATAGACCGGAGCGGTCTTGCTGTCCAGCGTGGTAGCCAGAGTGCCGGCCGCGCCCTGCTCCAGGTTTGTAATGAACGTAGCGTTGCCAAATCCCTGGCTGGCGGCAAGCGGTGTCTGGGAGCCGTTAGCGCCGAACGCGGTCTGGAAGATCGGCAGCGGGACCTGGCCAGGCAAGCCCTGATTAGAGAAGTTACTCACTGTCAGACGGGGAGCGGGCAGGGCCGTCAGCTGGGCGAGAGTCAGTCCGTTGGCGATCGCAAGGTTGTTCTGAGCGTCCTGGAATTCCTTGAGGAAACCGTTCTCAAAGATATTCACCTCACCGACATTCTGGAAATGCCACATGTGAGTCGACTTGTTTCCGACGTAGCGCACTTCGAGGACGGTATGTCCGGGCAGTTGGCGCTGCACGGCGAGGGTCCAATTCTGGACATAAGGCGAAACGAGATTGGGATTGATGTAATTGAGAGAGTTCCCGCTGGTGGTTAGCGCGAACAGAGACATCGGCATCGGGAACGTGAACGAAGGCGGATTGGACGAGAGCGTGGGCAGGGGCGAACTCAGTAGCGTGCCATAGGGCAACGTGTTGCTGCCGAGCGTTCCGGATTGAATGCTCTGCGTCGCTCCATTGTTCCCTTCCAAAGGGAACGTAATGGCGTTCAGGCCTTCGTTATAGAAGTTAACCGCGTAACTCGCGCGAATCACTGTCTTGCGGTCGCCCAACAACTTACCCAGCAATCCCGAGCCGGTGGGATTCCATGCGAAGCCTAAATTCGGCGCCGGGTTTACCAGATCCGATTTGTAAGGGTTATGGACCGGGCCAAAACTCGGGTTGGGGTTGCCGTTTAGGACGCCCGGTTGAAAGAGGCCGGTGGACGGACCAAAGAAGCTCGACGCCGTAGGATAAGCATCAACCCCGTTCGTGGTGCTGATCGGGCCGTCGAACTGCCAGCGGAACCCATAATTCAGAGTGAAGTTCGGCGATATGCGGAAAGAGTCCTGGAAGAACACGCTCCCCGTATTGAACAGATACCGCTCCATGAGAGGAGTGTAGGGCGTGTATTGATGAGTCTTTTCGTCGGCAGCCTGGGTTCCAGTAATGCTACTGATTCTGCCTGTCAGAAGACCGTAGAGAGCGAGGGCATTCGTAACATCGCCGTTGCTGGTGTTGATGAAAGGTAAAGCGGATTGCAAGGGAGAGGACGCCGGGTCTGACGTGCCTACGCCCAAGGCGTATGCCAGAGGCTCCGAAGCGTACCAGTAGCGATCGTAGTAAGTGGTATGACGCAGCGATGCACCCATGGTAAAGGTGTGCTTGTTTCTGGTCCAAGTCAAATTATCGACTACATCATAGACAGGGTTATTACGATTTTCGGGCACGTTGTTGGGAATGTACGGGCTGATGAGCGCGGCGTTAGCCGAGTTGTTTGGCGCATTGATGATCTGATTCCCTTGCGTTCCCCACTGAAATACGCTACCGCCCGGATTGAAGGCCTCCAGGTTGCTCTGAATTCCAAAAGTAAAGTTATTGATGATGTGTGGCGTAATCATCCAGTCAACCTGGTTCGAGGCGACATAGGTAGTAATGGTGCTCGCGCCATTCCAGTCATACCCGGTTCCCGCATACGGAGAACCAGCCGTCGCGCCGAAGGACGAATGGCGCAGATTCCATGAACCGTGCCACCCGATTTTTGGAGTGATTTGATAATCGATGCGCGCGGCCGGGAACTGCTGGTTGGTATACGTGTTGAAGTTCCAGAGCATCTGCGTGTAGTACGGCTGTCCCGCAACCGGAAGGAAACCGCTGGCGCGCGACTGGGTTGCGTTGATTTTGCCCAGTATGCCGGATACGGTGGGATCGATTGCGCTGGGAAGGCCGGCGGCGGCAGCGGCGGCGAGTATATTAACGGTGTGCTGTTGGCCATCCGTTCCGAGGTAGGTGAATCTGCCGGCCTGCGCATCCGGCGTCAGGAGGTTCCTGGTGTCGGTAACGCTTCCGGGTTGCGGCTGGTCCTCAAAATAGGCGAAGAAGAATAGCTTGTGCTTCATGTACGGAACAAACGGCAGCAGAGGTCCGCTCACCGAGCCCACTTCATTGTTCTGCCGGCTGCGCGGCCTGGCGATGTGCTTCAGCGTGTTGAAATAGGAATTGGCGTTGAAGTCTTCATTAGTAAGTTGTTCGAGGACTTTGAAATGGTATTGATCCGTGCCGCGCTTCGTGGTCATGCGGATCTGCATCGCGCCCTGACCGCCGGCATCGGCGCCTAAACCAGTGGTCGATACGGTGACCTGCTCCATCGCGTCGATGCGGCTCGGTCCGAACTCATAGAAACTGGTCCCGCCGCTTTTCCAGCGCTGCGAGTTATTGTTCATGCCGTCTACGGTGATATCCATTGCAGCATTTGGGAGTCCGTTGAACGTGCTGTACCGGTCGTTTCCTTGCGTGTTGCCGACGCCAGGCATCAGCAGCGCGAAATTCAGCGTCTCGCGGCCAGGAAGCGGCACATTCAGAATGCTTTTGTTGTCGATCGTTTTGCCAACTTCGTTGGACGAAGTTTCCAACTGGACGGCGTTGGCGGATACTTCGACGCTCTGAATGGCTTGGCCAATTTGCAATTGAACCGGAATGTCGGTAGTGCGGCCAGAGTCGACAGTTATGTTGTTATAAGTAGAGGTCTGAAAACCGGCCATAGCCGCCGTCAAACTATAAGTTCCTGCCTGGAGATTCGGGAAAAAGAAACCCCCGTCATCGCCCGAAACCGTAGTTTTTTCGATCCCCGTGGCTGTATCCGTCGCCTTCAGCGCTACGTTCGGAACTACGGCGTTAGATGTATCGCGAACGATTCCGCGCAGACCGGTTGTAGTTACCTGGCCCGATGCAACGGGCGTGAGCGCGGCCAGCGCAAAGGCCAGAGAAAAGTATACACGAATGGCGCTGTGTGGCATGAGTTTCCCCCATTAGGATTTAAGCGGTTAAACTCGCTTGGAATTGGAGTGAGTATATGCCCGCTTGAGGGCCGAGTCAAGGAGTCGCGAGATTAAATCTTTTGGACTCCCGCAAGCGACGCCAACTTAGGACTCTGCGGTATAACAACCTTTTGGTGTTTGGGCCAAGGCAATTTCGGCCATTTCGGACGGATCCCGGTGAATTACAACGACAGGTTCAACCCGGGCCGCCGACCCGTCGCAGTTCCCCGATGGCCTTCGGATACGACGGATTCCTTCCACGTTAATCACCGCGGTCGAGGATGCCGGGCGAACGCAAGGCTTTCTGCAGAAACCGCTTGGCCAAACAACCGTGTCGCGCTTGGGGTCAGGAGAAAGTCGATGGTAGCTCCAGTGGAATCCACTGCCCGATATAGATTAGTCCACTTACCCGCCCCCCTCCAATACGTCTCTCCACCGCCACTGGCAGATTGGTATTCCGCAATTCCGAGGCGGCAGCCTCGGTTCAGTTCCGGCGCACACCGCTGGACTCAACGCCAGATCGTGACGTGATCGACGCTTATGTTCCGCTCGGCCATGATCTCTTTCAATCGGGGAAGGCTAAGCGGATAACGCAGGGACCAGCGGACGCAAAGGACAATGATTTCGGCTTCGAAGTGTCGCCAGCGGAACAGCATCCGTGCAGTATCCGGTCTCGCATGCCGCCGTCATCCAGCGTTGTCAGGCTGTAGGGTCAGACCAGACCCACGCCGTTGTTGCTGGAGAACTTTCCGCCCGCTAAAGATTCAAATAACAGCGGGGAATATTGCTGCACCCATCGCCAGATCGTAACGTAGTCCGCGGTCAGCCGCACTCCGCTGTTCTTTCAAAAGAGGACGATTCCTTTGTCATCCGCGCTTCGAATGCCATGAACGCAGGTGAGAGCATGCAAAGTCGCCAATCAAACGCCTGATTCGCTGGAATGCAAACTTCGAAGATGAATCTCGCGGAGTCATGCAGTCTGCTTGCGCATCCGTGAGAGGCGCGCACGAAGGTGAGGTTCCCCCATTGCTACAGTTGCCGCACTGCTGATGTCCGCTCCCGCCGCTAACAGTCCCCGCTCGGCATAGCTGCGCTCTATCTTCGCGTTGCACTGCTTGTCCACGAAGGCTTTGATAACTTCACCGGCAACGTCGGCAGGCGTCATGCCGGCCTGCACGTCTCCGCCGGCGCCGAACATCCACCACACCAAATCTGGAGCCGATGTGCATCGGCGTGGCGTCAATTGTTCCTGCGGTATACCGTTTCGGATCGTTGCCACGCCGGTTCGGAACAAATCTCTGGAGAGCTGCCATGGCGACGGCTACAGTGGCAATGTGAAGTCACTCGCGCTTAAACGAACACCCTTTGCCTTGCCTCTCTTTGTGTTGCTGGCAGGCGCTGCCGGCCCATTGGCGGCCCAGCAACTCTTCGTCAACGCAGCCTCGGGCGCGGACACGAACCCTGGGACGCGGGAACGGCCCCTGCGGTCGATTACCGAGGCCGCCCATCGGGTGAACGCCGACACCAGCAGCAATTCTTCGGAAGTGATTGTGGCTCCCGGCGTGTATGTCCTGTCGCAAACGGCGCTGTTCAAGAACAATAAGGCTTATACGGCAACGGCCCGTTTGGTGATTCGCGCCGAGGTTCTGCCGGACGAACCTCGATGGCATCCGCAGCAGATGCCCACTGTAGTTACCGCTGTGCCCCTCGAGGCCGACCCAGGAGGCGAGACCGGCAACGGCATTCAGATCGAGGTCAATCACGCAACGATCCAGGGCTTGCGGTTCACGGGCGGACTGGACTTCTACTACAAGACTCCGAATCAGATCCGGCGGACGTATCCGATCTGGCGTGACGGCAAGAATCTGGAGGATCTTCTGGTGAAGCAATGCGTATTCATCGGAGACGATCAGGTCATGCCGCTTCACGTAGGAGTGATTGCAAACGGCCACGGCCTGGTGCTGGAACACGACATCTTTTATAACGTCAAGAACGCTGTGGTCTTCTGGCGCGCAGAGGGCGGAACGAGCCACCGCAACGCCATGCGGAACTGCCTGGTTTATGGGGCCAGCACTAGCGGCATATGGACCGTGGAGACCGACGGCGATGATTTCGATTTCCGCAACAACGTGATTGCCAACAGTCGAGTCGTATGGATTCGCGAGCAAAGACAGACGCGGAGTTACAAGGCGGTGGCGTCCCTCTTTTCCGATAACGCGAATCTGGCTGCTCAAGGAACCGCCGCTGGTCCATTTACCGTTTCGGACTCGAGTTTCCTGGCTTTGCAGGACATGCAACTCGCGGGCAGAGTAGATCTCGTCATGGACCGCAGCGAGCGGAACTACCTGCAAATTCGCAAGGGTTCAGCGGGCTCCGAGGTGGGAGCCGGCCTCTTCACGAAAAACTGACCCATCCCTACCGAGGTGAAACCGTGCTCGAGATCTCTTTTTTCCGCGACTTCCTCTATGGTCTGCGTCTGCTCCGCCGCAGTCCAGCATTCTACCTGCTCGGCGTCCTGATTCTTTCGCTGGGCATTGGAGGGACTACGGCAATCTTCAGCCTGACGGTGTGCTTCTGCATCCGCTTCCATATCGCGACCCCGCGCGACTGGCGGTTATCTGGTCGGATTTCAGCCGCCAGGGGGGCAACAGTCGGGCGTTGACGGCGCCTGCTTTGTTCTTCGATTGGCGTGACCGCAGCCGAAGTTTCGCCAGCCTGGCGGCATTCACCTACGCCAATCCTACGTTTACGGCGCTGGATCCGCCGATCACGCCACCCGCCCACATGGTCACCGCAAACTTCTTCGACACCATGGGCGTTCCGGCCTTTCGCGGGCGAACGTTCCTCGCAGACGAGGGGTTGCCAGGTAAAGACGATGTGGCGGTCATCAGCTATTCGCTCTGGCGTTCGGTTCTGGGCGGCGCTGAATCTGCTGTTGGGTCGAAGGTGGAACTCGATGGCCGCAGCGTGCGCATCATCGGAATTCTGCCACCGGGGTATCGCCCTCCGAACAACGGCATCACGGTACAGGCCGATGTCTTTCTGCCGTCTTCGTTCGAGAACCAGCGTATGGAGCGGCTTCGGCGCTCGATGGTTATCGTCGGCCGGTTACGCGATAGGGCTTCGGTAGCCGAGGCGCGCGGTGAGATCGCGGCGATCACCGCGCAGGCGGCGCGCGAGTATCCCGAAGGGACCACGCCGCCGGCGTCGCTGGTGAACGCGATTCGCGACGATCTCATGGGAGAATTCCGCAGCCCGTTTTTCCTGCTCCAATGCGCGGTAGGCATCATGCTGCTGATCGCCTGCGCCAATGTGGCGAACCTGCTGTTGGCGAGATACTCGGCCCGGGGATACGAGTTTTCCGTGCGCATGGCGATCGGGGCCTCGCGCGGCCAAATCATCCGGCAGCTCTTTGCTGAGAATCTGTTGCTCTCGGGAATGGGGGGAATCGGAGGCATCCTGTTCGCGTCGTTGAGCCTGCGGCCCATGCTCGCGCTTGTGCCCGCGGCGGCGGGCCTGCCCTTCGCCGACCAGGTGCACATCAGTCCCGAAGCGCTGGCCCTGGCGCTGGGACTGAGCCTGCTCTCTTCGATTCTGTTCGGCATGGCTCCGGCGCGCCAGGCATCGCGGAGCGCCACGGCGCAGCATCTCGGAGACGCGGGCCGCTCGCGCAGCGCCGGACGATTCAGCGCTTTCTGGCGCAATGCTCTGATCGCCGCAGAAATCGGATTGTCGCTGATTCTGATTGCGTCGGCAGGACTGCTCGTGCAGACTTTCCTGCGCCTCTCGAAGGCGTCCTGGGGATTCGAACCCGGCAAAGTGCTCTTAATCCGCAACTCGCTCCGCGGCGAGCAATACCGTACGGCCTCGGCGCAGCACAACTACTTCGAAGCGGCGGCGGACAAGCTGCGCGAGATTCCCGGAGTCGAGGCGGTGAGCGCGGTCAGTTTTCCGCCCCCGCTGACGCTCTACGCGCCGGCGCGCTTCGCTCCGTCCGGACAGCCGCTGGACCCAGGGCACGATCCGTCCGCCACCACACTGAGCGTTCTTCCCGGATACTTCGAAACGATCCACACGCCTCTCGTGAGTGGCCGCTCCATTTCCGGCGCAGACAGCTCCGATGCGGCGCCGGTCGCGGTGGTTTCCCAGTCGGTCGCAAGGCGCTATTTTCCGATGGGCAATCCCGTGGGGCAGAGCTTTCGCTTGACTGGCGGCGATCGCCGCGAATGGCGCATCATCGGCGTAGCGAAAGACATTCGTTTCGCGGGACTCGACACCCAGGCTCCCGGCGTGCTGTATTTTCCGCACGCCCAGATGCCGGGACCGGTGATGTCGTTCGTCATCCGCACGCGTACAACCCCCCTGGCAGTCGCGAAGACCGCGGAACGCGCCCTCTGGAGCTTGGGAAAGTTGATGAACGTTTACCAGATCGCGCCTCTCGAAGAGCGTCTGTCTGATAGTTACTGGCAGAGCCGTTTCACTATGTCGCTGCTGGCGATCTTCGCCGGGTTGGCCCTGCTGCTCGCGACCGCCGGTGTATACGGCGTCATGTCGTATCTGGCCGCGCAGCGCACGCAGGAGATCGGGATTCGGATTGCAATCGGCGCGTCGCCGTTCGACGTCGTTTGGCTGGTGACGAACCAGGGAGTGCGGGCCGCTGCCGCCGGTCTGGCCGCCGGAATCGCGGGTTACCTGGCAATGAGTCGCGTGCTTGCGGGACAGTTGTTTGGGGTGAGCGCGACGGATCCGCTGACGCTACTTGCCGCGTCCTTCGGATTGATGGTGGTCTCAATGGCCGCAAGCGCTGTGCCGGCCTTCCGCGCGGCGCGGATCGATCCATTGCTCGCGCTGCGCCGCTGATCGCGCATTGGGTCGGCAACTGGCCGGCCGAAAGCCAGATGGGCGGAGACCGGAGGCTGCCACC
>DATAUH010000311.1:0-8481 GCA_036268375.1 Bryobacteraceae bacterium | reverse complement strand
GTGCCGCCTGCGGCGTCCAGCCCGGGCCGGGATTCGCAGAACTTCATCGTTACGGTGTAGCGCCCGTTTTTGGCGACGGGAATCACATATGAGAAATTACCGAAGCGTTCGCTATGATAAAGCTCCTGTTCTTCCGTGCCCGCCACAGGCACGGTCCGCGGCGCCAGCACGCCGTTATGGAAGTAGCGGTCGGAGCTCCAGACGCGGTTGTTCTCGTCCGTATAGCCGATTTCCCTCGCCAGAATCCGAATCGGCCTGATGGCCCCTGGTGCGGAAGGCGCGATCTCGATCGCGTTCACAAATGCTACATCGTTCGTCACGGTTGCGAATGCGAGGTGCAGCTTGCCATCCGCGGCCGGTCGCACATCCTTGAAGACCTTTATATTCGCCGTATTGCTGCCGGGCGCGTCGGCGATCACGTCTAGCCCGTCATCCAAGGTCTTCGCGTTCGCGAAGATACGGAAAACGCGCGAAGACTCGCCGCCGCCGGCTACGTTGTTCTCGCCAAAGATGGTTTCGGCAAAATACAGGCGCAGTTCATATGATCTGTTTTGCAGAGGAATATCGTAGGAGAAATCGCCCTCACGGAGGTGATAAAAGAGCGCGGGATCCTGAGTGTAAGCTATGGGCCTGGGCGGCACGGCCCGGACGGTTCCACCGTTAAAGTATCGGTCTCCATACCAGGTATTGCCGTAATGATCGACAATGTTGGTGTCAGCTGCACCGGCCAGAATCCGAACTTCTTCGCTCGATGAATCCGCCGCAACGGTTCCGGCTCCGCTCTTGGCAGGCAACCAGGCGGCCTGATGCGGAAGGCGCGCGTAAACGACTGCGCCGATCACTAGGATCATCACAGCAGCCAAAGTATAACGCCACAGCAAGCGAAAACGACGCGCCGATTGCGATTGCTCTAGCGGCGCAAGTGAAGAGGGTACGCCGGGCTCCGCAAAGACAGCGGCGCTTTCCAACGACGAAGCCGAGACCGAAGACGTTCCTTGCCGCCGCACGAATTGGGGAACGTAATTGCCCGGCGATAGGACAATCCGCATCTCGTGGTCTGCGCCTTTCCCGGCGTAGAACTCCTGCAGCCTTTTGCGTAGCCGGTGCGCTTCCACGCGTACGATCGAGTCACGGGCCTGATCGAAATCCGCCGGGCGCCCGAATACTTCGATGGCAATGTTGTATTCCTTGATCTCCTGCGATCGGCCCGTAAAGTGAGCTTCGCAGACATATTTCAGAATCTGCGCCACTTTGGACGAGCGCGCAAACGCCTCCGAAGACAGAACCGCTTCTAATTCGGCCCTTTCCAGCTCGAACTCCGTTGAGTTTTGCATCTCACCCGCGACAAGTGAAGGGAGTATACCACTGGTCCGTACAGGATTGTTAGACGTTGCCGCCGGAGCCATGGCCGTGGAAGGGGGCGCGGTTCTCCGCGTGGCGTGCCAGTGCCCGTCTGAATCGCTATACCGCGACAGCTTCTAAGATGACCGGTTACTCGCGGTTACTTCCTTGTACTGCTGGTCCATCAGAATTGCTGTTAGGCGGTTTGATTGCTCGATATTTGTCCGGTCAGCTCGACGTTTACAAAAGCAAACTCCAATGTCCTCATCACCCAGCCGCTCCTGTAACCGTTAATTGACCCTGAGTGTAACCGTTACAGTCACTGATTTCTGTTGACCGCTATCGCAACCGCGCGTAACCTAACAGCACTCATTACCGCTTCCATATAACGGGCTCTTCGGGAAAACCGATGCATGGAGGCTCCCATCAAGTAGCTGAAGGATTGGGCATACCGCCCGCGTAGGCGTTGGGGTTTGGGCTATCTGAGTTAGATTCGGGGAGGGAAGAGGATGCGCAATGTTTGCCGCTTGGCCACTATCGTAGTGGCTTCGTTTTTACTACCGTCTTCTGCACCGGGACAGATCACTACCGGTACAGTAACAGGGCGAGTCACCGACTCAACCGGAGGCGTTCTTGCCGGCGCCCACGTGGTGCTGATTAGCGAGGCGCGCGGCACAAGAGGGGCCGTCGTCGTCACCAACGACAGTGGGGACTACGTGTTTCCAGACGTGACCGGCGATACCTACACAGTCGAAGTCACTGCGCCGTCGTTCAAGACTATTAGACGCAGGGGAATCATCGTCGCCGGCGGCGATCGCGTCGGCGTGCCGACGCTGATGCTGGAAGTAGGAGGAACGACTGAAACCATCACCGTGAACGCAGAAGCGGCGCTGGTGCAGACCCAGAGCGGCGAGCGATCGTATGCCGTCGAAACTAAAGCGATTGAAAGCCTGCCGATTACGCATGGAAACTTCGCTGCCGCCGTGGCCTTTACCCCTGGCGTTAACGGCGCGCTAACCGGCGGCGGCAGCTCTGCGCGGCTGGGCGACCCAAACGGCAGCCAAGACAACATTATGATGGACGGCGTCTCGGCCATGGATACCGGCAATAACGGCCAGATGCTGACGATGAACATCGAGTCGATCGGTGAGGTCAAGGTCCTTACGCAGGGTTATCAGGCGGAATATGGCAGATCCAGTGGATTGCAGATCACGGCTGTAACCAAAAGCGGCTCGAATGGGTTCCACGGATCAGGCTACGGAATTTTCACCAACACAGAGTGGAATTCGAGAGCGTGGACTACGCAGAAGAACGGGGACATCCCGACGTATTCACATCTGAACACCTACGGCTATACCATCGGGGGTCCCGTGGTGATCCCCAAACTATACAACGGCCGCAATAAGTTCTTCTTCTTCTATGCACATGAATTCCGTCCGCAGTTGGTACTGTCCAACAGCGGAAATGTTATTCGGCTGCGTGTGCCAACCGCTGCCGAGCGGATGGGCGATTTTTCGCAGAGCCGCGACCAGAACGGCAACCCGATCGCCTCAATCATTGATAACACGACAGGGCAGCCCTTCGCCGGGAACACCATCCCGCAAAACCGCCTGTATGCTCCGGGTATTGCGGTGCTCAACCAATACCCGCTCCCGAATGTCGCACAGGCGGCGGGGGCCAATTACAACTATCAGCTGCAGCCGGGTACCTACAATCAGCTCACGCAGCAGCCGGCTGTCCGCCTGGATTATCAGTTCACGCCGAGTGTACGGATCTCGGCCAAATACTCCAGCCAGATTCAACGCCCGGTGCTGCAGATTGGCGGTACGGGCACCAACGGCATTCCTGGATTTAGTGACAGCTACGTTCCGTATCCCACTATCACCAACTACGGGGCTACATTCGACTGGACGATCACGCCGACTACGGTCGTAGAAGTGACCTATGGAAGCATCAAGAACCAACTGGCGGGCGGCAATAACGGCGGTCTTGATACGGATCCGGCCGCGAACCGGCTAAGTACTCTTAGCGCTTTCCCGGAGCTGTATCCAAACGCGGGACAAGTGAGTTCGAGTTATTATGATTACCAAGTCCTCCAAGCTGAGAAGCCTCCGTTCTGGGACGGCAAGTCCCTGAACCTGCCGCCGCTCTTCGGATGGGGCAGCCTGATTGGAGCGGCGCCTCCGAACCTGCAGTTCCCCGGATGGCTGAACATCAACCACACACAGGACGTCGCGGGCAGTCTCACCAAGATCGTCGGGCGGCACACGTTCAAAGCTGGGGCCTATCTTAACCATAGTTACAAGGCTCAGAATACAGGCGCGGGCGGAATCGCGAACTTGAGCTTCCAGGGGTACGTGAACTTCGGCAACAGCACCACCAACGCCCTTGACACAGGGTTTGGTTATTCAAACGCGGCGACCGGTGTCTTCACGGAGTACCTGCAAGCCTCGAAATTCATAGAAGGCGACATGGTCTACAACCAAGTCGAAGGCTTCGTCCAAGATAACTGGAAACTGACCAACCGCCTTACGGTGGACTATGGTCTGCGCCTGGTGCATCAAGGTCCGCAGTACGACCAGAACGAAACGATGTCGAATTTCTTTCCCAATATGTGGTCTGCATCGCAGGCCCCCGTTCTTTACGTAGCCGGCTGCAGCAACGGCGCGGCGGCGTGTTCGGGCAACACCCGCAATGCAATGAACCCCCTTACCGGCCAGATCGTAACGGCGGCCGGCGCGGCGAATACGCAGGCGCTGATCGGGACCCCCGTCCCGGGCACGGGTACTGCGCTCAATGGGATCGTACAAGCTGGTCACGGCATCGCGAAGTCGGATTACACGTGGCCCGGCTTGGTGGTCGGACCGCGGTTCGGGTTGGCGTATGACGTGACTGGCAGATCCAACTGGGTCATCCGCGGTGGCCTCGGCGTGTTCTACGACCGGCCCGATGGGAACACTGTATTTTCGATTCCCGGCAATCCACCGGCCGCGACCGACACAGACCTGTTCAACGGTAATTTGGCGACTCTCGGTTCTGGAGGGCTAAGCCCCTTGCCGGTACCGGCACTGGTTACATTCCAGTACAGCGCGAAGGTTCCGTCGTCACTTCAGTGGAATGTCGGCGTCCAGAAATCTCTACCTTTCCAGATGGTGGGAGACGTGTCTTATGTCGGCAATCACGGGTACAACCGCCTCGGTACGCTCCAGGGAGGCGATACAGTGAACCTGAATGCGGTTGACATCGGCGCCGCGTATCTGGGGAGGTATCAGGATCCGACACTCGGCGCGCCGGCGAATCCGGGGGCGTCAGCTTACACGACCAACCTGCTCCGTCCGTACGTAGGTCTCGGCACAATCGGGCAGAATACGACGAACTTCCATGACACGTTTCACTCGATCCAGATGAGCTTGAGCCGGCGATGGGCTCATGGCTTTTCGTTCGGGGCGAACTACACGTACGAGATCTCGCTGAAGGGCAACATCGGTCTGCTCGAACGTTACGTGCATAATTCGGATGGGTCGGTTTCGCTGCGATCCGACCAGCAGGCATACGAAAACCTGAATTCCAACATTGGCCGCCTGCCGAACTACTTTAAATTCAATGCGACATGGGAACCCACGGGCGTGAGCGGCGCAGGCGCCTTTTTCCACCAACTTACGAAGGACTGGCAACTTTCGGGCGTGTATACGTACGCCTCGGGAGGGACCTTCACCCCCGGCTACAGCTACAATACAGCCGGAGCGGCCGTGAACATCACCGGTTCTCCGGATTTTAACGGCATGGTAGTTCTAGGTTCCAATGCCGGTAGCGGATGTTCCGGCAATCCTTTAGCCGAGTTCAGTGCTGCGGCTATTACCGGGCCGACTTACGGCAGTGTTGGCTTGGAGTCGGGCCGCAACTCCATGCATTACTGTCCAACCAACAATGTCGACACGTCCATCGTGCGGCGGTTCCGTTTCTGGAAGTTCCAGGAATCACGCCGCTTCGAGTTTCGCGCGGATATCTTCAATACGCTGAACAAGGTGCAAATCAACGGCCTAAGTACGTCGGCTACCTTCAACAACCCGACGGCCATGGCGCTGCAGAACAGCGAGTTCACCTCTAGCGGTTCGATATCGTCGGGCCGGCAGTTGCCCAAGAACGCAGGCTTCGGGTCCGCAACCGGCGCCGCGGGGATGCGCAGTCTTCAACTCGAGGTTCGCTTCGCGTTCTGAGAGGTGTCTCGATCTGACAATGGTGGTCGCGGCGCTCCGGAATCACCCGGAGCTTAGCAGATACGGCATCGTGGCTCGCCGCAATAACTCTTTGCGGCGAGCCGGGTATCGCCAAAGGTAGTGTTGGTGGTCAAGCCAAGTTCGTCGAAGACAGCTTTGATCTCACGATCCGGTGGTCACTGCGCCAAGCCGATGACCTTCACGCTGTCGCTTTCATAGATGCAACACTGCCAATTAGGTTTATTGCCAAGTTTAAGAAGGAGCCGCTCAGGCCAATACTGGTGATTGGTATCCTCGGTTAAGCGGCATGGCTTGGCCCTGAGCAGGAAATCGATCGTCTGCCCGGTGGAGTCGATCGCGCGATATAGATACTTGTCTTGGCCTTTTACCCGAATGTATGTCTCGTCAATCCGATAGCTTTTATTGGTCGGTTTCAGATGCGGCCGGCAACACTTGTTTAGTTCGGGTGCATATGCCTGCAGCCAGCGATACCGCTGGCATCCACCCGCATCCCGCGTTCCGCCATCAACTCCGCGACGTGCTCATGGGACAGAGGATAGCGGAGATACCAGCGCACGCACAAGACGATCGCTTCTCCGGAATCTTGTCGTCCTTTGAACGGATTCGTAACGCCGATCGGCCTGGCTCCTACCCTGTCAGAGCTCGCTTTCAAGTTCGCAACGGAACCGCCTCATGATCACTCGCAGGACGTTCAGCTTCGCAATCGCCGCGGCCATTGGCCCGGGATTCACGGCGGCGCAAACGTCCGCTACTGCCGCCGCTCTCTTGGACGCCGCCGAGGCTCAAGCAGCATCCGGCCAGCAGTCCATCTTCGCCATGTTTCACGCCTCTTGGTGAGGCTGGTGCCATAAACTCGATAGTTTTATCGAGTCCGCTCCCATCAAACCCATCGTCGACAAGTACTTCGTGGTCGTCCATTTTCGCGTACAGGAGCAAGCCGGAGCAAAAGATACCAATACGCCTGGGGCCGATACTTTGATCGCTCGTTTAGGCGGCTCCTCCCTCATCCCCTTTTTCGCTTTCCTGGATAGTAAGGGTGAGCTGATCGTCAACTCCAATCGGCCCGCCGATGCCGATGGCAAACACGGCGGTTGTATCGGCCATCCATTTGAACCGTGGGAGATCGATTGGTTCCTGACGATGCTACGCAAGGCCGCTCCTCGAATGACTGCGGAGGAACTCGAAACGATTGAGAAACCTCTGCGGGCGCAGAAGCGTTAACAACTCAGCGGCTCCGTAACCTCCCTGCAGACGCAGCATCGCCAACGCTTCGCGACAGATCCCGCGGAAGTTTCGCGGCGCCCGCGCATTCGTAACCCGCTCAGCGGGTATATTCTGAGACATGCCAATCATGACCCGGCGAAGCGTTTTGGCGATCGCCGCAGCGGCGCCCCTTAGCCGCGGCCTGGCGCTCGCAGCCGAGGCGAAAAAGCAGTTTAAGATCACTAGCCTCGAGACCGACCTGCTGCGCGTGCCAGCCGCGCCTTATAGCGATGCGATCCATGATTTCGGTGGCGATGGCGGCGGTGTCGTGCTTCGCCTCAAGACCGACGCAGGCATCACCGGTTGGGCCTATAGCAGTTTCGGCATGATCGCGGGCGGACCGCGCGTCGTGCAAACCATCCTGGAGCATGAAATCAAGCCCGTGCTGCTCGGCCAGGACCCCGCCTTTCCTAAAAAGATTCGTGCCGATCTGTGGCGCGCTCTCGAATATCAGGGCGTGCAGGGCGTCACGCAGTTCGCCATGTCGGCGGTAGATATCGCGCTTTGGGACATCCTCGGCAAGGCTGCCGGGTTGCCGGTTTACAAAATGCTGGGGGCGGTGCGCGATCGAATGCCGGCCTACGCCATGTGCGGTTGGTATCGCGACAACGACAAAGACCATTCGCAATACAAACGCACTATCAATGAAACGATGGAGGCCGGTTACAAAGCCTTCAAAGTGAAGGTCGGTAAGTTCGGTCTCGACGATGACGTGGAGCGCATTGAAGTCGGATTCAAAACCGCCGGCAAGGGCGTCCGCATTATGGTGGATGCGAATCAGGCCTTCAATCGCGTCGAGGCCCTTCGGCGCGGACGCGCCTACCAGCAACTCGGCTGTTTCTGGTATGAAGAGCCGATCGTACCTTACGATCACGAAGGCTACGCGGAACTCTCGGCGGAGCTCGACATGCGCATCGCCTGTGGCGAGAACGAGTACAACAAGCACGCGTTCATGGATCTCCTCTCGAAGAAGGGTGCGGATGTGGTGCAGCCGGATAATCGCCGCGCAGGCGGTCCTACGGAATGGATGGAGATTGCCGCTATTGCCGATGGATTCGGCATGGAACTCGCCAGTCATGGCGGAGGGCCAACCAACCTGAATATTCTTTGCGCGATTCCGAATGCGATTTACATGGAAGCCGGTGGAAGCGAGCGTGTGGTGAATGGCGAAGCGCCTGCGCCAGAAGCGCCGGGCATGAGCAGCGAGCCCGCGCCCGATTTCATTGCCAAACATAAGGTCGCTTGACGATGCGGCGCGCGCTGCGACGGTTTCAGCTGGAGAGTTGGTTAACCAACCGTGCCACAGGGAGCGTCAAGTCTTTTGTGTAAACGGCTATCTTTTTGAACGTGTATCCCTGGTAGAGTGAACGGACCTGAGCGGAGGGTAGGGCTCTGCAGAGATGCAACCCGAGCGCCGACTCAGGGGCCGGGATTCCGAGAGTGCGCGCGCAGCTCGCCTCTCGGCCCAGGAATCCTGGCGCGAAAGCGGTAAATCTCGGGGGTTTGGGGGCAGAGCCCCCATCCCGGATTCGTTCTTTTTCCGATGATTCATGCGGGACGGTTTACGCGGTTTCTACCCGGGGAACGCGGTCGCCGAACAGGATCGCGAACCGCTGGAGCGCGGCCTTCCAGTTTCGCA
>DATAUH010000310.1:0-22211 GCA_036268375.1 Bryobacteraceae bacterium | reverse complement strand
TGTCGCTTTGCGCAGGATCGAAGGGGCCGCGGCGCCCAGTTTCGCGCCGCGATAGTACAGGCGGTCGTAAACCTCGTCCGCCAGCAGCCACAGATCGTGGCGCCGCGCAAAGTCGAGCAGCGCCTGCTGCTCCTCCTCCGTCGCGACCCATCCCAGCGGATTCGATGGCGAAGTGTACACCAGCAATCGCGTGCGCGGCGTCACCACGCGCTCCATGGCGTCGAAGTCGATGCGATACCGGTCGCCGCACAGCGGGTGTGGAATCTCGTGCACCTGCGCATTCGCAAGCTGCACGTTAGCGCTGCCATTCGGCCACGCAGGCGTTAGCACGATTCCCTCGTCGCCCGGGTCCAGCACGCAGCGAATCGCCAGGTTGAGGGCTTGCACCCCCGACGCCGTGACCACAATTTCGCGCATGGGGTCGAGCTCTACGCCATTCAGCTTCGCGTAGTGCGCGGCTATGGCGCGCCGCGTCGAAGGCAGCCCCGCGTTCTCCGTGTAGAACGTGAAACCGTCGTGCATGGCGCGTATCGCCGCCTGTTTGATGTAATCGGGCGTGGGCAGATTCGACTCGCCGAAATATAGGCGCAGCACGCCGTCCATGGACATTGCAATCTCCGCCAACTCGCGTATGCGCGAGCGCGGAACCTGTGCGACGGATGCGGCGATTGAGGGCATTTTGCCATTGTCGCATCCGCAAACTCAAATTTCGAAGCTCCTTATAATGGAGTCTCCATGCCCGATCGCTTCCGCACCGCCGCCATCACTGACGAGTTCACGTCCGATTTCGAATCCGCCATCCAATCCATGGCCTCCGTTGGCATGACCGGCGCCGAACTGCGGATGCTGTGGGGCAAAAACATTGTCGATCTCTCTGACGAAGAGCTCGATCGCGCCATCCAGATCGCGCGCAATCACGGTATGGAAATCATCTCCATCGCCTCGCCCGTGCTCAAGTGCGTGTTGCCCGATGCGCCTGCCGTCGACGAGCGCTTCCAGCAGGATTCCTTCGCCTCCAAACACACGTTCGAGGATCAACCGCGCCTGACCGCCCGCGCGTTCGAAATCGCCGCGCGTACCGGCGCCCGCATCATCCGCGTCTTCTCTTACTGGCGCACAATTGATCCGGCAGCCTGCTTCGATCGGATCGTGGAAGCCCTGAAAGGCCTGGCCGATCAAGCCGCGTCGCGCGGCGTCACGATCGGCATCGAAAACGAACACGCCTGCAACATCGGCACCGGCGTGGAGACCGCGCGCGTGCTGGCCGCGCTTGATCATCCCAATTTGAAGGTGGTCTGGGACCCTGCCAATACGTTCGTCGCGGGCGAAGAGCCCATGCAAGGTTTCGCGAAGCTACCCGTGGCACGCATTGCGCACGTGCACGCCAAAGACTGCACGGTTCGTGACCACAAAGCCACATGGCGCGAACTGGGCACTGGAGCGATTCCATGGTCGCAACAGATCGACGGGCTCGAACGGGGCGGCTACAACGGTTGGATCAGCCTGGAAACGCACTGGCCGGGTCCGAATGGCGATAAACAAGCCGGCAGCGTGATCTGCGGCCAGAATTTGAAACGAATGGTCAGCTAAACGGCCGCCCTACTCGCGGTCGTACACCATCGTGACTTTCTCGCGAGTCCCAGTAGCCGCGCCAGTTGCGGTCAGCGTTTTCCCATCGGGCGACACGTTGTAGATGTATCGGTACATCAACTTGTTGTCTCTTTTGATCGCAACCGTCAGAGCCCGACTACCGCTCCGCGTCATCGCAATCGACCAGCCTTTTGGAATCATAGCGCCGCTACACGCATAGTCTTTGCCGTCCACCTTGCTGTCGCAGCTCACGCCCATCGTATGTTCGTTGTAAGCGAGGCGATTGCCGTCCGCGGCCGTGAACTCGACCACGTTGTCCGTGGCCGATTGCATGTTCTTCGTCTTCCACTTGCCGGCGAGTCCGGGCCCGCCGGAAACGCGCTGAAAGGTGATCATGTTTTCGATCGTGCCGCCGTCCGGCTTGACCCCCTTCTGGCTTTCGGTCAGGATTCCGTCGGCGCCCAAACGCAACGTGTCCGTATTGCTGACGCGCCCGTTCGTCATCCATGTCGACTGCCACGTGTTCGGGTCCAGACTCTTCCACCCCACCGTGTTGCCCTGGCCATCAGAGTATTCCTTGCCGTCCATACGAAACTTGTATGTCTGCCCAGCAGTCGTGGAACTCCATTCGCCCGTGGGCAGCGCAGTATAAGTCAGTGTGGTTTCGCCGAAGTTGCTCTTAGCGTAGTTGAGCTTCCACTTTCCAGCGATCGGTACATCTGTAGCTGCCAGCGCCGCGCCGGCGGCCAGCGCGCCCGCCAGCAAGCCGCGCAAAACAATTGATGAAAACCGCATGCTATGAATTACTCCTGATGTCCGCGATTATAGCCCGCATACATCCGGAGTAGCGCCGCGCTACTTCTTCGGGTTCAGATCTTTCTTGAGGCGGCTTACAATGTCGGAGGCGGTGCGATCCATTTCCTTCGAGTCCGAACCTTTTGCAGGGTCGTATACCGACCACAACACCTCGTGCGATTTTGGATCTACCAGGAACAGCGTGCCCTTACCGCCTCCAAATGTGCTGCGCACCGGCGGCAGCTTTGCATCCGGATCCACCAGCATCGGTCCCGCGGGCTTGTCTTTGGGCGCCTCGACCTTCTTCACCGCTTCGGGAGCGGGCAGCAGCGTTTCCAACTCCTGCTGGAACGTGTCGCCCAGATGGTCCGTCAGCACCGCGTCGGCAATCTTCGCGTCCGTCACCACGCGGAACACGTGCCCGTTCGTCAGCCGGTTAGCCAGATACTGGTCCATGCCGTGCGACATGGGCAAAATATATACGGATTGCACGTTTGCAAGGTCGGCCGCGCGCAAGGCAACAAACCCGGACGCAATCGCTGCACAAAACAGGAGAAGGCTTACGCGCTTCATGGGTTCCATCATATCAACCGACGCTTTTTTCATTAAAAAAGTCGATTCGGCCGCTATTCGCCATGTATAAAGGACAGTCCATCGCGGTCATCATTCCGTGTCTGAACGAAGAGCAGGGCGTGGAAAAGGTCCTGCGCGCGCTCCCCGATTTCGTGGACGAGGTCGTCGTGGTCGACAACGCCTCCACCGACCGCACCTGTGAAGTTGCGGCCGCGCTCGGAGCCAAAGTCATCCGTGAAGACGTGCGCGGCTATGGCCGCAGCTACAAACGGGGCTTCGCGGTTGCCACCAGCGACGTCATCATCACGCTCGATGGCGACCATAGCTACCCCGCCGATGCGCTTTCGTATCTCATCGAAGCTTTCCTGCACCTGGATGTCGATTTCCTGAACGCCTCGCGCTTCCCGGTGCGCGACCGCCGCGCCATGAGCTTTAAAAACAAGTTCGGCAACCTGGTGCTCTCGCTCGCGTTTTCTGCGCTCTTCTTTCGCTGGGTGCGCGATTCGCAATCCGGCATGTGGGTCTTCCGTCGCGCCATTTTGAAAGAGATGAAGCTCGAATCGGACGGCATGGCCTTCTCCGAAGAGATCAAAATCGAAGCCGTGCGCAACCGCAAGATCCGCTTCGGGGAGATCTCCATTCAATATTCGTCGCGCCTGGGTGAAACCAAATTGAACGCCTGGCGGGACGGCTTTCGCAATCTCTCCTTCCTCGCCCATAAGCGATTTTTTCGATGACCATCGCCGCCGTGGCGCCGGTGTGGAACGGCCGCGAGTGGCTGCGCCGCATGCTGGCCAGCCTTGCGCGTCAAACCCAGCCGGTGGCGCAAATCATCGCGGTCGATAACGGTTCCACCGACGGCGCGCCCGATACGGCCCGCGAATTCGGCGCGCGCGTCATCTCCATGGGCCGCAACGCGGGCTTCGCCGCTGCCGTCAATCGCGGCGTACAGGAAGCCTGCCGCATTCAACCCAAAGCCGAGTGGATCGCCGTCTTGAATACCGATGTCGAACTTGCAGACGACTACCTCGCCCGTCTCGCCGCCTGCAATTCCTGGTTCGCCACCGGCAAACTGCTCAAGCCGGGCACTACTCAAATCGACGGGACCTTCGATCTGATGAGCCGCAGCGGGGCCGCCTGGCGCGCCGGGTCGGGCCGTGAAGATGGCGCGCTGTTTTCCGAACGCCGCGCCATCTCCTTCGCGCCGTTCACGGCCGCACTGTTTCGCGCCGAGCTCTTCGACCGCGTCGGTCTGCTCGAAGAGCGCTTCGAGTCGTACCTCGAAGATGTCGATTTCGGCTTGCGCTGCGCGGCCCTTGGTTTCGAAGGCATTTACGAACCTATGGCGGTTGCCTGGCACAAAGGCAGCGCCACTCTGGGCCGCTGGCATCCCGACACGGTCCGCCGGATTGCGCGCAACCAGATTTACCTCGCGGCTCGTCACTTTCCCAGCGCTCTGCTGCGCCAGTGGTTCCGTCCGATTCTGGCTGGGCGCCTGCTGTGGGGAGGCGTGGCTGCGCGTCACGGTTGCACCGTCGCTTGGGCTCGTGGCGTCATCGAAGGACTGCGCGGCTTCCGTTCCATGCGTGCCGCCTCCACTCCCGTCGAACCGGAAAGATTGCGCAGACTTCTTTCTGAACACGAACGTCTAATTCGCGAGATCCAAAGCGCAACCGGCTTCGACGCTTACTGGCGATGGTATTTTCGTCTGGCGGGCGAGGCATAACGACACATGGCCAGTAGCCAGAACGACGCAATCGGCATCGTCATCGTGACCTACAATTCCGCCGCAGAAATCGGCCCATGCCTGGATGCGGCCATCGCAAGCGGCGCCGAAGTGGTCGTCGTCGACAACGGCTCGCGTGACGGCACCATCTCCCAAATCGCGCGGCGCGGCGCTCGTCTCATTGCCAATCCCGAAAATCGTGGCTTTGCAGCGGCCGTCAATCAAGGCTTTCGCGCATTGAGCGAATGCGCCTACGTCTTGCTGTTGAATCCCGACGCAGTTATCGAATCGAGCCTCGCCCCGCTTCGCGATGCGTGCTCACGCCAAAAAATTGCGGGCGCAGGGGGCATGCTGCTCGGTTCAGACGGAGCCCCGCAGACCGGTTTCATGGTGCGCCGCTTTCCCACTCCAGCGTCTCTGATTTTGGAAGCTATCTTGCTTAATCGCGTCTGGCCCGGCAATCCCGTGAATCGACGCTACCGTGCGCTCGACCTGTGTCTCGACAAAGAAAGCGACGTAGAACAACCGGCCGGCGCATTTCTTATGACTCGCCGTTCCGTATGGGAAGAGTTGCAGGGCTTCGACGAAGGCTTTCATCCTCTCTGGTTCGAAGATGTTGACTATTGCAAGCGCGCATTTGACCGCGGCTATATGTTCCGTTTCGTCCCTTTTGCCGTCGCGCGACACACCGGGGGGCACTCTATCCCACAGCTAACAGTGGAGATGCGGCGATTTTATTGGTATGGTAGTTTACTGAGGTTTACAGCTAGACACTTTCATGCACTGTCCTTTCGGGTAGTGTGTCTGGCTGTCGTAACAGGCTCGATTCTGCGGGGACTAGGCGAAACCGCGCGGAGTTTGAGTTTCAAGCCAATGACTTCCTGCGGGAACGTTGTGCGGCTTGCTGGCCGATGTTTTTTCCGCGGCTGGCGGGAGGAATCGGCGGGTGCGATTCCCTCGAGAAGTTAGACCACCGATGTCGAATTGCAGTTCGAGTTATTCAGGTTCTTTTTCATGGCGCATAGCGACCTCGTATCTGTAACTTTAGTCACCTACAATAGTGGCCGCTTTATCAAGAGATGCATCGAATCGGTGCTGGCGCAGCGATATCCGCTGAAAGAGATCATCGTTGTGGACAACGCGTCCACCGATGGCACGATCGATATCCTCGAACAGTTCGAAGACCGCTGCCAGATCTACTACAACGACGAAAATATCGGCTTCGCGGCGGCGCAGAATCAAGCCATCAAGTTATCCAGCGGCGATTGGGTGCTCACTCTCAATCCCGATGTGTTGATGCTGCCGAACTTCATCCAGGCATTAGTCGACGCCGGCCAGTTCGATCCTAAGATCGGCACAGTTTGCGGCAAGCTGCTGACGATGACCGCGCATTTCGAAATACCGGAGCAGCCGGTTGTCGATTCCACCGGCATCTATTTCAATCCGATGCTGCGGCATCTGGATCGCGGCAGCCAGGAAGTGGACAACGGCGAATATGTGCAGTACGAATACGTGTTCGGCGCCACTGCCGCAGCTGCGCTTTATCGCCGCGCCATGATCGATGACATTTCGCTCGATGGCGAATTCTTCGATAGCGATTTCTTCGTGTATCGCGAAGATGCGGATGTTGCGTGGCGCGCTCAGCTAATGGGCTGGAAGTGCATGTATGCGCCTTATGCGCGCGGTTATCACGTGCGCAAGGTTCTTCCGGGCAATCGCCGCGCGCTGCCGCCCGAAATCAACATGCATTCGGTGAAGAATCGCTTCCTGATGCGCATTAAAAACATCTCGGGCGATCTTTACCTGCGCAACGCGTTCTCCATCACTACGCGCGACGCCACGGTAGTGCTCTGCTGCCTGTTATGGGAGCACAGTTCGCTCAAAGCGTTTTGGTTTTTGGCGCGCAATTTCCGCCGGGTGCTGGCCAAGCGCCAGTTGATTCAAGCGTGCCGTCGCGTTGACGACGAGTACATGGCAAGCTGGTTCCAGTACGCGCCAGTGGCCAAGCAAGCACCGAAGAAAATGCCCCGTCCCGCGCAGCAACGCGAAACGGCCAAATCTGTGCGAATGTAAGTGCGCATCGCCCTACTTGGCACGCGCGGCATTCCCGCCAACTATGGCGGTTTCGAAACCTTTGCCGAAGAGCTTTCCACGCGTCTGGTGGAGCGCGGCCACGCCGTCACCGTTTATTGCCGCGAACGCCATTCCGAGCCCACCTATCGCGGCGCGCGCCTGGAATACCTGCCCACCATTCGTCACAAATATTTCGATACGCTTGCCCATACCTTTTATTCCACGCTGCATCTGCTGTCGCACCGCGCGGACGCCGTGCTCTACTGCAACGGCGCGAACGCCGTCTTCACCATCGCCCCACGCATTTTTGGAATGCCTGTGGCGCTCAATGTGGACGGCATCGAACGCAAGCGCAAGAAGTGGAATCGCGCCGCCAAGGCCTGGTATTACGTCTCTGAGTGGCTGGCGACGTTCTGCCCCAGCGTCGTCATCACGGACGCGCTTACTATTCAGGATTACTACCGCTCCGAGTGGCGCAAAGACAGCATCTTTATTCCGTATGGCGCCGATACGTCCAAAGAGCCCACCACGGCGGTGTTGGACAAACTAGGCCTCGATCCCGGCCGCTACTTTCTCTACGTAAGCCGCATGGAGCCGGAAAACCATCCTCTGGACGTCCGCGAAGCCTTCGAAGGCGTGGCCACCGGGATGAAGCTCGCGCTCATCGGCGACGCGCCCTACGCGCACGAATACATTCGCCGCGTGCGCGATACCAAGGACTCTCGCGTCGTCATTCCTGGCGGTATCTATGGACCCGGCTACCGCGAATTGGGCTCTTACTGTTTCGCCTACATTCACGCCACCGAAGTCGGGGGTACGCACCCCGCGCTCATCGAAGCTATGGGACGCGGCGCGCTGGTGCTTTATCGCAACACGCCCGAAAACGCGGAGGTCACGGGCGACGCCGGAATCCCGTTTGAGCCCAACGAACTGCGCGTGAAGATCGCCACTGTGCTCAACATGCGGGAAGAGGAGCGGGATGCCTTCCGCCGCAAGGCCGAAGCGCGCGTGCGTGAACGCTATTCCTGGGAGGCTGTGACCAATCAGTACGAACGTTTGTTTAAAAGGATGGCCAAAGCCTAACCTACGTACTGCGCATACAGGCTTCGCGCCACTCCCAGGTCGTCCGTGCCCTTCACGATCGCACGGCCGTCCGCAAATAGCGTCATCTCGTAGCCATTCACCGCGAACCGCAGCGCATATTCATTCGCACGGACGTTGCCCAACGATTCCAATCGGGTTCGCAGTTCTTCCAGATCCAGCGGTCGCGCGCGTCCGCGAATCTGCACCGCATTTCGCCCGCACAGCGCCGCCGGCGGAAGCTCACGCTCCTCCAAGAACGTAAATTCGCGCCGCCCGCAGCACGGACAATCGGCGTCGCGGTCGGGCGCCGCGATCTGCCGCATTGTCGATTCCCACACGTCGATGGTCGCAATCCGCGCCCGCACCTTTTCCGGATGCCCCGCCAGTATCTTGAGCGCATCCGCAACCTGCAACGACGCAATCGCCGAGATAATCGCGTTCAACACCCCCGCCGTTTCGCACGTCGGCTGCGCCCCTTCCGGCGGGTCAGGATAGACGCAGCGCAGGCATGCGGTGACGCCCGGGATCACAGGCATGGTCAAGCCATAGCTGCCCACCGCGCCTCCGTAGATCCACGGAATGCCGCGGCTCACGGCGAAATCGTTGATCAAATAGCGAACGTCAAAGTTGTCCGTGCCGTCCAGGATCGCGTCTGCGCCCATCAGTAAATCTTCTACGTTCGCCGCGGTCAAATCTGCTACGATCCCGCGCACTTCAATCGTCGAATTGATTTTTCGCAGCCGCCTCTCGGCCGCCGCCGCTTTGGGCAACGATTCGGCCGCGTCCGATTCTTCGAACAGCCACTGGCGATGTAAATTGCTGGGCTCGATGTAGTCGCGGTCGATGATAGTCAGGCGTCCCACGCCCGCGCGCCCCAGCGCAGCCGCTTGAAAGCTTCCCAACGCTCCGCAGCCCACAATCACTGCGTGCGATTTCAGGATGCGCTCTTGCCCCGCTGTGCCAATTCCCGGAAAGAGGATCTGCCGCGAGTACCGCTCGCGGGAGGGCCCATCCATGCCGACGATGGTAACAGACTTGCGTTTGCGGGCCTTACGCTATTATGAGTACGGTGCGCCCGCGGTCCTCTCTGCTCGCCTGCGGCATCCTGCTTGTACTGGCGCTGCCGCGGATTTCGCATGCGCAGTTCCAGCAGTTCGAAGGGCAAAAGATAGCTGTCATCCGCTTCGATCCGGAGCAACAGCCCCTCGATAGCTCGGAGTTGCATCAAATCCTGCCGCTCAAGGCCGGCGAACCGCTGCGCGCCGACACCGTTCGTGAATCCATCGCGCGCCTCTTCGCCACCGGACGGTACGCCGATATCGCGGTCGATGCCGAGCCTTACCAGGGCGGCGTCTCCGTCACCTTTCAGACCAAGCACGCGTGGTTCATCGGTGGCGTGCGCGATGCCGGTAAGATCGATGCGCCTCCCGGGGCCAATCAATTGGCTAGCGCCGGTAATCTCGATCTTGGCCAGCCCTACACCGAACCCAAACTGCACGAAGCCGAAGCCGCGCAGCAGCGCCTGATGGAATTGAACGGCCTCTTTCGCCCCACGCTCCATCCCGTCTTTGAATGGGACGATTCCGATCAACAGGTCAATATTCATTTTGAAATCGACAGCGGGCCGCGCGCTCACTTCGCCCAACCTGTTATCACGGGCGACATGAAGGTAAGCTTCGAGCGCATTCTGAAATCGCTCAAGTTTCGCCGCTGGATCATCCACACTTGGAAACCGATGACTCAAACGCGTATCCAGGAGGGGCTCGATGGCGTGCGCAATCTGTACCTGAAACAAAATCGCCTGGAAGCGAAGGTGTCGCTTGACGGTGTGAAATACGACGCCGAGACCAACTCTGCTACGCCATCCTTTCACATTGACGCGGGGCCCCACATCGACGTACGCGCCATCGGAGCCAAGCTGTCCAACCATCAGTTGCACAAATATGTTCCTGTGTTTCAGGAGCACGCAGTCGATAATGACCTGCTGGTCGAAGGCGCGCAAAACCTCCGCGATTATCTGGAAACCGAAGGGTACTTCGATGCCGACGTGCAGTTCAAACAGCAGCGCGTCATCAACGACGAAGCACGCATCGACTATCTGATCGCCACCGGTGACCGCCGCAAAGTCACCGCCATCGTGATCACCGGCAATAAGGTTTTCGACACTAATACCATTCGCGAGCGCATGTATCTGCGCGCTGCGAACTTCCTGCAATTTCCCCACGGCCGCTATAGCGAAAATCTGGTGAATCGCGACGAAGACTCTATTCGCAATCTCTACCAATCGAACGGTTACCGCGATGTGAAGGTGACGCACCGCATCGAAAATCAAACCCAGCCGGGAAAGAAGATTGGCGGCGTCGCGATCTACATCAACATCGAAGAGGGCTCGCAATATCGAGTCGGTAAATTAACCGTTACCGGCATCGATAGCCTGGAACGCGCGAAAGTATTGGACAAATTAAGCTCTATCGAGGGTCAGCCGTTCAGTGAGTACAGTGTTGCGCTCGATCGCGACGCCATTCTTGATCAGTATTTTGAGAAGGGCTTCGCCCAGGCCACTTTCGAATGGAACGCCACGCCCGCCGCGGAACCGTTTCGCATTGACGTCAGCTACGCCGTCACTGAAGGCGGGCAGGAATTTGTCCGCCAGGTGATCTACACCGGCAACAGGCACGCCAAGCCGCAATTGATTAACAGAATGCTGGAGCTGAATCCCGGCGATCCGCTTTCGCCGCTTCAAATGACGGACACGCAGCGCAGGCTTTACGACCTCAACATCTTTTCGCGCGTCGACACCGCCATCCAGGATCCCGACGGCCAAACCAACCGCAAGTACGTGCTCTACGACCTGCAGGAAGGCCACCGGTACACCATGCGCATCGGCGTGGGCGCCGAGTTCGCCCGCATTGGCGGCTGTCAAACCTGTCTCGACGCGCCCGCCGGCCAAGCCGGATTCTCGCCACGTTTCTCCTTCGACATTACGCGAGGCGATCTGTGGGGTGAAGGCCACAGCATCACTCTCGGCACACGCGTTTCCACGCTGGAACAGCGCGCATTGGCCACCTACACATGGCCGCGCTTTCGCGACAACCCGAATCTGACCCTGACCTTCAACGGTCTTTACGACAATGCCCGCGACATCCTGACGTTTTCCTACAAACGCGTTGAAGGCTCTATCCGCCTCAACCAGCAGCTCGGCAAGGGCCTGAAACTTTCATGGGCGTACACCAACCGCCGCGTCAGCATTGACCAGTCCACGCTGAAAATCTCCTCATTGCTCATCCCTCTGCTCTCGCAGCCGGTTCGTCTTGGCCTGATCTCCGGCTCGATAATCGAAGACCATCGCGACGATCCGGTCGAACCCCACAAGGGCTACTATTTTTCGGCGGACCTCGGACTTGCCGAGCATTTCCTTGGCTCTCAGCGTGATTTCGCGAGGCTCCTGGTTCGTCATTCGTCCTATTACCGTCTGAGCCGCCGCTTTGTGCTCGCGCGCAGCACCCAATTCGGTGAAATCTTCGCGTTCCACTACACGGGCACGGCGTTCGACTCCATTCCTCTGCCCGAGCGTTTCTTCGCCGGCGGCGATACTTCCAATCGCGGTTTTCCCGAGCTTCAATCCGGCCCCCGCGATCTCGATACAGGCTTCCCGATCGGCGGCACGGCATCGTTTTTCAATCAGACGGAACTGCGCTTCCCGCTCATCGGCGAAAACATCGGCGCCGTTCTCTTCCACGACATGGGTAACACGTTCGACAGCCTCACCGACATTTCCTTTCGAGTGCGCCAACGTAGTCTGACCGACTTTAACTACATGGTGCACGCCATCGGTTTCGGCCTGCGCTATCGGACGCCCGTCGGTCCACTCCGCGTCGATCTCGGCTACAGCATCAACCCTCCAAAATTCTTCGGCTTCAACGGCACAGAGCAGCAACTGCTCACCGCCGGCGTCAATCCCTGCGCCACGCCCGGGAACTGCACGCAAACCGGCGTCAGCCATTTCCAATACTTCTTCTCGATTGGACAGACCTTCTAATGCGCGTGGCGGCCATCTTCGTTCTGCTCTCACTTCCGCTTACGGCTACCATCATCGATCGCATCGCGGTGTCCGTCGGCAATCGCGTCATCACCGCTAGCGACATCGATCGCGAAATTCGCGTTACGGCGTACCTGAACGGCGCCAAGCTGGACTTCAGCGCCGCCTCACGCCGCGCCGCTGCCGGCCGCATGGTGGACCAGACTGTTGTTCGCATCGAAATGGAGAACAATCGCTACCCTGCACCCACCAATGCCGAAATTCAAGCCACGCTCGACCAGTTCAAACAGCAGCATTACGACAATGACGCTTCCTACCGGAAAGAACTCGCTACCTACGGCATCACCGAACAGGATGTGCTCAACGAACTGAAGTGGCAGCGCACGTTTCTTTTCTACATCGATGTGCGCTTCCGCCCCACCGTCCAAGTCAGCGATCAGGAAATTCAGGACTACTTCGATAAAGTAGTGAAACCGGCGGCCCAGGCCGCGCACCCGGATCGGCCGCCGGCCCTGGACGATTATCGCGGACCGATCGAAGAGACGCTGACGGGCAAAAAGGAAGACGAAGAGTTGAAGAACTGGCTGGAGCGCACCAAACAGCGCACCGTGGTGATCTACCACGAAGAGGCCTTTCAGTAATGCGCCGGCGGCTAGTCAAGATTGCAATTGCGCTCACGGCTCTCGCGGTGCTTCTGATTTTGGCCGCCGTTTGGATTGTGCAGAGTAGCTGGTTCTACAACAAAGTTCGCCAGCGTCTGATAGCCACCGTCGAAGACGCTACCGGCGGGCGCGTCGAAATCGGCCGTTTCAGTTTCGATTGGAAACAACTGCGCGCCGAAGTTTCCGATATCACGCTGCACGGCACGGAACCCGCCGGCAAGCCGCCCTTGCTGCATGTCGCCAAGGCCGGAGTGGTTCTCAAAATCATCTCGATCGCCAAGAAAGACGTCGACATCGCATCGCTCGACGTCGCGTCACCAGTTATCTTTCTCACCATCGCACCCGATGGATCTACCAACATCCCCAAACCCAAGGTCTCGAACAGCAAAAACACCACCATGCAGACGCTGCTCAAGGCCGCCATCGGCCGTTTTGCGCTCTGGAACGGCCTCTGCGAAGTGGAGTCCCGCGGCGTCACCCCGTTCGACGCTCGCGGACGTAATCTTAACGTCCATCTCGAATACGATGGCGCCGCCCCGCGCTATCACGGCGCCGTTTCCATCGATCCGCTTGATGCGCAGATTGCAGGCGTCCAACGCCGGAATTGGTCTGTCGCGGCCAACTTCTCCGCCGAAGAAAATCGCATTGCCATCGAGGCCGCCAAAGTCGCGTCGCCAGGCATCACGGTGCAGGTGAGCGGCGAAGTACGCAATCTTGCCGAGCCTCGCGCCACGCTGAAATACGCTCTGCGCTCCGATGTTGGCGAAGTGCAGAAGCTCTTTCGAATTCACGTTGTCGACCGCGGCGCGATCGAACTCGCGGGCGATGCGCAATACTCCAACCCCGCCGATTTCATGGTCACCGGGGCAACTCACATCTATAGCGTCGCCCTGAACGACGGCAAAACGCACATCGCCAACGCCCGCGCCGATGGCGCTCTCCTCGCCACTCCCAAACGGCTGGAGCTTCATGGACTTCGTTACTCCGGCCAAGCCAACGGAGTTCAGATCGATGGAGACGTCGCTGTTGCCTCGCTTCTGCACGGGCATGACCTGGACCTGCACACCGTCGACACATTCGCTCTCGGCGGAACCTTTCACGGCGACGCGCTCCTGCGCAACTTTGAAATCTTCACCGCCAATGGAACTGTCGCCGGGCTCGACATACGCAGAACGGTCGGGCTTTTCAGTCCCGAGCCGCTGCCGTGGGATGGTTTAGTCTCCGGCAATGCCGGCATTGAAGCTTCACTCAAGCACTCCGACCAACTCACCATCAGCGGCGCGCTTGATGTTTCACCTGCAGCTGAGGGCGCGCCCGTGCACGGCAAGATCGAGGGCTCCTACAATGCGGCGGGTGACACGTTCGCAGTCAGCAATTCGACCCTGACCCTCCCGCATTCACGCGGCGATTTTTCCGGCGCGCTCGGCCGCTCCTTGCGCGCGCATCTCGAAACCACGGATCTCAACGATTTTCTGCCTATCTTCGGCAAGAATGCGCAGTCGTTGCCCGTCAAACTGGCCAACGGCAGTCTCACTTTTGACGGCACAGCAACCGGCAATATCGATTCGATCGAAGCCGTTGGCCATCTGACCGCAATGCGCCTGCAATACGAAAAGGAATCGGTGGATTCGCTGACTGCCGATGTCACCGCGTCGCCTTCAGGCGTCCAATTTCGAAACGCGGTCGCCACCCGCGGCGCCCTACGCGCGCAGTTTAACGTCACTGCCGCGCTTAATAAGTGGGAAACGGAGCCCACCGGCGCGATTGCCGGCGCCGCAACGCTGCACAATGCCGCGATCCCGGATGTCGTCTCCGCTCTGCAGCTCGGCGCCGTTCCTGTCAGTGGCGCGCTCGATGTCTCGGCGCAGGTTTCGGGCACGTTCGGCGATCCAAAGGCCGCGGCCGACCTCGTGGTCGCCAAAGGCTCCATCCAGGATGAGCCTTTTGATCGTTTCTCCGCGCATCTCGCGTATGGCGGCCGCACCATCGATCTGAGCGGCGGACAACTCGACGCTGGGCCCAAGCGCGTCACCCTCGCTGCCTCCTATGAACACACACCTGATCGCTTCGACTCCGGGCTCGTCCGTTTCCACATCGCCACCAATTCGATGGCGCTAGCTCAGATCCGCACCGTTCAAAATGAGCGCCCCGGCGCCGAAGGCAATTTCCAGTTAGAGGCCAATGGCGTAGTCGATGTCGCCGCCCCGCCAGCGGGCGAATTGACGCTGCGTGTACAGGATCTGAGCGCCAACATCACCGCGCTGGGCCTGCATCTTGGCCAGCAGCCCTTCGGCGACGTGCGGGTCACAGCCAGTTCACAATCCGGTGTCTTACAGGCGCACCTTGAATCCAACTTTGCCGATTCGAATATTCGCGGCGACGGCCAGTGGCAACTGACCGGCGATTATCCCGGGAGCGCCAACATAAACTTTTCGCGCCTCGATTTCGCGCGCCTGAACAGTTGGCTCTCGCCCGGCGCTTCGGAAACCCCCGATTTCACCGGCGCCGCGGAAGGAAGCCTACGCATTGAAGGCGCCGCCCGCAAGCCCAAAACTCTCACGGCGGAAGTCACGATCCCCAAATTCCAAATCGCACCCGCGCACAGCCCGACGCAGGATGGCCAGTTCGCTTTGACGAATGCCGCTCCAATTGTGGCGCGCCTTGCCAATTCCGTTGTCACTGTGCAGAGCGCCCATTTCACCGGCCCCTCAAGCGACATTTCGCTCACCGGCCGCGCCACGCTCGAGCCCAAAGTTGCGCTCGACCTCCGTGCCTCCGGCCACCTTGACCTCGGGTTGGTGCACGAGCTCAACCGCGATTTCATCGCTTCCGGAACCATCACCACCGACGCCACCATTCGCGGAGATTTCAGCACGCCTCAGATCAACGGCCGCGTGCAGTTCCAGAACGCCGGCTTGAATGTGGCCGGTTTCTCCAACGGAATTTCCAATGCGGCGGGTTCTATCATCTTCGCCGGCGATCGCGCCACCATACAGGAGTTCACCGGCGAAACCGGCGGCGGAAAAATCGAGCTAACTGGATTCGCCACTTACGCCAGTGGCGAATCCGTCTTTCGCGTCCACGCTCGCGCGAGTCAAGTGCGCGTGCGCAAGCCCGAGGGCGTCAGCACTGTCGCCGATGCCGACCTCACCCTCAGCGGGACTGTCCAGCGAAGCCTACTATCCGGGTCGATCTCTATCCGCCGCATGGCCTTCAATCAGGAGTCGGATTTCAGTTCCATCCTCACCGCTTCCGCGCAGCCAGTGGAAACGCCGGCCGCGCAAACCGGTTTTCTAGGGGGCCTCGGACTCGATGTGCAAATCTCCTCCGCGCCCGATATTCAGGTCCAGAGCAGCCTCACGCAGGCCGTGCAGGTGGAAGCCAACCTTCGACTGCGTGGCACCATCACCAACCCCGCGCTGTTGGGCCGCGTCAACATTACACAGGGCCAACTCACGTTCTTCGGCACCAAATATCAGGTCAGCGACGGGTCGATTTCGTTTTACAATCCGTCCAAAATCGCGCCCGTATTCGACGTCGATCTCACCACTAAAGCGCAGGGCATCGAAATCACGCTCACCATCTCCGGTCCGCTCGATCACCTGACGCTCACCCCCAGTTCCGATTCCTCGCTCAACTACAACGACATCATTTCGCTGCTGGTGACTGGCCGTCCGCCCACCTCCGACCCGGCGCTGCTATCCGGCCAAAACGCCCTCGGCCCCGGCGCATTCCAGCAGATGGGCGCCTCCGCGCTGCTGGGCCAGGCGATCGCCGCCCCTGTTACCGGCCGCCTGCAGCGATTTTTCGGCGTCAGCAGCCTGCGCATCGATCCCACCATCCCCGGCATCGACGCCAATCCCGCTGCCCGCCTGACTCTGCAGCAGCAGGTAACCCCCAACATAACCTTCACCTACATCACCAGCGTCACCACCACCAACCCGCAAATCGTGCAGGTCGAATGGGCGCTCAACAGCCGCTGGTCGGTCGTCGCGCTGCGTGAAGAAAACGGCGAGACCGGCCTCGATTTTTATTTCAAGAAGAAGTTCTGAACGCGGGTGTGTCTACACAGCGCACAACCCTTGCAGGTCGCCATTGCGCATCGCGCTCTACTTGTTGCATAATGTGCCAATTAAATTCATGCGCACGCTACTAGCTATTCTCGCCCTTCTGCCTGTCGCCTTTGCTCAAAATGAATTGACGAGCCAGGAAAAGAAAGACGGATTCCAGCTCCTGTTCGATGGCAAGACCCTCGACAATTGGCAGATCATCAAGCGCCGTCCCAACGACAGCACGTGGACGGTTGAGAGCGGCATCCTGAGTTATCAGAAAGGGGAGAGCTGGCTCGCCACCAAGGACACGTACTACGACTTCCTCCTGCGCTTGGAATACCGCACCGCCGAGAAGACCGACAGCGGAATCTTCGTGAATGCCGGCGCCGCCGGAAATCCCGGCGCGACCGGTGTCGAAATCAACCTCATCAGCGACAACGGCAAGCCCGCCAGCCCGCGCTCCAGCGGCGCTCTTTGGGACATCGCCGCCCCCGCCGAAAACATGAACAAACCTGACGGCGAGTGGAACACAATCGAGGTCTCCGTCCATGACCGCCACCTCACCACCACTTGGAATGGCAAGCCCGGACTGGACGTCAATCTCGACGATCCGCAATATCCAAAACTCGCCGGCCGCGGCGCTTATGGTCATATCGGTCTGCAGGCCCACGCCTTTGGCGAACCCGCCGCCTTTCGCAACGTCCGCATCAAGATCATCAAGAAAGGTCCGCCCGACCCGCCCGCGGGCGCCGCCGATAAACAATAACCTTGGCGCCACCGTTTCAGAAGGGACATTCCAACGAGCTGGAGAGCGGACCTTTTACGGAAGTGCGACAACTCCAACGCCTGCCAGCTTGACTTTCGGAACACGGGTCATTTAATCTAACGGTTCGACTTTGGCCGCCGATTCGGCCGCTCTACGTATGCGGGAAGACACGCGCCATCTACCGGAAACCGTGGAACGGTTGATGGATTCCACCCTGGACAGCGTCGACCAGGCCGAGGAATTCACTTCGGCTGCTGCCCAACGCGCCGGCTTCGACGAAGACGAACTCATGAGAATGGGCATGGCGATCCGCGAAGCTATGGTGAACGCTGTAGTGCACGGCAATCAGTACAATGCCAACAAGCGTGTCCGTCTCTCCATCTCTTCTACCCCGGACCGCTTCACCGTCGTCATCACCGACGAAGGAACCGGGTTCGATTTCTCCCATATCCCCGATCCTTTGGCGCCTGAAAATTTGTTGCGCACCTCGGGGAGAGGAATTTTTCTGATGCGCTCGTTCATGGATCATGTGGATCTCAAACAGCTTGAATCGGGCGGTACGGAAGTAACTTTAGTAAAAAACGTGGAGTCCAAGTAGAGGCGTCTATTCGCCCAGGAGGCATATTTCAGTGAGCGTAAAGTTGAATACCCGGCAGGTGGGCAACGTAAGCGTAATCGACGTAGCAGGGCGAATCACATTGGGTGAAGGTTCGGCCGCCTTGCGCGAAACGCTGCGGGATTTGGTTGCCAAAAGTCAGAACAAGATTCTGCTCAACCTTGCCGACGTTACTTACATCGACAGTTCGGGCATCGGCGAGTTGGTTTCGGCCTACACCACCGTCGCCAATATCGGCGGACAGTTGAAGCTTCTCAACCTCAACAAGCGCGTTAAAGATCTGCTGCAAATTACCAAGCTCTACACCGTCTTCGAAGTGAAAGAAGACGAAGCCGACGCCATCCGTAGCTTCTCCTGATCGTCCCGGGACCGGGGCTGCGGGGCCCCGGTCCATTTCCTCCACGTCTCTACTTCCGGTAAACGGTCCCGCCCTTCATCACAAATCGCACCCTGGTCAGCGCCGCGACATCGTCCATCGGATTTCCATCTACCGCGATAATATCCGCCAGATATCCCGCTTTCAACGTCCCGATCTGACCCTCCCATCCCAGCAGTTTCGCGCCGTTCAACGTTCCCGCCTGCAGGGCCGCCAGCGGCTTCATCCCAAACTTCACCATCAGTTCGAATTCACGCGCCTGTGTGCCGTGCGGGAACGGCCCTACATCCGACCCCATCGCCACCGGTACTCCCGCCGCCAATTGCCGCCGAAAATCCTGCGCGTGCAAATCGAAGATCTTGCGCTCCAGTTCGCCGGCTGCGGGCGTAGCCGCATGGTTCGCAAAGTACTCCTGAATCGCAAATGTCGGAACGGCGAAGATCCCCCGTGCTTTCATCTGCCGCATCGTTTCATCGCTGAGTTGAAATGCGTGGTCCACCGACACCACGCCCGCCTGCACTGCGTATGACGTGCCCGGCTCGCCCGTCGCGTGCACCGCGACTCTTTTGTTCATGCGCGCCGCTTCCTGCACTGCCGCACGCAACTGCTCCGCAGTGTATTGATACGGCGTCACCAGCTTGTCGCCCAAAATCGAATCCTTGCCGGTTTCGTAAATCTTGATGAAGTCCGCGCCCTCCTTGAACTGCTGGCGGATCACCTCCACCAATTGCGCCGCGTCGTTCGCATACGTCGCATTCGAAAGTATGTGCTGCGCCGGATTAAAGTGAATCGCGTCTTCGTGTCCGCCCAGCAGGTCGATTGCGTTCCCGCTGATCCGCAGCCGAGGTCCCGGCACAAGACCCTTGTCAATAGAATCCCGGACCGCAGTATCCGCCGACCCCGCGCCCTCCGTGCCCATGTCGCGCTCCGCTGTGAAGCCGGCCATTAAGTCATCGCGCGCCGCCAGGACGGCGTAAATCGTTCGCTGTGGAACTGATTCCTCCACCGTCTGCAAGTCCTCCGCGCCCGGATGCAGAAACAGGTGTACGTGTGCATCGATCAGACCCGGCAGCAGTGTTGTGGCGCCCAAATCGATTGTCTGCGCCCCTGCCGCATGGACCACCTGTGCGCCCACTTCGACAATCCGCTCGCCGCGTATCAGCACCTCGCCCGGCGTGGTTACTCGTCCTGTCTCTACGTCGATCAACCGCGCTGCGTGCAACACAATATCGTGCGCAGCCTGCGTCTGCGCGCTTGCCGCGCCGGCCATCGCAATCACCAGCAAAAAAGTTCGCAACATCGGGCGTATCGTATCACTTTGCGCCATACGACTCCGCAATCGGCCCCGCCAATGCGCGAAAGGCGCCCTCGCGCAGAAACCACGCATAAGCGCCGTGCTCGCTGTAGATCCACTGGTGCAGTTCGCTCAACGTGGTGATGCGGTCTGCCAGCTTCCGCACTTCTTCCAAACTCGCGAGTTCGCGCTTCCTGCGCGCTTCGAGCGCAGCTCCTTCTAAGCCCTCATTGCGCGTGGCCTCGAAAGTCAACTCGTACCCGTGCGCCGGCGCCGCGCCGAACACCCAGCGAAAAATCGCCTCCGTTCGCGGCATGTGAAACTCGGAATTCACGATCAACAACCGCCGCCAGCCGCGGGGATCCGTGTGCGCCGCGCGCGTGAAAAAAGCGTTGCCGATGGTATCGAAGGAAAATGTTTCCGTCAGAATGCGTTCCTGCGCAATCCCCAGCTCGCGCAGATACTTGGCGCCGGGTATCGCCTCCAAAATCGGATATCCCCGCGCATCAAGCGGCGGCGGCGCGTGCGTCGTTCCGCCGCTGAGTGCGATATAGACCTCTGCCTCATGCTGCGCAGCGCGACGCAGCCGCTCTCGCACAAATGGCATAAGCTCACCCGATGGCGTCAGCCCCCCCCCGGGTATTAGCACCGCGTCGAAGCGCGCCATTATTCAAACCGCCGCCGGAAGTCATCAAACTCGCGCCGCAATTGCGCCAGTTCGTCGTCGAGCGCGTGCACCCGATCCGCCAACCCGCCGCTCACGGCGGCAACTTCCGCCGGCGCCGCGGATTCGCTCAGGCCCGCCGAATCATCCACTTCGCCGCACAGCAAGTGGGCCCACCGCGCCTCCCGGGACCCGCTCTGCCGCGCGAGTTTGCGCACAAATCCGAGCTCCGCGAGATGCGCCAACGTATTCTCCACCGCCTCCAAATCGTCGAATTGATACATCCGTTCCGTGCGCCCCCGTAATTCTCCCGGCGTTTGGGGCCCGCGCAACAGCAGCACGCACATGAGCGCCGCCTCGCGACGTCCGAGGTTGTATTTTTCCGTGAACCGCTGCCCATGCTTCGCAACGCGGCTCTCGCCCGAAATCCGGATTGTTGCGCCCTTGGTGCGCAACCCTTCGAGGGCCGCTTCCACGGTTTCCTCGTCATATGAAACCACCGGTTCGCGATTCGACCTCTGATTGCACGCATTCACCAGCGCATTCAGCGACAGCGGATAGTAATCCGGCGTTGTCACTTCCTTCTCCATCAGCGCGCCCAGCACCCGTGCCTCCGCCGCATCCAGCAATAGATCCATTCGCCCAGCATAAACCGCTGCGCGGCGAGGCCATGGCGGATAAAATCATTGCTTTGCGCGGCAGAGATTCGCAAATCCCGGTAAAGCCAGTACTTTTCCACCCATCTCACTCAATTAACGCAGCTTACCCCGCCCACCCCAATGTAGTATGTTGGTTTCGCGGGATCGTTTGAGAGGAGCTTCGCATGGCATCGAGCGTCTGGAAGGGCCACCTCACCTTCGGTTTGGTCTCCTTCCCCATCCGTCTGTTCAGCGCGGCGCGCAGTGAAACTGTCAGCTTCAATCTGTTGCATAAATCCGACCATTCGCGCATCCGTCAGGTCGTATTTTGCCAAGCTGAGGACAAGCCCGTTTCGCGCAGCGAACTCGTCAAAGGCTACGAGTACGAAAAAGATCAATACGTCGAAATCGACGACGAAGACATCAAGAAGGTCGCCCCAAAGACGGCCCGGATCATGGAAATTCTCGAGTTCGTCAAGTCCGACGACGTCGATCCCATTTATCTCGAAAGCTCCTACTACGTGGCGCCCGACGAAGGCGGCGAGAAGCCCTACGCACTACTCTTCCAAGCTCTCCGCGAATCGAAGTATTATGCTCTCGCGAAGGTAGCCATGCACAATCGGGAGCACATAATCATCCTGCGTCCCGGTGAAAAGGGCATCCTCTCGCACACGATGTATTACGCCGACGAGATCCGCCATGTCGAAGAGTTCCGCACCGACACCAGCCTTGTCAAAGAGAAGGAACTGGCGATGGCGAAGATGCTGATCTCGTCGCTTGAGGCCGAATTCGAACCCGAAAAGTACCGCGATACCTACCGTGACAATCTGCAGAAAATGATCGAGGCCAAAATCGAGGGCCGCAAGGTGGTGGAGACGCCCGTCAGCCACATCGCTCCGGTCATCGACATTATGGAAGCCCTGAAAAAGAGCCTCGCCGAGAAGAAAAAACCGGCGATGGCGGAGACTGCTGCCGCCGCGCCGACGCATGCGGAAGAAGAAGCAGAGGCCGAAGCCGCACCGAAAAAGCGCGTCCGCAAAAGCAAGGCTGGTTAATGCCGCAACACACGCTGCCGCCGTCGTGCGCACGCAATCGGCGGCGCGCGACCATCAGCCTGACGAGTTTTCCACTCGCGCTCGCCGCTCTGATCGTCGCCACAGGCCAGTTATCCGCGCAGCCGGCCGCAGCGCTTCCCGCCGGGACCGAATTCGACGTTGCCACTATCAAGCCAACCGCTCCCGGCGCCGTCGGCCGATGGATCCGC
>DATAUH010000309.1:0-3686 GCA_036268375.1 Bryobacteraceae bacterium | reverse complement strand
ATAGCCCACGTGTGGTCGCCAAGCATAGACGTGTCCGAGGCATTCGGCCGCATAAAATAAAGCGCGGACCGCTGAACTGGACGTGGCGGGTTCTGGGAGTTCGCTCAAGCAACGAGTAGATCAACCATGCCCTCGCCAATGGCGCAGGCCGGAGTCAGCCGGCAAGCGGTCCGTGCAGTCGCCCCTCATTCGGTCAAGTGAAACGGTATTGGGGCTAAATACCTGTTCCCAAACTTCGCATTGAAACTACTTCGCACGCTGAGGTGTGCGCTCGTTGTATCCGCAGCCTCTCACTGGCCTGGCGATGAAATTAGAGCCTCCATGGCAAAGGCGGAGTGGCGCGGGCGGAGGTGAGCCAGATGCTACGAGCCGGGAGTTGGCTGTGGTAGGTTAGCCGCGAGAACCGAGAAAGGGCACTTTATTTCTTAGACATCCCGCTTTTATTTAATTGAAATATGGGTGACGTTGGAACCTTGAAATTCAATGGCGCGCGGAGGGTGGAGAGTAAAACTACGTATCGTAAGTACGTTAAAATTTCATCTCCGGGTGAATTGGCTTCGTGATACAAACAAGGTGAACGCCGATCTACCAATCACATGACTTTCAAGTTTTTTTGGCCAAGTTCGAGTAAGATCGGTAATGCGCTGATTTGAAATGAACAAAGGTGCTTAAATGAAAGATCCAGACCGACCGGAGGGTCGGCGGCGTAGCCGTGCCAGGAACACCTCGACTCCTATAATCAAGGCGGAGGCTGCGGTGGAGAAGCCAAAGACGCAGAGCCGGTCGAAGAAGCAGGTCCACGACCCGGCGGAAGATTTAGCGCGCGTGTTATCGCAGAAGGTCGTGGGCCAGCCAAACGCCACACGCGTCATTGTCCCTTACATTCAAATGTTCCAGGCGGGCTTGTCGCCTGAGGGACGTCCCGTTGGAGTGTTTCTCCTGCTGGGACCCACGGGTACGGGCAAGACGAAGACCGTGGAGGCCCTGGCGGAAGTTCTGCATGGGTCGGCCAAGAACATTTTGAAAGTGGACTGCGGCGAATTCCAGATGGAGCATGAAGTGGCGAAGCTGATCGGCGCGCCTCCGGGATATCTGGGACACCGTGAAACGCAGCCGATGTTGACGCAGCAGAAGCTGAACGCGGTGGCGAGCGACCGCTCGGAGCTTTCGCTGGTGCTGTTCGATGAGATCGAGAAAGCGGCCCCTTCGATGGCGCGGCTGCTGCTGGGCGTGCTGGACAAGGGCGTATTGCGGCTGGGCGACAACTCGACGGTGAATTTCGAGAAGAGCCTGGTGTTTTTAACGAGCAACCTGGGCGCGCGGGAAATGATGAAGGAGATCAATCCCGACTTTGGCTTCCAAGCCGCCGGCCAAGTGGAGCGGCAGGATCTGACGGGCAAGCTGCAGAATATTGGTCTGGTGGCGGTGCGGAAGAAGTTTTCACCAGAGTTCGTGAACCGCATCGACTCGGTGATTACGTACCAGCCGTTGACGACGGAATCGCTTACGGCGATTTTGGGTCACCATATCTCGGAGTTGCAGAACCATGTCAATACGCGGCTGGGGAACCGGTCGTTCAAGCTGGAAGTGCCGCCGGAGGCACGGAAGTTTCTGCTGGACAAAGGTACGAGCTCGGAATATGGCGCGCGCGAGTTGAACCGCACGATTCACCGCTTTCTGACGCAGCCGCTGGCGACGCTGGTGGCGACCAACCAGGTGAGCCCCGGGGCGACGGTGTATGTGGAACTGGCGGAGGATGCCGAGAAGCTGAATCTGCGGGCGCAGGATTCAACGCCGACGGCGGCCCCGATTCATCCAACGGTGTTGCTGGTGGATGATAATCGCGACCTGCTGCATTTCCTGGAACGGTTAATGGCGGACGCGGGATGGCGGCTGCTGACGGCGGAATCGGCCTCAGCGGCAAAGCGGCTGATGGCGGAGCATAAGGCGGACGCGGCGCTGCTGGACTACATGCTGCCGGATGGGAACGGAGTGGAATTGGGCGTGGATTTTGCGCAGATACGCCCGAACATGCTGGTGATCGTAATGACGGGGACGATTTTGCCGCCGGAAGAAGAGACGCTCTGCGAAGAGAATAGTTTCCCGGTGTTACGGAAGCCGTTCCTGGCGTCGGACGTGATGGCGCAGATCCGCACGCGTTTGGCTACCGCGGCGCAGGCATCGTAGACAAGCAATCGAATGGCGCAGGACGACCGGCAGGGTGCGGTCCGGATAGGTTTCAGCGGGACTTTTTCGAAACGCGTTTGACGGCTGTTTTCGCTGTCCGCTTGGACGCCGTTTTGGCGGCGCTCTTGCGACCGGTGGACTTCGCGACGGGCGCGCGCTTCTCTTTTGGCTTTTTCTCGATCCAGTTAATGACGCCGCGGCAGTTCGGGGAGCCGCACCGGCACTTGATCCGGTCGATTTTTTCGGAAAAGCGGTAATCGACGGTGAGCTCTTCACCGGGCTGGATCGGCCGCCTGCTGATGTAGAGAATGTGGCCGCCCTGGATGCTGGTGTAGAGGTTGGGATCACAACTGTGATTGATAATTTCGGCGCCGCTGCCGCCGAAAGCCCCGTCAATGGTCCAATAATTGTCCAGGGTAAACAGGTAGGTGATGGAGCCGAGGCCGCGCCGGGCGGTTTCACGCCGGCTGATGCGTTCACCGGTGTACTCGATGACTTTGCGGCGCGGAGGGATGCGCTCGAGCGCGTAGACGCCGCGGCGATCGATCTTGGAGGCGCGGATTTCCATGCGGAAGCACGCGTGCTCGGGGTTGATTTCAGGGTTCTTAACGAGGGCCGAGGCCATTGGTGGGATCTTTCAAATTGTAGACTACCCGGCGGGGCGCGCGCGATTCGAATCGCCCTCCTACTGTAATAAAAAAATCCAATTCTCAACATTAAAACTTCCATCTGGCACCCGCACCGTGTTGCGAATGAAAATGGCTAGATATGGTTCCCGACCTACAAGCCAAAATTGCGGCCGCACAAAGCGCGGGGGACAACGCGTGGATGTTGATCAGCGCGGCGCTGGTGCTGATGATGACGGGTCCGGGACTGGCGCTGTTTTATGGCGGCCTGGTGCGGCAAAAGAACGTGCTGGGTACGATGATGCAGAGCTTCGTGTTGATGGCGGTGGTGACGGTGATCTGGGCGGTTTGCGGATACAGCCTGGCATTTGGCGGATCGGGGCCGATTATCGGCGACTTCCATTTTCTATTTCTGAATAATGTGGGCGCGGCGCCCAATCCGGATTATGCCGCGACGATTCCGCAGCAGACATTCATGGTGTACCAGTTGATGTTTGCGATTATCACGCCGGCGCTGATCTGCGGCGCGTTTGCGGAACGGATGCGGTTCAGCGCGATGCTGCTGTTTACGACGCTGTGGCTGCTGCTGGTGTACTTTCCAATGGCGCACATGGTGTGGGGGAAGGGCGGACTGCTGAACGCGTTCAGCGGCGGATCGATCCCGTGCTTTGATTTCGCGGGGGGAACGGTGGTGCACATCACGTCCGGCGTTTCGGCGCTGGTGTGCGGGCTGTATCTGGGAAAACGCGTGGGTTATCCGCACATGCCGATGAAGCCGCATAGCCTGGTGCTGAGCTTTATCGGGGCGTGCCTGCTGTGGGTGGGGTGGTTCGGATTCAACGCGGGCAGCGCGCTGGCGGCATCGTCACTCGC
>DATAUH010000308.1:0-27564 GCA_036268375.1 Bryobacteraceae bacterium | reverse complement strand
GCCTCCATCGACGCGGTGATCCGCACCTGTCCGCCCTCCGGCATCGCCTCCAGTGCGTTGCCCACAAGATTCACGAACGCGCGCTCCATGCGACTCCGCTCCAGCGGCAGCTCAATCTCCGGCGGAATCGAAAGCGTTATCGCCACTCCCTGCGCTTCCGCCGCCGCTCCCAGCGAATCGCACGCAGCCGACGCTACTTCGCGCAGCCGGCACAGCTCCGGCGCGCCCGTCTTACCCCGCGAAACGTTCAGCAAGTCCTGCAGCAGCTCCTGAATCCTTCGCGACGCGCGGTAGATGTTCCCCGCCAGCCGTTTCATATGCGCCGGCGGCAGATCCGCATCCACCATCATCTCCGCGCCGCCGTAAATCGCCGCCAGTGGATTGCGCAAGTCGTGCACAATCGACCCGGAAAGCCGTCCGATTGTTGAAATCCGCTCCTGCCGGATCAACTCATCCTGGGCCTGCCGGATCGACGCGCACATATTGTTAAACGTGCGCGCCAGCCGCCCCATCTCGTCCTCGCTCGATACCGCCACCTCAATCGCGTAGTTCTGCCGCGCCACTTCGGCGGCCGCGCGGTCCAGCCGCTTCACCGGCTCCACGATACGCCGCGCCAGCAGGTACGTCAGCGCCAGCGCCGCGCCCACGGCAACAATCCACATCAAAATGATGTTGGTATACAGCCGGTCGATGCTCTTCTGCGATGCGTCGAAACACCGCAAAATGTACAGATCGCCTACCTTGCGTCCCGCCAAGTCTTTTAAGGGCGTTTCGAGCTGCGCGTATTGCGACACGCCGTCGCTCACCAGTTGCGCCTCCTGCGCATGCGCCAGCTTGTTGATCACCACGCCCGTCGCGCGTGCATTCAACGTGCTCGCCACTGGCGGCCCGCCCGGCTGCAGGAATAGAAACTCGCTGCCCGTCGCTTTACTCAGTTGCTGCGCCATCAGCGCATCCACACGGTAGCCCGCCACCAGCACGTTCGCCAGCCGCTTTCCGCTGCTGCCCGAGTCGACGTAGACCGGCGTCAGCGAAAGGTCGAACAATTCGCCGTTTTGCAAGTAAAAGCCGCGCGCCTGTTTCGGAAACTGCTCCGCCGCCGTTTCAAAAATGGCTGGATTTCCCACCAGCGCCCGCGGAATCTCCCCACTCAACGTCGCCAAAAACTTTCCGTACGGGTCGAACACCAGAAAAATTGCATTGGCCTGCGATACTTTGCTCCACAGCTCTGCCGCGGTGTCCGAAATGGTCGCCTGATCGCCGGTTGAAAACGCCGCGCGCACTTCCGGGGAGTCGCCAATCACGCTCGCCACCTTCGCCAACATCTCCTCACGCGCCGCCCACAGCGATGTGTACGCCTGAAAGCTGCTCTGCACCTCATCCTGCAGGCTCTGATGCATCGTGCGGTTGATCGCGTTCAACACAATTTCGCCCGTCAACCCAAACAGCACCGTCACCGCCACCGTCGTCGAAAGAAGAATCTTCCACAACAGCGAGAGCCGCGAAAACCAGGCCATCAGTTCGACCCTCCACCGTATGTTCCGCTCCCCGGCGCATAGGGCTTGCCGTGCTTGTCCAAATGCGGCGCCGGAACATAGCCGGTCTCGGAAATCGAAATCAATGGCAACGCCAACCCCGCCTCCGGCACCGAAAGCCGCCGCTCCAGGAACTTCAGATTCGCCGGCTGCGCGCGCTCGTGGAAGATGTGGAGCTGATATTCGCCCGCCGGCACTCCCGCGAACGCAAACTTGCCCGATTCCCGCGTCACCAGGTAATATTGCGTCGGTACCACCGCAATAATCGCGCTCATCGTCGCGTGAATGTTGCAGAACACCTGCACAATTCCCGCGTGCCGGAAGGTCACCGTCTGGGTCGTTCCCGGCGCATAAAGTCCGGTGTCGAACGGCTGCCCGCTGAAGTTGGAAAACGCGTTGTGATAGATGAAGTCCAGGTTCGGCAGGTCCACGGTTCCGCCAACCGGTATCGCCACCACGTGCGGAGTGAAGTGTTTATCGCGCTGCACCATCCTTACCGTCTTCGCCGCGGCCGGCAAAGGCGTGTGGTCCGCCGGTTCCAGCCAAAGCACTACGCCCGCGTAGTCTTTGTGCTTGTTCACCGCGCGGTCGCGCGAGTTCGTCAGCTCCACCTGTCCCGTGATCGTGGCGCAGTTGCCCGCGGCAACGCAAGTCAGGGCCGCGAGAATACTAAAACAAGTAGCCCAGCGCAAAGTCATAGTGGTTCGTCAATCTCATGCCGTTGCCGATGTACAACGTGCGGAACTGAGAGATTTCTGGTCCCACAATGACGTTGGGGGCAATGTGATAGAAGAGGTTCACGCCGTACAGCATGTTGCGGCTCACATCCTGCGCGTCCAGGGCCCCGCTCTCATAATACTGAACCCCGCTGAAGAGATGGAAGTCTACGCGCGGAATCGTATGAATTGTAAACTGCGTCCAGCCGCCGCGCGAAGTTACCGCATAGCCGCTGCGCGTACTCACCGCATACCCTTGATTCACCGCGCCCGTGCCGAGACTGGCCACGTTTTCGCCGCTAAAAAATTCGCCTGACCATTCCAGCCTGCGGAACGGATTATAGAACCAGTCACCCGAATAGACGCGCGACGGAATCGAAAATCCGCCCGCATGAGTCTGGCTGGTATGGAAGCCGCCCGCCAGTTCCAAGCGCCGATCGTCGTCGATATTGTGATAAAACTCGAACCGTCCCTCCGCGCCCGGACGCGCGCTTTCCATTCGTACCGGCACATTGCTTCCGCTGTAAGGCGAAGCCTCGTGCGTCTGCACGATTCCAACCCGCGCCCGCAAGCCCGTTCGCTTGGTGAACGCAAAGTCGTGCTCCACGCGCGCCTGCGGCAGCCACAGCCAAAGATTGCCTGCGCCGGTCAACGGTGAAACGCCCACCTGTGCGAGTGACACCGGTTCGCGTGGATTGAAAATCGGCTTATCGATGCCCACCGTAATTTTCGTCGTCTTCCAATCCAGGTTGATCCAGCCCGTGCGCAGCCGGAAAGTCGAGTTGAAACTGACGCCGCCGGTGAAAAAATCCATCGCCAATGAGCCGTTTACCGTTCCGCCCCAAAGAATCTGCGGCCCGTGATATTCCAGGCCAATCACGGTTTGCCGTAGCGTCGCTCCCACATTGTTTGGCCCAGGCGTCAGCGAAGCCACGGTCGGGTACTCCGCGGCTCCGCCATTATGCGAGTTGTAATAGGCGTTAAACAGCGCCATCCCGGTAATCTTGATCGGAAATTTCTGCGACGCTTCCACTTTCGTCTGCGCCTGCTCTTCGATCCGGCTATCTTGAATCGCCTGGCGCTCCTCAATGCTCGCTTTTGTGGGAGTAGCCGTATCCGGCGGAGCCGCCGTCATGTTCGTGGGCGCAGCCGGGCGCGTACCCGCAATCTCAGTCCTGAGTTGCTGCACCTGCGCCGCTAATTCGCGATTCTGCTGCGCCAGTTGCGCGTTCTGCTTCTCTACCCGACCTAACCGCTCTAAAATCTGGCCGATTTCGGCCGATTGCGCACCCGCGTGCACGCAGGTTGCCAATATCAGGCAAACCAGGCTATTGAGTCTTGCCATCTAAAATCTGCTCCAATTTACGCCGAACCGCAGCCGGAGAAAACGGTTTTGGAAAGAATGCGCTTACGCCCAGTTGTTCGACACGCTTCGGCGTTCCGGGGTCCGTGTCGGCGCTGATCACCACCACCGGCGTCGCAAAAAGCCGCTGATCGCCGCGAATCCGGCGAATCAGCTCGTATCCATCCATGCGCGGCATATTCAAATCCGTAATCACCGCTCGCACATTCCCTCCATTGTTTAAAATCCGCAGCGCCTCTGCCCCGGAGTGCGCCGTCTTCACATCCACATCCGGTATCCCCAGCAGCGCTACTTCCAGCGTCGTCATCGCACTTTCTGAATCATCTACAATCAGGACCGACCGAGAACTAACTCCAGGGCTCATGTTCGCCCTCCCTGTTTCATGCCGATATTGTCGCGCGAACCTGGCGCGATGAGGTCGCAGAATGGCGCCACTAGTGTAAAAATCGCGGATTCAAGGCTATATTGGGACTTAACTTTATGCGCGACTGGAAAGCCATTTCTCAGGCCGTCGGTCTGCCCCTCACCGGCAAACAGTTGGACGTTTTGGCGCCGCTCGATTCGCTCGAAGAAATTTTCCGCCCGCTGGTTCAAAATCTTCCGCCGGAGCTGGAGCCCGTCTTCCAGGTCTCTCCAGAGGTCAGCGAGTGACCATTCGTGAAGCTGCCTCCGCGCTCCGCGCCAGGCGCGTCTCTCCCGTCGATCTCACATCCACCGCGTTGGCGCGCGTCGAGCGAAACCAGCCGCTGAACGCCTTCATCACCGTTCTTTCCGACCGCGCCATGGAGCGCGCGCGCCAGGCCGAATCCGAATTGAACGCCGGAAAGGATCGCGGACCGCTCCATGGCATTCCCATTGCCATAAAAGACCTGTTCGCCATGCGCGGAGTGCGCAACACTTCCGGCTCCAAAGTCTTCGAGAATCTCGTATCCGATTTCAACTCCACCGTCGTCGATCGTCTTGAAGCCGCTGGCGCCGTGATCCTCGGCAAACTCAACATGCACGAGTTGGCCTACGGCACTTCGTCCGACAATCCTTACTTCGGGGCGGTCCGCAATCCCTGGAACACCGAGCGGAGCCCCGGCGGATCAAGCGGCGGATCCGGCGCGGCCGTCGCCGCCAACATCGTTTACGGCGCCATGGGGACCGACACGGGTGGTTCCATTCGCATCCCGGCGTCTTATTGCGGAACCGTCGGCCTGAAACCCACTTACGGCCGCGTCAGCCGCTACGGCGTCCTGCCGCTCGGGTTCACGCTCGATCACATGGGGCCGCTCACACGCACCGTTCGCGACGCCGCCATCTTTCTGAACGCCATCGCAGGGCGCGATCCCAAAGACGACACCTCATCCCGCCATCCAACCATCGACTTTGTGCCGGACGACCACGTCTCTCTTCGCGGCATGCGCATCGGCTTTCCGGAGAACTTCTTCTTCGAGCGCGTCGATCCGGAGGTCGAATCCTCCGTTCGCGGCGCCATCGCTCGCGCAGCCTCTATGGGCGCCGAACTCAAGCCAATTCGGGTTCCTGATATGTCCGCCATCAATGCCGTCGGCCAGGTAACCTTGCTTGCCGAAGCCGCCGCGATCATGGAGCCCTATCGCGAGTCGCGCCACCTGTTCAGCCCCGAAGTGCTTGGACGTCTCGACCAGGGCCGCCTGATATCGGGCGTCGATTACATCAACGCGCAACGCGTTCGCCGCCGGATGCGCGCCGAATTCGCGGGTCTGTGGCAGGAAGTCGACTGTTTCGTCGCTCCCGCTACGCCCAACACCGCGCCCAAGATCGGCGAGAAGAATGTGCGCCTGGGCGACGCCACCGAAGACGCGCGCATAGCCTCTACGCGCCTCGTGCGCGGCATCAACGTACTTGGCTTACCCGCCCTCTCGATCCCCTGCGGCCTGAATTCCCAAGGCATGCCAATCGGACTGCAGATCATCGGTCCTCCTTTTGACGAAGCGATCATTTTGAAGGCCGGCGCCGCTCTCGAAGATGGCGGAGTCGGTATTCCGCCCTGTCCGCTGGCGTAAGTCTTCAGTTAAATCAAACGCCGCCTACCGCAGACGAAGCCGCGCTTTGGAATAACCAACCTTCGGCTTGCACGAACAAGTGTGCAATTTTGCCATGGTGCGGCTCCGCTTTCCAATAATGTGTATGATTTTCCATAACGCCTGCCCAAGTATCTGATTTGACGGATTAATTTACACTTTGGACAAAATTTTAAATCCCAACCTTCAACAGATAGTACCTTCAGTACTTTTTTAGCGATACGGCATAACTATCATGGAATCAGTACCTCTATCCGCGGCTAAGTTGTGGCTCCAAAAGTGCCAAGCGTAACGCCAACGTAACGGACGTGCCCTGAAACACACAACGCTGAATTACTAACAGGAGAACAGGCGTGTTTACAAGGAGACTTAGTTGGCAGGCCTCGGGGACTTACATTGCCGCTTTCTTGACCGTGTTTTGCGCGGTCTCAACCGCGCAAACAATTAGTGGCGATCTTACTGGAACCATTTACGACGCTTCCGGCTCCGCCGTTTCTACCGCCGGCATACAGGCTAAGAACGAAGCCACGGGCGTGGAAGCTACCACCAAAACAACTTCAACCGGCGAGTATCGATTTAGTAACCTGCCGGCGGGCGCTTACACCGTCACGGTGTCTGCATCCGGTTTCAGTCAAACTCAAACCAAAGGCGTTCAGGTAGTCTTGAATCAAACCCAAACGGCTAACTTCACTCTCCAGGTCGGATCCACAACTCAGACCGTCGAAGTTACCGAAGCAGCCGCAACCATTGACACAACCACGGCGCAGGTGCAACAAACTTTCGACACCGCGCAGGTGATGGAGTTACCCACGGCGTCCAGCGGCTCGGGCGTCATCAACCTGTCTCTGTTGAATGCCGGCGTGGCTACCAGCGGCGGCGTCGGAGCCGGAACCGGGCCTACGGTCGGGGGCCAGAGGCCTCGCAACAATAGCTTCACTATAGAAGGCATCGATAACAATAACGGCAGCGTTACCGGTCCCGTCGTTTCCATCCCCAATGAGGCCGTCGCCGAATTCACGGTATTGCAGAACCAGTTTTCACCCGAATTTGGCCACTCCTCTGGCGGTCAGTTCAACCAGGTGGTCAGGAGCGGAGCCAATCAGTTCCACGGGACGCTCTATGAATACATGGCGAACCGGAATCTCAATGCGGCGGATAATCTGTCTTCGATTGACGGCAACCCGTTGCACCCCAGATTCGACAACAATCGCTTCGGTGGCAACTTCGGCGGGCCCATCCAAAAAAATAAGCTGTTCTTCTTTGCGGACTATGAGTACAACCCCATTGGCGGAACATCGTCGTCCGGGTTGATTTACGCACCTACCGCCGCGGGTTACTCCACACTGGCTGGAATCCCCGGCATCAACCAGACGAATCTCTCTCAGATGAAGCAGTATTTAGGCGCTGCGTCTTCCGCCCTGTCGGCTTCTGCTGTCGGAGGCTACCCGCTCATCTACAACGCCAATGAGAGCCTCGGTTGGAGTGCCGCGCAGACCGCAGCCGCCGTATCCATTCCGATCGGCCAACTCTCGATCGCCGCACCCTCTTTCACCAACAACGAAAATGCCGTCGTTTCCATCGATGACAACGTCTCGGATAAAGACAGCTTGCGTTTCCGCTTCATCCTGAATCGCAGTGGCACGATCGACACCGCCTCCAGTCTGCCAATCTTTTTCCAGACAGTGCCCACGAATGCGTACGTCGCCACCTTTTCCGAGTACCACACCTTCACGCCCACGCTTACCAACGAGTTTCGCCTCGGCTATAACCGTTACGCCAACAATCTCCCGTCCGGTAACTTCAGCTTCCCCGGTCTGGATCAGTTCCCCAACGTCGTTCTGTACGAGTTAGGCGGCGTGAGCATTGGTCCCGATGGCAACGCGCCTCAATTCGGCTTTCAAAACGTCTATCAACTTACCGATAACGTCAGCTTCACCCGCGGCAAACACAGCTTCAAATTCGGATTTGACGGCTGGCGTATGATCGCGCCGCAAAGCTTCACGCAACGCGCACGCGGCGACTACGAGTGGTCTTACCTTTCGGACTATCTGTTCGATTACTTCCCCGACTATCTGGCGCAGCGTTCGCTGGGTAACGTCGTTTACTACGGCAATCGCTGGTTCGTCGGCGGATATGCCAACGACACCTGGAAGATTTCGCCGAACCTCACCATCAACCTGGGCGTGCGCCTGGAGCATGAGACCATCCCGCTCAGCGAGCACTCCCAAACGCTGAATGCGGTAGCAAATACGCCGGGTGTCATCACCTTTCAGAACCCGCAGGCGCAGCGCGTAAATCCCATGCCGCGCATCGGCCTGGCCTATTCACCCGGTAAGAGCGGCAAGACCTCCATTCGCGCCGGTTTCGGCACGAACTACGACGTGCTCTACGATAACCAGGGCCTGCTTTCGCTGCCGCCGGAACTCACCACCACGGTTGACGTCACCGGTTTTGCGCAGCAGGGTTTCCTCGCGGGCGGCGGTATTGCTCCCAATGCCAGCGGTGCGGCGCTTACCAACGATGAACTGCGCGCGGGCACGGGCGCGTACATTCCCAATCAGGTGCGTCCGAAGTCGCTGCAGTGGAATTTCGGCGTCCAGCACGTGTTTGCCAATAACTACACCTTCGAAACACGCTACCTGGGCACGCGTGGCATCAACCTGCCGGTTCAGGATCAGCTCAACCGCCAGCCTGTCGTGAATGCTTCGAATGCCCTGCCCGTGTTCTTCAGCGCGCCCAGCCAAGCCACGCTGAACGGACTCACCAACACGTTGACCGCGGTAACCAACGCCTACAATGCCAACGGCGATATCGTGCCGGGCTTCTTAAACGGCGGGTTTACCGGCATCATCACCGCCTATGAGCCGTGGGGCAACTCCACTTATCATGGCTGGGCCAACCAACTGACCCGCCGCTTCACCAACGGTCTGCAGTTCCTCGCCACCTATACCTGGAGCCACGCCATCGACGATTCCACAGCGGATGTCTTCTCCACTTACACGACGCCGCGTCGCCCGCAGGACGCGCGTAATCTCGTGCCGGAGAAATCCAGTTCCGCGCTCGATCACCGCAACCGCGCCACCGCCGAAGTGCTTTACCAGTTCCGGCCGTTCAAAAACGGCAACTGGATGATGAAAAATATCCTCGGCAATTGGGAGCTGGCGCCCGTGTACACGTTCCAATCGGGCACTCTCGTGACAATTCAGAGCGGCGTCGATTCGAATCTCAACGGCGATTCCGCCGGCGACCGCACCATCGTCAATCCGTCCGGCAATCCCAACATCGGTTCCGGTGTCACGGCGTTGACCAATAGTGGTGGTCAGACGGTTGCGTTCCTGGCCACCAATCCGAACGCAGGCTATGTTGCGACGCCCAAAGGCGCGCTCGCCACGGGCGGCCGCAACACCGGCCAGTTACGCCCCATCCACGACGTCGACATGACATTCGGCAAGGCGCTCGACCTCGGTCACGAGGGCCGCTTCCATCTGCAGTTCCAGGCGCGCTTCATCAACATCCTCAATCATCCGCAATACACCGGCGGACCATTGACCGATGTGGCCGCTGCGGGCGGCGTCACCAGCGGTGACGTACACAACTTCCTCATCCCGGGGAACACGCTCTTCGCGAACCCTACGCTCGTGTTTTCCAGCAATCCACGTTCTGCGCAGATCGCTGCAAAGTTAACCTTCTAAATCCTCGCTGTCCGCTACTTCAGCAGGGGACCGGCTCACTCCGGTCCCCTTTTCTTTGCTTTGTAAGCGCTTTCTACGCCGAGTCGCGCCGATTTATTAAGGCGCCCGGGCGCCAGGATGAAGCCCCGCCACGTGTTATTCTGTTCACAATCTGCGACCCGCGATAACCCACTAAAAAATCCACCCTGGAGGAAGGATGAGTCCCCAAGAGGTTTTAGACTTTGCAAAGAAGAACGATGCCAAGCAATTGGATCTTAGATTTACGGATATCCCGAGCTTGCAGCATCACGTTTCCTACCCGCTGACCCAGTTGTCTATCGATAGTTTCGAAGAAGGCTTCGGCATGGATGGATCGAGTATCCGCGGCTGGGCGGCGATCCACGAAAGCGACATGCTGCTGATTCCGGATCCCAAAACTGCGTTCATGGATCCGTTCGCAGAAATCCCCACGCTGGTGATGTACGGCGACGTGAAGGACCCGATCACCAAGCAGCGCTATGAACGCGACCCGCGCTGGATCGCGCAGAAGGCCGAAATCTTCCTGAAGAACAGCGGCGTTGCCGATACCGCGTACTTCGGCGCCGAGGCCGAATTCTTCGTCTTCGATAACATCAGCTTCGATCAAAATCAGCACTCCGGCTACTACTTCATCGACGCCGAAGAGGGCCGTTGGAATTCGGGCCGCCGCGAAAACAATCTCGGCTACCGCCCGCGCTACAAAGAAGGCTACTTCCCGGTTCCCCCGACGGATCATTACCAGGATCTGCGCAGCGAAATGGTGCAGACCATGATCCAGGTGGGTCTGAACGTCGAGTGCCATCATCATGAAGTCGCCACCGGCGGCCAGTGCGAAATCGATCAACGTTTCGACACGCTGGTGAAATCGGCCGACAACATGATGCTGTACAAGTATGTTGTGCGCAACGTGGCCAACCAGTACGGCAAGACTGTCACGTTCATGCCCAAGCCGATCTTCGGCGACAACGGCAGCGGCATGCACACGCACCAGAGCCTGTGGAAGGGCGGCAAGCCGCTGTTCGCGGGCGATGGCTATGCCGGCTTGAGCCAGATGGGTCTGCACTACATCGGCGGCCTGTTGAAGCACGCGCGCGGACTGTCTGCGATCATCGCGCCCACCACCAACAGCTATAAGCGCCTGGTCCCCGGTTATGAAGCGCCGGTCAACCTCGCGTACTCGCGCCGCAACCGTTCGGCTGCTTGCCGCATTCCGATGTACTCGGCCAGCCCGAAAGCAAAACGCGTCGAGTTCCGTCCGCCGGACCCCGCCGCGAATCCGTACCTCGCGTTCGCAGCCATGATGATGGCCGGCATGGACGGCGTGCTCAATAAAATCGATCCCGGCGAGCCCCTCGATAAGGACATCTACGATCTCTCGCCCGAGGAAATGAAGAGCGTGCCTTCGATGCCCGCTTCCCTCGACGAAGCCCTCACATGCCTGGAAGACGATCACGCGTTCATGCTGCGCGGCGACGTCTTCACCGAAGAACTGATCGAGACCTTCATCGATTACAAGCGTAAGAACGAAGCCGAAGCGGTGCGTTTGCGTCCGCACCCCTACGAATTCGCCCTCTACTACGACATCTAGAGAACGCTTCCGTTTCAACTACAAAGGGGCAGGCGCGCGCGAGCCGTCTGCCCCTTTTTATTTTTCAGTGGCCATCAACAAACCCTGACGGCCGTGTTATAAAATCGACCGCGCGTCGACTATAAGTATTGTGAGCAGCGATTCGAGCGGCGGAAAGCCCAACCGCGACGAACTCTACGAGACCGCGGTCCGTGAGTTTGGCCGCGCGCTGGACCGCCTCGCCGCCGGCTACGAAGCCGATCCGGAGAAGCGCCACGATCTCCGGCAGGATATCCACCTCCATCTCTGGAAGAGCCTCGCTGTCTACGACGGGCGCTGCTCGCTCAAGACATGGACCTTCCGCGTGGCCCACAACACTGCGGTCTCATACGTCACGCGCGAGCGCCGCAAGAACACCGGCTTGGTGAGTCTTGACGAGATCGCCTGGACCGCGGAAAGCGGCGAAGGCGCCGAGCCCGAGATCGACCGGCGTCGGGCGCTTCGCCAACTCTCGGACTTTATCCGGCAACTCAGACCGTTGGACCGGCAGATCATGCTCTGTTACCTCGAAGAGATGGATACCGCCGCGATCGCGGAGATCACAGGTCTTTCGCTGGCGAACACGGGCATGAAGATTCATCGCATCAAGACCATCCTCGCCGGCCGCTTTCTCGAGGAGAAGCGCTATGTCTGAGCGGCGGGAAACCAATGACGCGGGAACTATCTGGCGGAACCAGCCAGAGGAGGAAGTTACGGTGCAGTTGGAACAGTTCATCCATCGCCGAACGATGGAGATCCATTCGAGCACGCGTTCGGAAATCCTGATGAGCATCGGCGCAGCCGTGTTCTTCTTTGTGGTGATCATGCTGCGAACACCGGCGCCAGGCGACCCCCTGCTCGACATCGGACTCGTTGCCCTCGTCGTTTGGGCGGCGGCCGTCTTATACGTATTTCGGCGGCAGTTCTGGCCACGCGCCTCTTCGCGTCCGGATGCCACCGCGACAACTGGCCTGGAGTATTACCGCAAAGAGTTGGAACGGCGCCGCGATCACTTGCGGATCGAATGGCTCTGGCACGGGCCCCTGTTTCTGGCATCTCTCATATTGATCGCGGTGATATTCGGGCGTTCGTTCGTTGGATGGGCGAGCCTGCGCAGCGCAGCGCCCCTGATCGCGCTGCTCGCCGCGTGGTTTGTATTCGGCGTCGTCCGCCGCCTGCGTCAGGCCAGGGAACTGCAGCGGCAGATCGACGAAATGGGGAGGTGACGGCATGCAAGTGAATCGTTCAACCGCATTGCGCCTGATCGTCCTCACGTTGGCCTCGCTGCAGACCGTGACGATCGCGCAGACAGAAGCAGCACACACATGGTTTGAAGTGGCTTCGGTTCGCCCGTCCAAGGGCAATGTCTTTCGCCGCGGCCCGCTGACCGTCGCCGATCCGTTGATCCGTCTTGAAGGTTACACCGTCTTCGGGCTGCTCATGGACGCCTACCATGTGCGCGATTTTCAATTGAAGCTATCCGCGCCCGTTCCGCCGGAGGACATTGTCGACCGTATGTACGACATCGTTGCGCGAACGCCCGGCGCGGGGACTCCCAAGATCGAGGACGTACGCGTGATGCTGCAAAATCTCCTGGCCGACCGCTTCCATCTGCAGGTGCATCACGAAACAAAGGTGATGCCGGTCTACGCGCTCACCGTCGTGCGGGAAAGCGCCAGATTAAAAGCAAGCGCGTCCGCCGCTGAATGCTCCGTGCGCACCAGGTTGGCTTCCGACGGACGAAACAATCAGGAGACCTTCGCCGGCTGTCCGATCGAACGGCTAGCGGACGTCCTCAGAAACCTGACAAGCGACCGTCCCGTATTGGATGAGACGGGGCTCGGCGGTCGATACGACTTTCAACTCGTAGCGATCCCACAGTACAGAGCGCGCGGCGGCTCGGATCCTGCGGACATCGATCCGATCGCTGCGGCGGCAGAACTCGGGCTGAAGCTGGTTTCGAAGAGGGCGCCTGTCGATATGATCGTAGTCGATCACCTGGAAAGGCCCGCGGAAAACTAACGCCCACACTCCTAAGCGGAACGCCCGCCGCGTTACAACTTAATAGAGCGGCAATGCGCGGCGTCATCGTACAAGTGAATATCTCGCCCGGTGGACTTCCCAAACGTCCCATCGACGGGGCGTTCTGCGGCCCGTTGGGACTCGCGGGCGACGATCACGCGCATCCGAAGATTCACGGCGGACCGCGCAAGGCAATTCTACTGATCGCGCAGGAGATACTCGAAACTCTGGTCGCGCGCGGCTATCCCGTTTATCCCGGCGCGATGGGAGAGAATCTCACGACGCGCGGCATCGACATGCATGCTCTACGCATCGGCGACCGATTACGAGCTGGCGACGCCCTTCTCGAAATCACACAGCCGCGCGGGCCCTGTTCGGCGCTCGATATTTTCGGGCCTTCCATCAAATCCGAGATCTACGACGATCAGGTGAAGCGCAAAGATCCCGCGTCGCCGCGCTGGGGCATGAGCGGTCTCTACGCTTCCGTACTTCAAGAAGGTGGACTGCGCGCAGGCGATTCAATCGAAATCGAATCGCTCTTCTAAATTCCAGCTAATAAAAAGTTTCCATCCGTCCGTAGCCTGTAATTCACTGTTCTGTCATTCCATTGTTATCGTCGCTAGCTACTATTGCCTCTAGTTTCCCCACCACAAACCGGAGGTTATTCGAGTGAATGTAGGTGTATCGATGCGTCGGCGAAGTGCGCTTGCCGCCGCGGTCGCGATTCTTGGCATTGTTGCGCCGTTCCATTTACCAGCGCAGGCTGCGGCGGGCGCGGATTCGATCGCCGGAACCGTATCCGATCAACAGGCCAAGGTGATTCCGGGCGCGAAGGTCTCGGTGAAGACCGATAGCGGCGCGAAGAGCGGCTCTGCCATCGCCGATGCCGACGGACGATTCACAGTCAGCGGACTTGCGCCAGGCACATACACCGTGGAAACCACTTCGCCGGGCTTTGCGCTCAACATTCGGCGCAACGTGAAACTGAGCGGCGGAGGTCCGGTAGAGATCGCGCTCACGCTCAACGTCGATGCGGTCTCGCAATCCGTCGTAGTACAGGAATCGGTATCGCTGGCCGTGGATGCAAGTCCGGGAGGCAACACGCTCGATGCCACTTCCGCACGAACCGAAATTCCGAGTCTGGTCATTCAGAACTACATGGCGCCGACCGGCGATTTCGCCGAGGTGATTCAGCAGGCGCCGAACGCCTTCAGTCTGAACCCGAATGGCATCGGATTGGGCCAGGGCAAGTCATATTTTCGGGGCTTCCAGGACGGCCAATACACCATCACATTCGATGGCATTCCCTTCGAAGATACGAACACGCCCACGCATCACTCCTGGGCCAGTTTCCCGCGCGAATGGATCAGCTCCACCGATTTCGATCGCAGCCCCGGGCTGGCTTCGGATTTCGGTCCCACGAACTTCGGCGGCTCCATCAATCTCAAGTCGCCCGAACTCGCAGCCGATCCCGACATCCGCGCCACCTTCTCCTACGGCTCGTTCGACACCAAGCTCTATTCGCTCGATATCGACTCCGGTTTGCTCGGCAAGGCCAAGAACAATGCGCTGCTCTTCAACATCAACGCGATGACTTCGGACGGCTATCAGACTTACAACAATCAGCAGCGCGACGCCGGCTACGGAAAGTATCAGCACCGCTTCAGCGACCGCTCCAGCCTCAGCTTGTACGGCGGCGTGGTGGACATCTGGAACAATACGCCGAATACGACCAATCCCACGCGCGCGCAAGTGGCGCAATTCGGCGACAACTACCTGATGGACAATACGCCCCTGCTGGCGAACGGTACGCCCGACCCCTACTATTACGGGTACAACACGTACCACGTGCAGACCGATTTCGAATACGTTGCCTACACCGCCGAGTCGCAGGATGGCTGGAAGATCGACACCAAAGCCTACACCACCCGCTATTGGAACAAGCAGTTCTATCAGAACGGCGGCACGGTCAACCTGACGCCCGCGAAACCCAGCGGCGTCGACAAGCTGAATGGCTACCGCCACGCGGGCGACACGTTGATCGTTAGCAAGGAAACCAAGTACGGCATCTTCCGCACCGGCGCCTGGTATGACTGGGCGTATACCGATCGCTACCAGGTCCCTTCCAACATCCTCACCCAGCAGGATACGCCGCTCGGCAATTTCCACGAGCACTTCCTCACGCAATCGTTCCAGCCCTTCGCCGAATTCGAATGGCATGCCACGCCGAAATTCACGGTGGTTGCGGGCATCAAAGCGGCCGACTACAAGATGAGCCTGAACCAGTATCAGGACAACGGAAAAACGGTTGGCTGCCTGGGCGGCGTCTCCACCACTTACTCTTCTGCCTATCCGCTCTTTGCCGGCGCGCCTGCGTGCCTCGGTGGCGCCGCGTTCGTCTCACACAGCATCAACTACAACAACTGGCTGCCGACGCTCGCGGCGCGGTATCGCCTCCGCCGGCCGTGGTCGGCGTACGGTGAGTTCGCGGAGGGCAGCGTGATTCCGCCAAGCAACGTGTTCGATGTTCCCGGCGGCAACGTGCTTTCGCCGCCGAAACCGACGGTCGCGAAGACCTACCAGGCCGGCTCCGTACTCCAGTACAACCGCTGGACATTCGATCTGGATGCCTATTACGTGCACTTCCAGAACGGCTACGACTCCTACACGGATCCAACGACGCTCGAGCCGATCTTCGTTGCCACCGGACCTTCGAACACGAAGGGCATCGAAGCCGAAGGCAATGTTGCGCTCGGTCATGGCTTCAGCGTCTACGCAAACGCTTCGTTCGGTTCCGCGAAATATCAGACGGGCGCGAACTATCCCAACGGCGGACTCTGGGTCGCGAATACTCCGACCGAGATCGAAGGTGTGAACCTCTTTTACCAGCATCGCAACTGGGACGTGGGCCTGGTCTACAAGCGCGTGGGCCGTTACTACAATGACAACGGCTCGCTGAACTACAAGATCGACGGCCTCAGCGTTCCTTATCCGGTGGACCAGGCCCTAACGATCCAGCCATGGGATCTCGTGAATGCGTTCATCAACTATACGGTGAAGGGGTCGTCTTTCCTGCGCGGCGCCAAGATTCAATTGGCCGTAAACAATCTGGCCAACACGCACGCGCTGGTGGGCGTGACGCCCGCACTCGCGGCCACCGCGGCCTCGCCGTTCGTTCCCAATGGCGCGGATCTGCTGAACTTGATGCCCGGGCGCAGCATCACCATCACCATCACGGGTGGCTACGCGCCCAAACGGTAAACTCGATCACCTCTCCCGGGGTTGACGCCTTGAAAGGATTGTGAGGAGTGATTCGGCATGGACTCCCACAAGGAACGCTCTACCGGCATACAGTTCGCACCGAAACTTCACGGAATCATCTTGAGGGCCACGACATTGGTTCGCAGGTGGGTCTGCATCCCGTCCTCGCCGACTTGAGAGTCAACCTCGATTGCTTTCTGCGAGCCTAATTTTTTAACCAGGAAGTCTCTCGCGTCACTATTATCGGCGCCCCCTTCTGTATAGATGTAAGCAGTCTTGTCGGCATGCGTATTTACAAAGTGCTTGTAGAAGTTCGGCATGAATGGAGAGGGGTGCTTTTTACCCAATCCCATCCAGATGTCAACAAGAAAAATCGACGAGAAGCGGTCGGCGCCCTTGCTGTCCAGAAGCTGGGTCCCGGGCGCTCCGCCGCCCGAAAACAGATACAGGATCTCGGAGGGGTGCGCAATTCCCTTCTCCTTCATTTTCTTGATCAGGGCATCATAAGCGGCATTACCACCGACGTTGCTGCTGGCCGAAACGAATATGTGATACCGATCTTTGAGGCCGTTCATGAAATTCCACATGTAGTCGCCGCTGGGAATGTAAACCGGCTTCTTGCGCTTGACGCCGTCAAATTCAGTATTAGCCACCGGGATTCCGCCAAAGACCACGAGCAGCGTGGCGTTCTTTGATGTGCCGTCGTTGTCGGATGCGATCGAAAGCTTGCCGAATCCCGAAATATCAATAAGATCACTCATATCTATCCTTCCTACTCGAATGTGGCCATGGTCACGGAACCGCGATTGAGGTAGCTGATCCCTAAAATCGCGCCCTCATGCGGCTGGAATCATAACCGTGGCCAGTATGTGCGAAGCTTCGTCGCAGGGAAGAAGCCTTAGTGTCCGTCGAACGCCAATGCGGGGGATCGCTGGCAAGGGCTTCGTTGCGAAGATTGCGCTCCAAACAATTAACATCTATTTCGGTTTTCCCGAGAGACCCTGTTTACACGGTTTCTCGCCGACGTAGGAGCATCTCGCTTGGAAGTCAAAATCAAACTTCGCAACGAAACCCTTCGCGGATGTCTCACGGCTTGATCTTAAACGATAAGTCGAGTAAGTGAACGCTCCAGCAGAAAATCGGGTACTGATGCTCGGCCGGTACCGGGTCGCAACTTATAACTTGTGAAGGGAGGTCGGACGTTTCACCCGCGATCCTCTTATGTGTGCGATGGTATCTCCGATATCCTTTGTCTTACGACATGTTGCTGAGATGATGGCCGAACCAGGAATCGAGGTGGTGGAATTACACTGCCGCGTAACCGAGATACCAGTCACCAGTATTGCCCTGAACGGCTTCTTGTTAAACTTTGCAACCGAAACCGCTTAACGCGCGCCTTGCCCCAGCACTACTTTTCCCGGCAGCGCGCCCGTCATCTTTCCTTCCTTGATCACCGGTACGCCGTTCACCAGCACGTAGCGCATTCCCTCCGACAACTGGTTCGGCTTCTCAAACGTGGCCAGGTCGCGGATGTTTTCCGGGTCGAACACCAACATGTCCGCCCACATGCCGGCTTTCAAAACACCGCGATCTTGAATGCGCAGGCGCCCTGCGGGCAGCGCGGAGAATTTGCGGATAGCGTCTTCGAGCGTCAGCAGGTGATCGTCGTGCACGTACTTCCTTAGGATGTGCGGAAAGGTTCCATAAGCGCGCGGATGCGGGTGTTCCTGGCCAAGTAAGCCATCGGGCGACGTGCCTTGCGAATCGTTGCAGACCGATACCCACGGCTGTTTCAGCGCCAGCGCAACATCCGGCTCCGACATCGCGAACATCGCGACCTCGGTGAATCCTTCATCCTGAATCAGAATGTCGAACACCGTGTCGATAGGATCTTTGTTCCACAATTTCGCAATCTCCGCGATGTTCTTGCCCTGCAGCGGCAGCAGTTTCGGGTTCTGCACAGAGCACAGCAGAATCGATTCCGGCCCAGGCACTTCGAGCCATTCATTATTCCAACTCTCCGATGGCGTCAGCATCTCTTTGCGAATGCGCGCACGCATAGCCGGGTCCTTCAGCCGTTCGATCAGCTTTTTATCGCCGCCATCGTGCGCCCAGGGTGGAATCGCGGCCGAAAGCGAGTTGAACCAGGCGGTATACGCGTAGGTATCGGCGCCAACTTCGACGCCGGACTTGCGCGCCGCCTCGATCTTGCTCACGATCTCTGGCATGCGGCCCCAATTGGGCTTGCCCGCTGCCTTTAAATGCCAGATTTCCACCGGAATCTTAGCCTCGCGGCCGATGCGAAAGGCTTCATCAAGCGCACTTGCGATCCCGCCGCCCTCATCGCGAATGTGCGACGCATAAATACCGCCCGCCTTGGCCGCTTCAGAGGCCAAGGCGATCAATTCCTCGGTTTTGGCGTAAGGCGCCGGCGCATATTGCAACGATGTTGATACGCCCATGGCGCCGTCGCGCATCGCATCGCGCACCAGCGCCTGCATACGCGCCAATTCGGCGGCATTCGGCACGCGGTCTTCGTCTCCCAGTGTCATGCGGCGCACTTGAGTCGCGCCCACATAGCTCGCCAGGTTGATTCCCATGCCCTGTTTGCGCAAACGGGCATAGTATTCAGCCAACGTGCGCCAGTTCGGCGTGATGCGGTAGTGCTCGTAAGTGACGTGATCGGCCTTGATGATCGCATCGTTCAGCGGCGCAACCGAACCGCCTTCGCCCGTGATCTCGGTGGTGATGCCTTGATAGATCTTTGACGGCAGGCGTGGGTCGACCAGAATCGTCAGTTCGGATTGCCCCAGCATGTCGATGAAGCCGGGCGCGACCACCATGCCATGTGCGTCGATGGTCTGCTTCGCCGGCGCTCCATCCAGGCGGCCGATCGCAGCGATCTTGCCCGCGCGAATTCCGATGTCAGCCGCGTACCACGGGGATCCAGTGCCGTCGATGATGTGGCCGTTACGAACCACCAGATCGTACGGCGATATCGTGGCGGCAAACAGCAGCAGCGGCAGCAGAGGCATACCGGCAGTATAGTCCGCCGCCCCGCCCGGCGATATAATCAGCCATGTGGCCTTGCGCGGGGCCACATAGATGCCACTTCATTCCGGAACCGCCGGCCGCGATGCGCAGGAAACAGAGCGCATCCATACTCTACTTGCTTCCGTTCCCGATCCGCATACCACCGAACGATATTTGCACCGGCTGCAGCAGCAGGCGCCCGATGGATTTACGCGCATATTGGAATCTTCGGCATCGCTGCGCTGCGCGCTGCACCTCTTTTCCTACAGCAACTTTCTTTCGGAAGCGTGCCTGAAGGATCCGGAAGCGTTATGGGAGGCGTCGCGGCCCGGCAGCCTGGAGCACGCCTTCACAGTGGACGATTACACCGCGCGCCTGCATGCCGCTATTCCGGCGGGGGTGCCGAGTTCGCTTGAACTGGCGTCTTTCCGGCGGCGCGAGTTGTTGCGCATTGCGCTACGCGACGTGCTCGGGCTGGCGGTACTCTCGGAGATCACAGGCGAGCTTTCGAATGTGGCGGACGCAATTCTGGATGTTGCATACCGGCGCATTCGCGAGGAGTTCGCAAAAGTGTATGGCGAGCCGCTGCTGGCGGATGGACGGCCGTGCGGGTTTTCGGTAATCTCGCTGGGCAAGCTGGGCGGCCAGGAACTGAACTACAGCTCCGACATCGACCTGATGTTTGTGTACGGCGGCCCCGGCGAAACCAACGGGGCCACTCCGGTGACGAACAAAGAGTTCTACAAGAAAGTCGCCAACCGCTACACGGAGCTGCTGAGCGCTTATACGGGCGAGAGTCAATGTTATCGCGTGGATTTGCGGCTGCGGCCGGATGGAACGCTGGGCGAAATCTGCATTTCGGTGGAGGGCGCCATCGCATACTACGGGCAGCGCGCGCGCGACTGGGAAAAGCAGATGCTGATCAAAGCGCGCGTCTCCGCAGGCGACCTGCAGCCCGGCGCGGAACTGCTGGATTTTGTGGAGCCGTTGATTTATCAGACGTCGCTCGATTTCAAATCCGTGGAAGCGATGTCGGAGACGCGGCAGCGGATCAGTGAAAAGCTGGCCGCGAAGCGCGGCTCGCCGTCCGGATTGGACATCAAGTTATCGCCGGGCGGCATTCGCGATATCGAGTTTCTGACGCAGTGTCTGCAGCGGCTGCACGGTGGGCGCGAGCAGTGGGTGCGGCACGGCGGCACCATGATTTCGCTGCTGCGGCTGCGCGACAAGGGCCTGCTCTCGGGCGCGGAGTATGCGCGCCTGGCGGCGGCGTATCAATTTTTGCGCTACCTGGAGCACCGGCTGCAACTGGAGGAAGACCGCCAGACTCACACCCTCCCATCCGATCCGAAGCGCTTCGAAATATTGGCCGCGAAGATGCCCGGGGACGCGACCGGAAACCGTTTCGACGGTGAGACGCTGCGTGCGCGCTTGAATGATCACCTTTCGGCGGTGCGCGAAATCTACGAGCGTGTGGTGCATGCGCAGCGGCCCATTTACTACACGATTAACCCGCCGGTGGCGGCGCTCGAAGAGGCTTCCGATTCGATCGCGCCGCCAAGCAACCTGACGCGCTTTCTGGATCAACGGGCGCCGGGACTGGCTCAGGTGGTGGCGTCATCGGACCTTTATCGCGGGCGAGAGCGGTTCGAACATTTTCTGGAAAAAGCATTCGCCAATCCCGATCTGCTGGCGCGGCTCGAGTCGTCGCCGGAACTAGCCGCCAAGGCGATCGACATTTTCGAGCACAGCCCATATTTCGCGGACGATCTGCTGCGCTATCCGGAGTTGCTGGAGGAGATTGGCGAGCCCTTCCAACTGGAATCGCTGATTGGCGATGCCTCGGCGCTGCGGCGGTTTTATCGCCGGCAGATGCTGCGCATACAGGGCGAGAGCATCCTGGATTCGGCTTCCATCTTCAAAACCCTGAAGCAGACTTCGGTGCTCGCGGATAGCGTAATCGGTGCGGCCTACAGGCTTGCAGTCGCAGAAGCGCCGCCGCCGTCATTCGGATATGTGCCGGGTAACCAGATGATGGTGATCGCGCTCGGCCGCTTGGGAATGAGCGAGTTCGATCTCGGTTCGGACGCCGACTTGATCTTCGTGATTCCGGATGCCGACGCCGCGGAGCTGCGTTATTGGACCGTGGTTGCGGAACGCATGATCCAAACGCTGAGCTCCTACACTGGCGAGGGGCTGATGTTCGCGATCGATACGCGCCTGCGGCCGAACGGACGCGAAGGCGGCTTGGTGCTGACCGAAGCAGCCTACAAAGAGTACTTCGAAGGCCACGCGGAGGCCTGGGAAGGCATCAGCTACATGAAGGCGCGCGCGGTGGCGGGGCATGCCGAGCGCGCCACCGCGTTCCTGAATGAGCTGCAGGTGATCGATTGGCGCCGGTATGGGCAGAGCATGCGTTCGCGGCGTGAGTTGGCGGAGATGCGTGCGCGCTTGGAGCGGGAGCAGGGGCCGCGCAATCCATTGAAGGCTGGCTCCGGCGGCTATTACGACATCGATTTCTCGCTGATGTATCTGCGCTTGAAAGGCGCGGGTATTTTCTACAAAGTGCTGAACACGCCGGAGCGCATCGACGTCATCGAAAAGATGGGCCACCTGGAGCGTGCGGACGCGGTGTTTCTGCGCGAAGCCGCTACGTTTTACCGCGCCATCGATCATGGACAGCGCATCCTTTCGGGACACGCCGTGGGAAGCCTGCCGGCTGCGCAGGCGCAGTTAGACGCGCTGACAAACCTGGTGAAGCGCTGGACGCCGGAAACGCTGCGCGACCGGCGCATTGATGTAGCGCTGCATGAGATACGGCAACGCACGCGGCAATTCTTCGAGCGCACATTCGGACGCGCATGAAGCGCGCGCTGCAAATTGGCGTCTCGCTGCTGGCGACGGCGGCGATCCTGATGTTCTGCCACGGCGTCTTGCGCGTGAACAACACGACCGTGGCGCTCACGCTGCTGCTGGCGGTGCTGCTGATTTCGACTTTGTGGGGCATGGCGGAGGCGCTCGCAGCCTCGCTGCTGGCAGCGCTGGGATTCAACTTCTATTTCCTGCCGCCGGTAGGAAAGCTGACCATTCATGATCCGCAGGATTTCGTCGCCTTCTTCGCATTTCTTGCTACGGCGACGATCGCGAGCCAGTTAGCGACGCATGCGCGACGTCGCGCGGCCGACGCAGAGGCGCGCCGCGTGGAAATGGAACGGCTGTACGCGCTGGTGCAAGCGATGTTGATGGCGGAAAGCGCGCGTAAGACGGCGAGCGAATTCGTGCACAACGTTGCGCCGGTGTTTGGATGCGCGGCGGCGGCGTTCTATGACGTGACGAAAGGCGAAGTGTTTCGATCGGGACCGGAAAGCGCCGCGGTGAGCGACGCGGAACTGCAGACAGCGACGGAGGGCTCGGACGCGTTCGTGGATGAGCGCCGGGGCGTCGGCCTTGCGCCAGTCCGATTGGGCGGCCGGAAATTGGGAAGCCTGGCCGTGATCGGAGAACCTCCTTCAGCGCAGACGCTGCGGGCGATCGCGAATCTGGCGGCGATTGCGCTGGAGCGTGCGCGCGCCGTGGACGATGCCAGCCGCGCGGAATCGGAAAGGCAGAGCGAAGCCTTGAAATCGGCGCTGCTGGATTCGTTGGCGCACGACATTAATACCCCACTGACATCCATCAAAGCGGCGGCGACAAGCCTGCTCACGACCTCCGCGGCCGATCAAAAAGAACTGCTCACGATCATCGACGAAGAAACGGACCGGTTGAACCGGCTGGCGTCGGAAGTGATTGCGATGGCGCGCATCGAGGCCGGAAAGCTGCACTTGGAGAAGCAGCCCGTTGCTGTGCCGGAACTCGTTGCGGCGGCCCTGGAGACGCTGCCGGCGGCGGGTCGCGCGTGGAAGCTCGACATCTCGGACCATTTGCCGCTCGCAGATGCCGACCCCGAATATGCGGCGCAGGTGGTACGGCAACTGGCGGAAAACGCGATCAAGTATTCACCCGCGGGTTCGCCCATCGGCATCGCCGCGGGCCGTCGGGACGGCAAGATTGTGATCAGCGTATCGGACCGCGGTCCGGGCATCGAAGACAATGAGCGCACGCGCATCTTCGACAGATTCTTTCGGGGGCGGCGCCATCGGTTCGATACGAAAGGAACTGGGATGGGGCTCGCAATCGCAAAGGGAATCGCCGAGGCCCACGGCGGAAGAATTTGGGTGGAGAGCGAACCGGGCGAAGGATCGGTTTTCTATTTCAGCCTGCCGGTAAGCGGAGGGTTGAAGGCGTGAGCGCGGGAAAAATCCTGGTCGTAGACGACGACCCGCAGATTCGCCGCGTGATGAAGGCAACCCTGGTCGGCCACGGCTACGAAACGACCGAAGCGCGCACCGGTGAAGACGCCATGGCGATGCTGGCGGACGTGATGCCGAACGTCGTGCTGCTCGACATGAACATGCCGGGGATGGGCGGCCTCGAAACCTGCCGGGCGATTCGCAGCGGGTCCGACATTCCGGTGATCATCCTGTCGGTCCGCAACTCAGAAAAGGACAAAGTGGCGGCGCTCGACGCAGGCGCTGACGACTACGTCACCAAGCCATTCGGCATCGAAGAGCTGCTGGCCCGGATACGGGCGCAGATGCGGCGATCGCCGACGTCGCCCGAAGGCGGCCCGCGATCCTTCAACGCGCCGGGCCTCGATATCGATTTCGAGACGCGCCGCGTCCACGCCAACGGCAAGGACGTGCGCCTGACCCCGAAAGAATTCGAGCTGCTCCGCTACCTGGTCATCAACGCAGGCAAGCCCGTCCCGCACCGCGAACTCCTGCAGGCCGTGTGGGGTCCCGATTACGGCGACGAACCTGAGTATCTGCGCGTCTTCGTGAACCAGGTGCGAAAGAAGATCGAAGCCAACCCGAGCAAGCCAAAGTTCATCCTCACAGAGCCTTGGGTAGGGTACCGGTTTGCGGTCGAGTAGACCGTTAACCGCACCAACCAAATCAAGCACCAGTCCCCAAAAAACAACCGGAAACCCTTCCGGTCACCCTGTCCCTCGAAGAGACCGTGTTCAGTGGCATTGAAGCGCCGTACACCGCCGCGCAGTTCGTTTTTTCAACTGCACCCCGCCTCAACTTGCCACCCGGAATGTGAGTTTTCAACCGGCCGGCAATTCGTTTTTTCATCTCGGCGACCGGAATACGTCACCGACGCGCAATACCAGAAGCCGTCGCGGCGCGGTAGGCTTGGTGGCTATGAGACGGGCGGTTTGGGCGGCGCTGTCGGTTGTGATGGCAGCGGCGGTGCGGTTGGGTGGTCAACCGGCGGCGGTGGCGGTCGCGCCATCGACAATGCAGCGTACAGGGACAGTAGACGAGCGCTTCCAGTCCTACAACGTCGAGATGATCGAGTTGACCGGCGGCCGGTTCTGGAAGCCGTACGCGGACATCGGGAATACTCCGGCGTCTGCTGGCGGTCGTGCGGCCGCGGGACCGGGCGCGGACCTGTATGAGTACCGGCCGCCGATCGATTTGACGAACCCGCGTCTGCGAAAACTAGCGGCGGCCTTGGGCCCCGCGTACATGCGGATCAGCGGTACGTGGTCAAATTCGGTTTACTTTCACGATTCCGGATACGCCGGCGCCGAAAACACCGCCAGACGGATTCAACGGAGTCTTGACGCGGCAGCAGTGGAAGAACGCGATCGATTTCTCGCACGCGGTAGGAGGCGAAATAGTTACTTCGTTTGCGTTTAGCCCCGGCACACGCAATGCGAACGATGAGTGGACACCGGATCAGGCGCGGCGATTTGTCGCCTTCACGAAATCGGCGGGCGGAAAGATTGCGGCGGCGGAGTTCATGAACGAGCCGAATTACGCGGCCCAAGGCGGCGCGCCGAAGGGCTACGACGCGGCGATGTATGGGCGCGACGTGCAGGCGTTTGCGAAGTTCTTCCACGAATCGTTGCCGCGGAGTTTGTTCGTCGGGCCTGGTTCCACGGGCGAGGGCGGCGTTCTGGGAAGTTTGCCGACGCCGGGAAAATTGCAAACGGAGGATCTGTTGAAAGCGACAGGTCCGGCGTTCGATGTGTTTTCGTATCACATATACGCGGCGGTCTCGCAGCGATGCGCGGCGGCGATGCCTGCGATCGGTACGACAGAGGCCGCGGCGCTCACGCGCGATTGGCTGCTGGCGCCGCTAAAAATCCATGCCTTCTACGCGGCGTTGCGTGATCGTTATCTGCCAGGCAAGCCGATGTGGGTGACGGAAGTAGCGGACGCAGGCTGCGGGGGCAATCCGTGGGCGTCCACCTTTCGCGACACGTTCCGTTATGTGAATCAGATGGGAATGCTGGCGCGGAAGGGCGTGAAGATGATCGCGCACAATACGCTCGCGTCGAGCGATTACGGCTTGCTGGATGAGAAGACGTTTACGCCGCGGCCGAATTACTGGGCCGCCGTGCTGTGGCAAAGGTTGATGGGACAGATAGTTCTTGACCCGGGGACAACCGCGGACGGCGATCTCTACGTGTACGCGCAATGCATGCGCGACAGCCGCGGCGGCGTCACGTTTATGGCGATCAATCCAGGCAACTCGACTCGCGAGTTGCAGGCGCCGATGGCAGGCGAACGATACACGCTGACTGCCAAGGAACTCGGAAGCGCGACGGTGGAGTTGAATGGCCGCGCGCTCGAAGCCAAGGCCGATGCAACGTTGCCGGCGATGCAGGGATCCACGGTCGGCGCAGGGCAACTGCAACTGGCGCCCGCAAGCATTACGTTCCTGACGTTTCCGAAAGCGGGAAACAAAGCCTGCCGGTAATCAATCGAATAGCGTGGCCTGATAAGCGGCCATCTGTGTTTCGGTCTTGATCGTTTCCGCAACTGTCGGCTTGTTCCAATTGACGGGACCTGCGGAAGGACGTGTGTCGTCTGCAGGCAGGTGAAGAGTCTTGCCCTTGTCGGTGAGCCAGCGTTGGAATGTCGTGATCCAGGCCGCGCAACTCCTGCAGGCGGCTTTCAGGCCGCCTAAATAGATATCCGCTCCAGTGACTTTGCCCTCAATAATCATGCGGGCAAGGAAAGAGAGCAGTTTCAACTCTGCATGTACGCTCGCGCTGCTGTTGATGACCGTGACCTTGTAGCCGGACTCCGCGGACTGGGCGAGAGTCTTGGACCCGATGTGAGCGGTGGGCGGCCGGTTATGGTCGCTGTTGTAGTTCGTTTTGTCGGAATAACAGGCGAGCAATTGCTCAAACGGTCCAATTTTCCAGTTTCTGCGAAAACGCTCGGGTCTCGTGATTCCTACACCGATGCATTCGGCTATGTGAGCGCGCAAAGTGGCGGGGTCGCTGATGTCGGCGGGAAAACCAAGCTCGATGGCGGCTTCCTCACTAGTGCTGTATTTGGACCTTTTGCCGACGTCGCCTCTGGCCCATGTGGCGGATTGAGTATGAGTAGAGCTGATGATGGCGTTCGTCCATTTAATGGCGGCAGAGAACCGTCCAGGAGAGTCCACGCCAAAGGCGGTCAGGAACTGATTGACGGAGACGTGACCGCCGTAATTGCAGGCAATGAAGAGATCGGCGCCCACCTGCATCATTTGTACTTCTTCTTGGGTTGACCCGCCTTCGGTTCCAAGCGTCCCCCAATCCTGCGTTCTGGTGGCGCAGCAGATGACGCCGGAAATTGCGGCGAGATTACGGCCGGTGTAGCTCATCAGGACTCCTTCTGAAAGTGGAATTGAAAACGCGAAAGATTGCCAGGTTTGCTGTAGAAAACGTCATTTGAATTGCAGTTTCTTAGCGAGTATACACGACGGCTAAGAGATTTACCGAAGCGCCCGTGAGTAATGCGCGCGACCGCTGGGCGGCCGTAGGCGCGATTCTATACGAGGTGCGCCCAGGAAAGGTTTCGGAGCGGCGACAGTCTTGATGAATAGCCACCGCGCTGCTTTGAGGTAAATTTCCCGATTGGCTGGCCAGCCATGCCGGCGAAATTGCTGCAGATGTAAGACGGGCAGCGCTTTCTTTCGCAGATTGCGGGAATCTTCTGCCGGCATAAGATACAATTCACGCGGAGGACCCTAAATAGATGGCCGTACTTTTGAATAACGGAAATACGCACGACAACTCGGTCGGGCTGGTTTCAGTCTCGAGTTGGCAGGGCTGGTTGAATCACACGCCGAGAACCGGTGAGTATGAGCAGCCTGGATATGGCGTCAGCAACGTCACCAGGTTGTTGTCGACATTCACGTTCAGTTCTCCGAAGAGCGCCTTT
>DATAUH010000307.1:0-12757 GCA_036268375.1 Bryobacteraceae bacterium | reverse complement strand
TGCTGCGGCCCCCATTGCAGCGTGCGAAGAATTAACAGGTCCAGCGTCCCTTGCAAAAGTTCGATGCGGTTCATGTAGTAGTCGGCTGTCTACCACATTGTGGTCGGCAGTCTACCACCTTCGACTGGCGCCGGCCGATTTTGTTAGGAGATTTTCCGGGATCAGTCGAAAGCTTGAGTCAGGCTGCGATTCAGCTTGGAGGCGGCAGCAGGTTCTGCGGAATCGCTTCAGGTGAGTAGACTGTGGGACGGTAGGCTCCGCGCGCAATCGCGACCAATCCAGCGATGAAGAGAGTGGCCAATGTCGCATCGAGCACTGCGTTGTCCAGCGGGACCCAGCGCGCACCTCCCATCAGCAGCGTCAGAAGCGCGAGCGCGATCCATCCGAGCAGAATCGGAATTCTCCGGCGATCGAACTTCGGCAGCGTCGTGAACACGATCATCTGCTGACGCGGACGCAGCTTTTCATGGAGGCGCATCACGAAAAACCGATATTCGCGCTCGTTCTCACCGGCATCCGTGCCGCCGATGCTCCCGATGTTCAGGCGTCTGTCCCCCGCCGTGAGGCCACAATACCAGTTCGCCGCCGACCCGTCGGGCATGTCGGACCAGAGGAACACGCGCTGGATCTCAGAATAGGCGATGCGCCCTTTCTCATCGGTGTTGGCCCACGCGATAGCGTCTGAGTCTAAGACGACGCTTCCCCGTAGAAGACCCCAGCCACGGCCTTCTCTGCTGGCAAGCGCGAACGTATGCTGCTCCGGTTCCATGTGCGAAAAGTCTCGCCCGTGGACGGATTCTACCAACTACGCCGCGGCCTCGCGCATATCTTTCGAAGCCACTGCAAATCGGCCCTTGCGCTCAGAATGAGAACTTCAGCGCAAGCTGCAATTCGCGCGGCGTATTTGCGATGCCCGTAACCACGCCAGCCGAACCGTAGCTGATGGACCCATTCGAATACGATGGCGCAATCGACGTACCCGGCACGCCCAGTATCATGTGGTTCGCCAGATTGAACGCCTCCGCGCGGAACTGGAACTGTTTGCCTTCGCCGATCGGAATATTCTTCACCAGCGCCACGTCGATATTGATCCAACGCATCGATTCCATGAATCCGAGCGGCGTATTGCCGAAGCCGTAGCCGGGGCTCACGGCCAGCGATGAGGGGCTCACGAAGCATGCCGGGTTGTACCATTGCGAAACCGTCGGATTCGCGAGCTTCGGATTACAGCCGGGCAAGACGCTGGGCCTCGCATAGCCGGTAATCGATCCAGCCGCGTTGGATAAGTTGGCGGGGTCTGTACTCACCGGCGCCACCCCCGCGATATTTGCGGGTACGCAGCCCGTCGCGGTTGCGGTGGCGCAGATGTTGCTGGCGCCGCCCCAACTCGGATTGAACACCTGTCCCGAGCGCGCCAGGAACGAATAGTTCAAGCCCCAGTTACCCACAATGCGCGAAACCAGTCCGCCGTGGTTCATCCAGTGCATGCCTTTGCCGAAGGGAAGTTGATAAACCGTGCTCCACGAGATCACGATCGGTTCATCGTAAGTACACAGGCCCTTCGAAAGATGCGCATTGAAGAAGTACTGATAAGGCGCGCCCTCGGATCCGTTCTCCGCGTTGAAGTCGCCGTTCGAATTGCCCAGGCACTTTTCCCAGGTAAACGCCGCGATCGTCTCCAGGCCCGACGACCATCGCTTCTGAAATTTCGCTTCCAGCGCTTCAAACGTCGAGAAGCCCGTCGACTGCGAATAGTTCCATCCCTGCGCCGCGAACGGCATGTATTCGAACGCCGTGATCTGCGCCTGCGTATACGTCGGTGCGGGGCACGTGTAGTTCTGCGCCGGGTTGCTTTGGCAGAACGGGCCGCCTTGCGGATAGTTTGCCTTACAGCACCATTCCAGCCTCTGCGTGTGGCTGCCGACGTATGTTAGCGCCACCATGCTCGATCCCGAAATCTGACGCTCGATCTCCACATTCCACTGCTGCGACCGCGGGTCGGTATAGTCGGGTGCGTTGGTGTACCCGCCGAACGTAGATCCCCACGGCGTTGGCGCGACTACGATCGGATTGCTGCCTGCTAGTCCGGTCAGCTGCGACGTCGCATAGCCGCCATACGGACCGCAAGTCCCCAGGGTCGTGCAGATCGGCGCAATCGTAGGCGTCGCCGACGTTCCCGCGGGCGCCGTGTTCAGCGTGTCCGCCACTCCGCGGGTCCATGGCCAGATCGAACCCTGCAGCGTGTTCTCTGCATATTGGCTGCGATACGCGATCGGGTCATAGAAGATCCCGTAACCCGCGCGCAGCACCGTCTTCGGCAGGAAGGTCCACGCAACGCCGATGCGCGGGCCGATATTGTCTTTGATCGCCTTCAACGCAGGCTGCGAAGAAGAGAAAGCAATGTTGTTAAGCGTGTTGTAAGTCACGCCGCCAACCGTGACGTTAAATGCGGGATTCGAAGCCGTAAGTCCGCCGGGCACGCACGGCGGAAGTTGCGGCGATCCGCAACCGGACGTATACGCGGCCGTTTGCGACGAGCCGATAATGAACTGCCGGCCCGGCAAATTCAGCTCGTTGACCGTCTCACCGTTGTTGTTCAAAATCTTCACCGCGGGGTCGTAGTCATAGCGCAGCCCCACGTTTATCGTTAAGTTCGACCGCACGTGCCACTCGTCCTGAACGAAGAATCCGAACGGCGCAATCCGCACGTGCACTTCTTCGTATTGCGGGACGTTTACCGTCAAACCACTCGGTACATCAAGCAGCATCGAAGCCAGACCGTTGCCCTGATTGGTTCCGCAGGCGAACAATCCGGAGCCATTTGTCGGACACGTCTGCGTCGCACTCGAAACGAACGTCTCGTATTGGTTGGTCTCCAGACGATTCTCATACAGATATTCGCCGCCGAAGCGCACATTATGCTTGCCGTGGGTCCAGGTCATCGCGCCGCTGAAATCGCTCTCGGGATTCGCGCGATGTTGCGGGCCTACGTTGCCGATTCCACTGTTCGCCGACCCTATGTAGCCGCCGACGTTCAGGAAGAAACCGGCCGTTGCGTCCAGATTCGAAAAGCCGGCCTGAGTCTCAGGGTTGTAACCGGCCGGATTCGTCGGATTCACCACCACCGGCCGCGCGTTGAAACCGCCGCGCGCCTCTAAAACCAGGTTCGGCGTAAAGATGTGATCCCATGCGCCGCCTATATTCCACGTGTGATATGGGCTGGGCGATAGCGACGTCGTTCCCGCCACGATGCCGGTGTCCGTGTCCCACATCATGTATGCCCGGCCGAACACGATGTTCTTTTCACTGAAGTGATGGTCGATGCGAATGTCGAAATTGTTCGCGACATCGGTCTTATTGCGCGTATCCAGGCAGTTGTTCACCGCAAACGTCAGATTCGGCGTGAAGGCGCAGTTTTTGTACTCTGCCGCCGTGTAGGACGAAATCACCGAAGCCAGCTTTTGATCGATGAGCCCGGTCGGAATCTTGTTGCACGGTGTTCCGCTTCCCTGCAGACCATAACCAGACTGGCCAAACGCCGCACCCGGATTCAGCAGCGGCAGCGCATTCCCCGCGCCGTCGCACATGAACGGAATCGCCGAATTTGCGCCGGTTTCGGCGAACGGATTGTAGATCTGCGCCGGCGCAATCGCCGTTTTTGTGGCATTCACCGCGCCAATCAGTTCCGGACACGCCGTACCCGTGAAATCGCCCGCCAGTTCGCAGGTCGATGGCACGGTCGCATACGCATTTTGCGGCGACGAATAGTGCCAGCCTTCGTATCCGAAATAGAAAAATGTCTTGTTGCGGCGGATCGGCCCTCCAAACGTGCCACCGTAGATGTTTTCGGTGTATCCCAGCGGCGAAACAGGCGTTCCTGAGAGAATCGCTGCGGCTCCGGCCGAGGTCACGGTCCCCGCAGCCACCTGGCTCGCGAGTTTGCTCGCCTGTTGCGGACAGTTGGCGGCCGTGCAGAAGCCGGTGAACGGGTTGCGCGCGTCGAAGATCGCGTTTCGCGCAAAATCCCATGCCGAACCGTGGAACTGGTTGCCACCCGACTTGGTCACGATGTTCACCACCGCGCCCAAAACGTTGCCGTACTGCGCATCGTTGTTGTGCGACTGAACCTTGAACTCCTGAATCGTATCCGCAATCGGCTGTATGGCCCATCCACCCCCGCGATCGTCGGTGTTGATGATGCCGTCCATGTAAAACATGTTCGAGCGATTGCCGGCGCCGTTTACCGAGGGCCTGTAAACCACTGCCCCCGGAATTCCGATGTTGCCACCGTCCGCGCCGCCGATTCCGTTGCCGCCTTGCGCCGTATTTTGCGGGTTCACGCCCGGCTGCTGCACCAGCAATTCGGTGAAGTTGCGGCCGTTGAGCGGCAACTCGTGCATTTCGTGTTCGTCGATGGTCGTGCCCAGTTCCGTGCTCGAACGCTGCAGCATCACGGCCACCGAGTCCGCGCTCACCGTCACTGTATCGGACACGGCGCCAACCTGCATGGTGATGTTTTGCGTCAGCGTCTGATTCACGTCCAGCTTGAAGACTGGCAGCGCAGCCGTCTTGAAGCCGGTTTTTTCCACCGTAAGTACATAGTTGCCGGGAAGCAGGTTGATGATGTTGAACGCGCCGTCGTTGGCCGTTCGCTTTTCACTGCCGGCGTTGGTTTCCTGGTTTACGATTCGCACCCTCGCGTCCGGTACGGCCGCGCCGGCGGGGTCAACCACCGTTCCGTTCACCGCCGCGCTGGGCGTTTGCGCATATAGATTAATCGGAAGCAACAGGCAGGCGAGCGCCAGCAAGCGCTCGGGCGATCGACGTGGACTCATAGCGGCAACCTCTTTACTCTCTCGATAACGGTACCGTTAAAGTTGGGTGATCTATCGTCGCTCAAGCTTTAAACGAAGTCAAGAGTTTAGAACGCTCACGCGCCAGGAGTTCGCAATTTTCGGCGGAAGGCCGGGAGGGAAATTCTATTGGCGGGCTTAGGGCAGGGACGTGACGGCAACCACAAGTTGCGGCGGCCCGTCCCAGCCGCCGCAACCCGATTTACAAATTTATATTCCCGCTTTTCCGACCCGATCGAGCAGCGACGACATGTCTTCTGCGTGCTCCTCTTCCTTGGCCAGAATCTCTTCCATCAGGCGCCGGCTGGTGGGGTCGTTGTTGCCCAGATAGCGCACGATTTCGCCGTACGATTCGATGGCGATGCGCTCGGCCACCAGATCTTCTTTGATCATGTCCGTCAGCGTTTCGCCCTCTACATATTGCGAATGGCTGCGGCTGGCCAAGCCTTCAGGATTGAAGTTCGGGGCGCCGCCCAGTTCCGAAATCCGTTGCGCGATGCGGTCTGCGTGCTCCTGTTCCTCGGCGGCATGTTCGGTGAACTCGTCCGCGATGGATTGCGCGCTCAGACCTTTCGCCATGTAGTGGTGGCGTTTGTAGCGCAGCACGCAAACGATTTCAGTCGCCAACGCTTCGTTCAATACCCGCAGTACCGTTTCCAGGTCGGCCTTGTAGCTTTCAGTTACAGCCCCCTTCTCCATGTGTTCGCGCGCGCGCTTGCGAATCGCTTCGATATCGGAAAGAAAGGGTTGTTGCTTGGGGTGCGTCGCCATGTCTTCATGATTAAGCGCAAGCGGTGTCTAGAGAAACCAATCGAAGCGTCACAACGTGAGTTCCTGCACGAAATATTGCTCCTACCGTACGCAACATCGCGCTCCTGGGGCCCCGCAAGTACGGTACTGATCCGCGCGGACACGCGCGAGGCAGTGTAAATATATCGAAACAGGCCCGCGATCTTGACGTTAAATTGAAGAAGAGGATTCCGTCTTTGTTCAAAGTTACTCTCGCCCTAGCCATATTTACCGGTGCGCTTTGCGCGCAGACGCCCGCTCCAAAACCTGAATCGCTACGCTTCGACATCAACGCCATAGATCGTAAGGCCGACCCCTGCGTCGACTTCTACCAATACGCCTGCGGAACATGGATCAAGAACAATCCGATCCCGAGCGATCAGTCGCGCTGGGGCCGCTTCGGCCAGCTTCAGGAGCGCAATCGCGAGGTGCTGCACGAAATCCTTGAAGATGCCGCCAAGCCCGCCGCCAACCGCGACCCGGTGACGCGCGAGATTGGCGATTACTATGCGGCCTGCATGGACGTTGCGGGCATTGACGCGCGCGGGTTGGACTCCATTAAGCCCCAGCTCGACCGAATACGCGCCTTGAAAGATAAAGCGCAGATCGCCGACCTGATCGCGCGCATGCAACGTGAAGGCATGGGCAGCCTCTTCGACTTCGGCTCCGGCCAGGACTTCAAAGATTCTACGCAGGTGATCGCGCAGGCCGACCAGGGTGGCATCGGACTCCCCGACCGCGACTACTACACCCGCACCGACGCAAAATCCGTCGAGACGCGTGATAAGTACGTCGCTCACATGACGCGCATGTTCCAGCTGATGGGCGATGCGCCGGACGCTGCAAAGGCGCATGCGGCTACCGTGATGAAGATCGAGACCGATCTCGCCAAAGCGTCGCTCGATAACGTCTCCCGGCGCGACCCGGAAAAGCAGTATCACAAGATGAGCAAGCAGGAGTTGCAAGCGCTCACGCCCGCCTTCCAATGGAACGAATACCTCACGCTTACCGGCGCTCCATCCTTTCAGGTGGTCAACGTCGCGTGGCCCGATTTCTTCAAAGCGCTAAACGCGGAGTTGCAGAGCGTCAGCCTCGACGATTGGAAAACCTATTTCACCTGGCACTTAATGCATGCCGAAGCCCCTGTGCTTACGACGAAATTCGTCGCTGAGAATTTTGATTTTTATGGCAAAACGCTCACCGGCGCGCAAGAGATGCGGCCGCGTTGGAAGCGCTGCGTCGATTACACCGATAACGCATTGGGCGAAGCCTTGGGGCAGAAGTTCGTCGAGCATACCTTCGGTAAAGAAGGCAAGGAGCGCACGCTCGGCATGGTCAACCGTCTCGAGAAAGCCGTAGGCCAGGATATCGAAGCGTTACCTTGGATGACTCCGGCCACTAAGCAAAAGGCCATGGCGAAACTGGCGGCCATCAAAAACAAGATCGGCTATCCGGACCACTGGCGCGACTACTCCAGCGTCACGATCAAACGCGACGATGCGCTCGGCAACAGCGCGCGCGCCGACCAGTTCGAGTTTCAGCGGCAGTTGAACAAGATTGGAAAGCCGGTGAACCGCAACGATTGGGACATGACTCCGCCCACTGTGAACGCCTATTACGATCCGCTGATGAACGACATCAACTTCCCTGCCGGGATTCTGCAGCCGCCGTTTTACGACAATGACATGGACGATGCGGTGAATTATGGCGGCATCGGCATGGTGATCGGGCACGAGCTAACCCATGGCTTCGACGATCAGGGCAGCCAGTTCGACCCCGCCGGCAATCTGAAAAACTGGTGGACTCCCGATGACAAAAAGGAGTTCGACCAGCGCGAGGCCTGCATCATAAAGGAATACTCCAGCTTCACCGTCGCCTCCGACCTGCACGTCAACGGCGAGCTCACTCTGGGTGAAAACACAGCCGATAACGGCGGCGCGCGAGTGGCTCTGATGGCGCTCGAGGCGGCGCTCATGAACCATACGCGGCCCGAAATTGGAGGATACACGCCGGAGCAGCGCTTTTTCCTTTCGTTTGGCCAGGTCTGGTGCGCCAACGACCGCCCGGAAGCCGAACGCTTGCAGGTGCAGACCGATCCGCACTCGCCAGCCCGATTTCGGGTGAACGGCGTCGTCCAGAACATGCCTGAATTTCAGAAAGCTTTCTCCTGCAAAGCCGGACAGCCGATGGCGCCAGAGAATGCCTGTCACGTCTGGTAGGTCTTCGTAAGTCAACGCACACAGGGAACGGACCGCGGTCGGGAACGTGCTCCATCACGCGCGTCATGCGACGAACCTTCCTATTCGCGGCGCTTGCGGGCGTGCTTTTGGCTCAGCCCAATCCGACAGCCAACTGGTCGTCTACGCAAAAAGAGCAATTCCTGCTCACCGCCGACATTGGACAGGCAGAATTAGCCGGTAAGGGAATCACGAAATCGGAGAAGGCCGTCCTGACGTTGAATGGCGTGACGCATGGCGCGCACATTCAGTCGATCGATGTCTATCAGCCCTTATTCAAGGGCAAAGATGGCTCGCAGGAGCAGGATTTCAAAGATAGCTGGAAGTTCAACGTTGCGGCTTACCGGCTGGCGAAGCTACTCAATCTGACGAACATGGTGCCGGTTTCCGTTTCCCGTGTGGTGGAAGGCAAAGCTTCGTCGATCGACTGGTGGGTGGACGACGTATTGATGGATGAACGCGAGCGCATCGACAAGAACATCGCCCCGCCGGACGCCGCGCGCTGGCGGACGCAAATGGATACCATTCGCGTCTTCGACCAATTGATTTACAACATGGACCGCAGCCAGGAAAACCTGCTGATCACGAAAAACTGGGACGTGTGGATGATCGACCATACGCGCGCCTTCCGCAAGTGGACTGCGCTGCGCAATCCGGCTGCGATTACGCATTGCACTCCCGATCTGTTGCACGCTTTGAAAAAGCTGCAGCGCGGCGAGGTCGTACGCCAATTGGGCGAGTTCCTTACGGACGCGGAAATCGATGGTATGATGGCGCGGCGTGACCTGATCGTGGCGAAGCTCGAAGGGCGCGGCGACGGTACCAGCGTTTCCGGACGTCAGCCGGCATCTTCCACGGCCACGAAGACGCTGTCGAAATCGGCAGGCCACTAGTTCGCAAGACGCAGAATCGGTCATGGAGCCAATGGAGACATCCTGCTGCATTGTCGGCGGCGGACCCGCGGGCATGATGCTCGGGTACCTGCTGGCGCGCCAGGGTGTCGACGTCATCGTAATCGAAAAACATAAGGATTTTCTGCGGGATTTCCGCGGCGATACCGTGCATCCCTCAACGCTTCAGGTGATGTATGAGCTTGGCCTGCTGGAGCGGTTCCTGGCGCTGCCGCATCAGAAAGTGACGTCGGCCAACGCTATGATCGGCGGCGAAACGTTCCATTTCGCCGACTTCACCCACGTCCCCACGCACTGTAAATACATCGCCCTGATGCCGCAGTGGGACCTGCTGGATTTTCTCGCGCAGCAGGGAGGCCGCTATCCGGGTTTTCACGTGCTGATGGAGCACGAAGCGACGGGCGTAGTTCGCGGAGCCGACGGCGCGGTCAAAGGCGTCGAAATGCGCACGTGCGTGAACGGCGTGGAGCAACCCGGCCGCATCCAGGCGTCACTAACAGTTGCCTGCGACGGGCGGCGCTCCACGGTCCGCGCTGCCGCGGGCCTGAAGCCGGTAGAACGCGGCGTGCCGATCGACGTCGTCTGGTTCCGCATCAGGCGAAAAGAGGATGACCACGGCGAGTTCTTCGGCATTGTGAATTTCGGGGAAGCATTGGTGCTCATCAACCGCCGCGATTATTTCCAAGCCGGCTTGATCGTGCCCAAGGGTTCGTTCGACGAGATCAAAAGCAAGGGGCTGGACGAGTTTCGTCAGACGATCGCGAGACTGGCGCCGTTTCTGGCGGACCGCACCGGCGAGATCGCCAGTTGGAAAGATGTCAGCCTGCTTTCGGTACAAATCGACCGGCTGCCGCGCTGGTATGAGCGTGGTCTGCTCTGCATCGGCGATGCGGCGCACGCTATGTCTCCGGTGGGCGGCGTGGGCATCAATCTCGCCATTCAGGACGCGGTGGCTACAGCCAACCTGCTTGGGCCGGCTTTGCTGGCGGACAATGTCACCATCGCGCACCTGGCAAGCGTTCAAAGCCGCCGCGAATTTCCGGCGAAGGTGATTCAAGCGGCGCAGGCCAGAGCCCATCGAGTGCTCGCCGCAACCTTCTCGGCCAAGCAGCAAATGAAAGCGCCGTGGCCGTTGAAAATCATTACCCGAATTCCGGGCGTTCAACGGGTGATGGGGTTCGTGGTGGGGGTTGGCGTGCGGCCGGAGCATGTGGCCGGTACTCGCAAATCGGAATCGAACGTGGCGGTGATTGTGGCGGGATGCGCAGCCGGGCTGGCCGCGTTTATTTGGGTGTGGCGAAGGGGCGGACATACCGCCCGCCCCTGACCATGCAATGAACTACTGAATGCCGCCGCGTCCCCCGGCAGCGCCAGCCGCCGCAGGAGCGGGCGGCAGGAACTTGGGATCGAGAATCTTCGCGATCTGATCCTTCGCGCCTTCCAAATGCGCCCTGGTGTCGTGATCCGTCGCCTTTGCCAGCGCCCCGTTAATAGAGGTATTCAACACGCGCAGTTCCGCGCGCAAGAACGGCTTCTCATCGTCACTCTTCACTGGAGCGCCGCGTCCACCGCGTCCGCCACCGCCGCCGGCCGCGGCCACTGCGACAACCGGAGTCACAGCGTTGAGCTTCGTATTGACCAGCTCGAGATACGCGTTCTGCAGGTTACGGCGATACGCATCGATCCTCACCGTGGGCCCCTCCAACTCCTTCCAAACGCCCTTGCGAACCGACGCGAGTAGTTCAGCCGCCGTGTACGCAGCAGTGCCGTCGAGCGTCTGCTCTTCGATTAAACGCGCGAAGCGCTGGTCGTTCAGCAACTGGTTCAGCACGCTCGATTGCGCATTGCGGATGCGCGTCAGAGCGCCGCTGGCCTCGATGCGGCGCAGAATCTCCGGATCGATGAGCCATGTCGGAGTGGTCATTGCGTTGTCGACCAGGAATTTCACGGCCTCTTGCTGGCGCGCTTTTGGAACCAGCGTGAACAAGCGACCCTCCTGCCCGACCACCTTCTCCTGGCTGTTCAAACCGCCCACGACCTGCGCCACATGGTTCATTTCCAGTTGCCACTGGCTGAGCACGCGGCCATAGACCTCGTTGAGATCTTCGTACGTCTCACCATCTTTCCAGGTGGTGGCGGGCATCATCAATTTCGCGACGCGCTGCAGGTTCTTCATGCCCAGAGCAGTGGATTTCACGGCGTCGGCATCGCCCACGGCCTCCGTCTCTTCCCCGGGATCGGCTCCGGCCGAGTTCGCAGTGGAGAAACGCAGCCACGGCGTGTTGTCCTGCTCGCGAGCCCACTTATCGAGCGTGGCCTTTTCTTCTTTCGGCGTTGTGGCATTCGGAATCGTCGAGTAGCCCCAATGCGTGGCCCAAACATCGTAGGGACCGATGCGCGGGATCAGGTCTTCCACGGCAATCCCATCTTCCGGCTGCGCCACATAGTTGAAACGCGAATAGTCCATGATGCTCGGAGTGTGGCCCATCTTGTGTACCCACTCTTTATCGCGGATCTTATCCGCCGGGTACATCGCGCTGGCCTTCATGTTGTGCTGAAAGCCAAGCGTGTGGCCCACTTCGTGACAGACGACGTATTCGAGCAGCCGGCCCATCAGTTCGTCCGGCAGCGGCAACTTTTGCGCACGCGGATCGAGCGGTCCGACCTGCACGAAATACCAGTCACGAGCCAAGTTCATCACATCGTTATAGAACTGAATATCGGCATTCAAAATTTCGCCCGTGCGCGGGTCCGAAACGTGCGGGCCGCTGGCGTTTTCCGTAGTAGACGGCAGCCAACGGATCACCGAATAGCGAACATCTTCAGCCGTGAAGTCGGGATCTTCCTTCGGCGACGGAGCCGCTTTGCCGATGATCGCGTGAGTGAATCCAGCAGCTTCAAACGCCTGGTTCCAGTCCTCAATGCCCTTGATCAGATACGGCACCCACTTCTTCGGCGTAGCGGCATCGACATAGTAGGTGATCGGCTTCACCGGGTCGGACATGGCGGCATTGGGATCTTTCTTTTCCAGGCGCCAGCGCGCGATGTACTGCACGTTGCGCGAGCGGTAGTCGTCGTCCGAATAGTCCTGGTGCCTGGTGGTGAAATAACCGACGCGCTCATCGAACAGGCGGGGAGTCATCGGCTTTTCCGGCAGACGCACCATGCTGTGATGCAGCACCAAAGTCGCGCTGGTTCCACGCATATTGCCGCCGCCCAGGCCTGCCCCGCGTCCGCCGCCCGCCGCGCCGCCACGGCCGGCCGCGGCGTTGGTGTAGGTCGCGGTCACTTCGGCTTCGATGTTGTCGGGATAGGAGGAGATGTGGTCGATGAAAGAACGCGAAGCGTCGAAGGCCGACGCGCCGATATGCTGCCGCGCGCTGAACTCCGGCACGTCGGTGTTGTAGAGGCGGCTGACGTCGACCACGGGGTCGCCATCATGATACGCGGCGACGTTGAACGCCATGACGATGGTGTCATTATTGGCGTTGCGTACCGCTTCGGCGATCGGCGAGTTGGGATCGGCCTGCACGCTGAAATCAATATCGCGCAGATAAACGCGATTGTTGCGCAGTTCCCACTGAACTACCTTCTCCGCCACCTGACCACCGCCATAACCGGCGCCCACGGTGGTCTTGGCGATCTGGGTGTTCCAGAGATACTGCTTGCCCAATTCCTTCTTCGGGATCTCGTAATAGAAGCGCTCACCCACCTGATAAATGGTGAACATGCCCTTCTTCGACTTCGCGTCTTTATTGATCACGCGGTCGAACGGTTGCGGATTGGGCACGCCCAGCGCGGCTCCTCCGCCCCCTCCGCCGCGGCCGCCGTTTGCACCGCCAGCGGTTTGAGGGGGCTCATCTTGCGCAACCAGTACGGATGCGGCGAAGAGGGCCATAAAAAAAGCAGGTAGGCTTCGCTTCATGAAAGACTCCTAACAGGGAATGAGAGATATAGTAACAAACCG
>DATAUH010000306.1:0-4183 GCA_036268375.1 Bryobacteraceae bacterium | reverse complement strand
GCCGCTCCAGACGTTCCACGTGTTGCGGCCTTTGACTTCATCGGCAGTGAGCGTGACGCCGCCGTCCATATCGTGGAAGTAATCTTCGTCGGCCGCGGTGAAGGTGGACGCGTCGCGTCCGGCGGCGAGCGCTTCATCCTTGACTTTGCCGGCGCGCGGTCCGCACGCAACCAGCGTGAGGGCGCTTGCCGTTATGAATATGATTGCGGGGGCCGAAATGAGCGTTCTCATAATAGTCTTCGATTCTTTAGGAATTTACTTGGCCGCACAGGCAATATAACGAAGCGCGCGGAGCCCGGGCATGAAAAAATAAGCGCCGCCGCGCACGCTGATGAAGCTTGGAATTTCGGTGACGCGGGCGGGACACTTATCTTCGCGCGGGACGGAAAACGGACGGCCTGCGGCGCCGAGTAACGGGTCGCTTTCGTCCTCTAGAGCGTTGAATTTACCGTTCATGATCCAGGCATTTTGAACAAATTCAAATTGACGCGAAATGTTGGCGTTTAGGGATACGAAATGAATACCGGTGGGTTCGGGCGACGGCGCGGGGGCGCCGTACTCGCGGCCGCGGCGGAGCAGGCGATGGAAACGCGTGGAGGCTATGAGATCGTCGCGAACGGCGGAGGCGCTGCCGCCGAGCATGGCAAAGGTACGGGAGAGGAGGCCGGTGGGACGATTGGGGAAATCGGTGTTGCGCGGATTGGCGCGGCGAATGTGGGCGCCGAAAGGGCAGCGCAGGCCGGCGGCGTCCTGGACGTAGGTGAAATTGTTTTGCGCATCGCCGGGAGCTGTGGCGATGCCTTCGATGGGACTGGCAGCTACCGGCGCGAGCGGCGCGCCATCATCGAAGCGGCGGCCGAGCATGGCTTCGGCGAGGGGTTTCCCGGTGAGCGAAGCGGTGGTGGAGCGATTAACGAAGTTCCAGAAGGCGTCGACGTGCTGTTCGAGTTGGCGAAGGACCAGATATGTGCCGTTGCAGCCGAGGTCGCGTCGGCCAGGATCATCGGCGGCGGGGAGTAAGTCTGCGGAGCCTTCGTAGGCGGGATCGAGGAGAGGGCGTTCGGTGAATTTGCCGTACTCGTTGGGGTAGCCGAGGACGAATTCGCCGAGGGCAACGAGGTTGGTGTAATCGATCTGATCGCGCGCGACGTCGCGGCGGAGGTCCCAATCGAGTTGGGGCTGGCTGATGCCGTCGATGAAGCCGAAGGGCTCGCGGCCTTGCATGTCGGTGGTGGTTAGGACGCGGACTTCTTCGAAGGCTTGGGCCCAGGCGGGTCCGCAGATGTTCTGCTGCCAGGCGTCCATTTGGCCGTGGGCGGCGAAGAGGATGACGAGGAGGTCGATACGGTCCGTGGGGCCTCCCCAATGCCAGCGGGGGGGCGCGTTATCAGCGACATCGCCGAGGCGGCGGGAGCGGTTGGCTTCACCCGCGATTCCGTTGACGAACTCAGGCGCGAAACTGGCGATGATTTGGTCGCGAAGGCCCAGTTGACGGAGGCCGGAAGGCGTGAAGGCCACTTGTACGGCGACGGTGGGCGGCGGCGATTGGATCTCGGCAGTGCTGATGGGCGCGTCGGAGAGCCACGCCTGCGCCGATGCGGCGTCGCGAATACGCAGGAGGCAATAGCGAGTGTCGGGCAGGCGGCGATAGGCGAAGCGGAGCAGCCCCTGAACGTCGCTGAAATCGACCGCGCGCATAGCCTGTATCAAAGGAGCGCCGCCCATTGACGAGCGTCGGCGCCGGAGAGGGATTTGGCCTCGAGACCGCGGCGGATGCTGGTGTTGCGCCGGAGATCGTTGGCGCTGAGATCGGGGAGCGCGTTGTACCAGACTTCGGTGGCGAGTTCGTGGCGGCGGATGAAGTGCTTGAACTTTTGTTCGTCCTTGGCGCCATCGAGGATGAGCCAGCGCGTAGACGGGTAACCAATGCCGTTGGTGAAGACTACGTTAAGACCGAAGCCGACTTTGTTGATGAAGTCGTCCATGTAACTTTCCAGACTGCCATCGTAGTTACTTGCGAAGAGCAAACGTTTCTTGTTATCGAGAAAAACCCAGCGGGCGAAGTGGATGGTGTGTACGCGGGCTAACTTACCTTGGTTGTAGATATGACGCGTGGTGTATTGGATGGCGGCCAGGAGCAGAATAAGCGTCCAGCGGCGGAAGATACCGGGCTTGAGGCTGCCCATCGCAGTGAACTGGTTGGCGTATTGGTGATCTTCGATGTCTGCGAGCAGGCGAGCGTGGGCGGGATCGGGCGGAGGCGCGATCACGGGGTCCGATTTTTCGCGACGGCGGAGCGTGAGGAGCAGGACGGGCGACCAGAGCAGGAGCGCGATGAGGAGCAGTGGGGCCATGAGTATGGCGTGGAGTTTGTTGCGAAGCCACCAGCCTGCAGGCGTTCCGGGATCGGGCGCTGGCATGAGGCCGCGGGTCTGCGCGTAATCGCGAAGCTCGCCGTGCAACTCGGCAGCGGGGCGATTGGCGGCGTCGGACGAGGCTGCGAGGTAGTCGACTAACGCAATGTGTAACCGCGCCTCCTGGCGGCATTGCTGAACGGTACGGCCCAGCCAATTGACGTAGGCGGTTGCGGGACGGTGCTCGCAGGCTTTCATCCAGGCGCGTAAGTCCGTGGAACTGTCGAAGCCTTCACAGTGCGAAAAGATGCTGCGCAGGCCCGGCGCGGCGCGGGTGATGAGGTTCGTCAGAAAACGGTCGTAAGCGCCGTCGAAATCGGCAAGAAAGGCGAGTAACAGCGGATAAGTGGGCGTGGGCTGGCCGTAGACGGCGATGTCGGCGATGGTGGCGTCATCAAGAATTACCAGGCGCGCGAAGTGCAGTTCGTCGAACTGATCGAACGGAATCACGGAATTGCCGGGGATGACGCATCCGGGCGCGGAATTCATACTGGCGAGCAGGCTTCGCAGCGAAAGTTCCCGCCCGGCGGCGATCGGCGCCACAACGGCCAGGTTCGACTGCGGAATCATGCTTGGGGATGATTGAATTCGAGGCAGAAATCGATGAGACGCTTGCGCTCCCAATAGACTTTTCCGAGATAGAGATCGGGACCAATTTGGCGAATTTCATCGCGAATCCATTGGGCGACGAGAGAGGTTTTAGAATAATCGAGAACGATGCATTCCTTCTCGTCGAGCCAACTTTTATCTTTGTAGACGGTGGCGACAATGGCGTTGATGCCGAAGACGGAGATGCGGTTGGTCAAGGTACCGCGCTCCGCGTCGAAGTTCTTTCCCTGCCAGGCGAAGAAACTGACGAATTCGGCGATTTCTTTACTGAATTGTGTGCCGGGAGCGATGATGGCGGTGCCCTTCGCGGGGCCGTTGGGAATGGGGCCGGCTTGGCTGGTTTTAAAAAGATCGTCCAGCTCCTGCTGGCTCATTTTGAGCAACTGCTCGACATTGTAAGTGACGGTCATAAATCCCCTGGTTATGAAAAGAAAGCTTCGAGCGATTATACTGCACTGGCAAAGATAGTAATTGCTTATCTTTAATATTGAGTACTGTAAGTCCCAGAGGGTTATGTGCGCGGGGTGGACAAGATGACGTCGGCGGCCTTTTCGCCGATCATGTAGACCGCGCTGGCGATGAAAAAGCCCGGTATCCGGGGAAATACCGAGGCGTCGACAACGCGGAGAGATTCGGCCCCGTGGACGCGAAAGTCGCTGGCGAGCACGCCGTTCGATTCACGCGGGCCGATGGGGCAACTACACGAGGCGTGGTGGCCCCAGCAGTTGTCGCGGATGAACTGGCGCAGGTCTTCGGTGGTTTCGACCTCGGCGCCGGGTAACTCCTCCTGCGCGATCAATTGCTGCGCGCGGAGTTTGCCGGTGAGGCGGCGGACGAAGCGGATGCCATCGACGACGGCATCTAGGTCCTGCTGCGCGCCCTGTTCGAAGTAGTTGAAGTCGATGAGCGGCGTGTCGCGGGGGTCGGCGGACCGCAGAGTAACTTGGCCGGCGCGGTTATTGGTGTGGGCTTTGAGGACGACCCACGTGAGGTAGTTGAGGTCGCGGGCGGCGTCGGCGGAGTAAGTCGGGTAATAGCCGCGGAAGTTAGCCAGCAGGGCCATGCAGAAGACATCGGCGAGTTGGGCGCCGGGAGAGCGGCGGAAGAGGGTGAGGATGGAACCGTTGGTGATGTAGGCGCCGTCGCGGTGGTTTTTCCAA
>DATAUH010000305.1:0-6405 GCA_036268375.1 Bryobacteraceae bacterium | reverse complement strand
AGGCCGATGACTCGCGGGCGAATGACAAGCGCGGCGTTAGAGCGCTAACCGGACTGGAGCGCATGCAGTCTGAGCCACATGTGGCCGCCTTTGATTTTCGTAATGTTGGCAATGCCGTTGGAGCGGGGACCGGCAGGGCCCCAGCGTAAGCGGTCGGCAGGACCGGCCGCCGGCAGGGAATTTCGAAATGGCGTCCGTGAAAGGTAACTTAAACAGCCGCCGGCCCAGATGACCTTTCAAGCTTTCGAGGGCGGCCGGTTTACGGCAGCGAACATGCCGCTGCGGCTTCTGATACAGCGCGCATATGGAGTCCGGCCCCTCCCAATTACGGGCCGGCCATCGTGCGTGGATAGCGAACGCTACGATGTCATCGCCAAGGCTGACGGAGAGTTACCGGAAAGCAAGTAGAAGGGCCGCTGTTTCAGGCGCTGCTGGAAAAGAGGTTTGCACTGCGGCTGCGCCGCGAGACGAGGGGAACGCCGCTCCTTACTCTGACTCAGACGGCTGGGGAAAGCTGGGAATTTCGAAGACGGATGACCGCAAGAAAACTGAGGCGCGACCCGCTGCGGCCCGGAGAGCCTCCACTCCCGTGCCAGGAGATGTTTATCGATCTCACCAACCGGCCGCGACTCCGGGGTGAGCAGGCAAGCACGGCGCAACTTGTGATGACGCTGGCGAAACATCATGGACAGACCTGTCAGTGACCGCGCAGCTTTCCCGGAGCGTTCGATCTGGATTTGGATGTGAGCATGGAAGGGCGCAAGGGCTTTGGACAAACCGGGCGATCGCGGCGCGGCGCTGTTTGAATCATGCCACGCTGCGTGCGAATCGAAGCCTTCGTGCCCGAAGCGTTAGGGAAAAAAACACTCGTGCTTGAACTTTCGCCCACTTGTCCGCATTGCAAAGCGAATGAGGCCCTCTACAAGCGCACGCCGTCTCCCATAGCTTCGAGCGCGCATCGACCGTGACGCATAAGAACCTACTGAAGACGGCGCTGATTCAAAGCTTCGGTAAAGCAAGCGTCGAGGATATCCGCGCGGCGGCGGAGCGTGCCCGACGGCGCGTCGCTTAAGAGCTGGATTTTCACCGCGCTGCAAAAGCTTGGATTGAAGCTGATGGCGGGCAAGGGACCGGTTCAAAAAGCTGGTTGAGCATGGGGAGCGGCCTTCGGACAACTGAATATGGAGCGCGCATCTCAGTTCTCAGTGGGCCGCTCGGCCGAATCGACGATCAAAATGTCAACCTTGGTCGTCGCCGGGACAAGTTTCAGCCCAAGGTTTTCTAAAGCGCGCTGAAGCAACGCGAGGTCCTCACCCGGAGCGCCGGGCATTGCGACGCCCCGGCCGGCATCGGAGTTGCTGTCCGCAGGCGGGAACTTAAGATCAAAGTCGAATTGACCTTGAGTCGAAGTGTGGTTCAGAATTGGCCGGCGATCCAAGTCTAAAGGTATCGACGTTGAAAGAGCGTAGCAGAAATCCTCCATCGTTGAACCCCGGACAACAATGCCTTTGACCGTGCGTTCGCCAAAGCCACAAGAGGGTGGCCGCGGCGTTCCCGGAGCGATGGTGTCGCCACGATGAACGCATCCAACTTTAGCGGCTGGGAGCCGGAGACCGCCTTTTGCCAGAACCAGCGCATAAGCGGGAATTTCGCGTGCCTCGTGGTGAATCTTTAGCTTAAAACGGGTCTCCAGGAGGTTACGCATTAAAGCATTGAGTGCGACCGCACTGTCCTGCCGCGTTGCTGTTCTTGCGGTGATCCGATACAAGTCCTTGTTGATCCAAGCGGGCCCCCCTTCTATGCGTGGCGACGGAAGAACGCCATAACGACCGATCAGATCGGCATCTGGGCGATAGGCTATCCGAATATATTGAATGAGAGGGAGACAGTTATAAGCAACGCCGCCTGGCCCTCTGCTCCCAGCGTTGGGCCCTCTGGCAACGTGCGGATCACAGGACTTAACTGAAGCTACTTCAAATTGTGGCCGGCTATCCGATTGAACAACGACTGCCGGCGCCGCCAAACTGGCCTGCTGAGCGAGGTTCATACAAAGCAGTATCGTGGCACTCACAATCCCACGGCCGAACATTGATTGGATCGCCGTGGTGAGCCAATGACTCAACATCTGCCACTCATAGATCACGATTCTCCCGCTGGATATTGTAGTGAAGTTACGAAAGAGATCCTAAAAGCGAGTAGATGGGTAATCGCCGGCTGCAGGAAATGGGGTTCGCACGATCGCGGTGCTGACGCTGTTGTGAAGGCTGCAGAGGAGCGTTGCTGCTGCGCAGATCGTCCGAGGCCGCGCTGTTCGTGTGGCCTGCGATTTCCGGCGGATGTGGGATCGCAGCGCGTTCGGAAGGTAGTTCCGGGTTGTACGGCAAGACATTGGCGCGAGGGGTGGCCGATAATGGCGCTATGTCGACGGAAGCTACGGGAATCACACATGTGAGCGATACGGCGTTGCTGGTGGCGGGATGCAGGGCTGTGGAATCGGAACGCGCGGACGCGTTTGTGCGCGATCCATTTGCGGTGCGGCTGGCGGGGGAACGCGGAATGGCCATGTTTCGCGCGCTGCCGCATCCGGAGATGATGGAGTTCGGGATTGCGATCCGCAGCAGGTTTTTGGATGAGCTGTTGATGCGCGGACTGGCGGCGGGCAACGTGTCCACGGTGGTGTGCATGGGGGCGGGCCTGGATACGCGCCCGTGGCGGCTGGACTTGCCGCCGGAGTTGCGGTGGATTGAAGTGGATTTCCCGGCGATGCTGGATTACAAAGACGCGTTTATGGCTGCCGAGACGCCGCGGTGCAAGCGCGAACGCTTGACTGCGGACCTGAACGATGCAGCGCAGCGGCGCGCGGTCTACGGAGCGGTGGGACGAGAACCGGCGCTGCTGATCACGGAGGGGCTGCTGATGTACTTGCCTGGCGGGACGGTGGAGGCGCTGGCTAGCGAGGTGGGAAAGGAGAGCGGGATCGCGCAGTGGATCATCGACATTACGACGAGTTCGTTTTCGAAGGCGCTGGGCGGCTCGACCGCGAGCTCGGTGCGGCATGTACAGGCGACGGATTGCCTGGAGGGCGAGGAGATTCTGGCGACCATTTGTGGGCACGGCTGGGCGACGGCGGAACGGCGGAGTTACATCACCGATTTGGATTTCGCTAAGGAGCGGATTGCGCAGATGATGGCGCGGATGCCGGAGCCTCCGTCGCCGCCGCCGTTTGCGAAGGACGATCCGACGGGCGTGCACCGGTTTGCGCGGGCGTAGGGAGGGAATACGTCCAACGCGGGCGTCGACACGAAACGCTAAGCTATGGCTGTGCCTCACCCAGGGTTCAGACTGTTTTTAGGCGCTTGCTTCGCAGCTGCGCTTTTGTGTGCGAGCGCAATGGGTGACGATGATGCTCGGCCGATCTCCGACAAAGCGCTGCGGCTGACTGCACTTCGCACCCTTTTTCCCGAAATGCGGATTTCGCTCGTTCCGGGGAGAATCGATGACTCCTGGCCCCGAAAGCGAAACGAGGGTATGATGCGCTTCCCCGATGCATTGGCATCCGAGCAGATATACGAGGTGACGGGCGCAGCGATGAATCAAGCGGAGCGCGAGGCGTCGGAGAATGTCACCGATCAAGAGACGTTTGAGATACGGCAGCTTCGATTCGAACTTTTTCGATGGCCGAAAGAGCGTGACACCGGATTTCTTGCCGTCGCTCAGTACAAGTTTCCAGAGGCGTGGCCGGCCCTGGCATGTCCGTCGATAGGATTGCTGGCGCATATTGTAAAAGTTGGAGCGGACTGGACCGTGAAAGAACGCTATCTGATGAGGACGGTTCACCATAATTCGATACAGAGCATGCGCCTGCTGAACCTTACGGGAACGGGAGTGGACGACCTGGTGATCGAATCCAATTCCGGCGGACCCGGCGCGATCCAAAGTGAGCTGAAGGTGTTCGACTTGAGGCAGGGCCGCTTCGAAGAACTATTGGACAAGGACTCGCGCGAGCAGTATATGACGGACGATTGGTACACGCAAAGTTTGGATGTTGAGCGAACGCGAGAAAGCCACGGCCAGCAATTCTGTTTTACGAAAAGGACTCGCGTTGAAGGTGGAGTCATTTTCCGGTCTGTGCGGGTCACGCACCCTTGCTACAAGCGCGGTGATGACGTCGATGAAAAGGAATCTGCGATGCGCAACAAAATGCTCGCACCATCCCGCTGATGGCGATCGGCGAATCGTGGTGGTGAGCGGCAGTGAATTGGTGACCGGCTGTGCTGGTTGGGCAACCGGGGTCATGCGCCGATAAGTGCGACCAGTTGATCGAGCAAGGGCGTCTGGCTGTTAAGCATTTTGACGCGCGCTTCGGAGAGCGGGAACCAGGCGGCGCGGTCAACTTCGGGGAACATGCGCTGGTTGCCGGATCGCGGCGGCCACTCCATGGAGAAGGTGTTGCTCTTGAGCTGAGCGGGGTCGAAGGGCGCACACAGAGCCCAGGCGTGAACCAGCTTGCCGGCGGCCTGGCGAATGGGGCGGAGCGGGAGAAACTCGCCGGTTACCGGGGCGCCCATCTCTTCTTCAAACTCGCGTTGGGCGGCGGCGAGCGGGTCCTCGCCGTCGCAGAGTTCGCCTTTGGGAATGGTCCAGGCGCCGTCGTCTTTGCGCGTCCAGAAGGGGCCGCCGGGGTGAGCGAGGAGAACTTCGAGGCCGCTCTCGCCTTGGCGAAACAGCAGGAGGCCGGCGCTGACTTTCGGCATGCCTCCTGCATGTTAACTGAATTCAGGATCCGCCTTCCCCGCAACGGCGGGCCAACTTCAGGCGATGATGCGCGCGTTGCTCTGCTGCGACGCGCGCGACTAACGCTAATTAAAAGTTGATGTGAATCGCCAGCTGCATAGTGCGCGGGCCGCCCAGCGTGTGTTGGATCATGCCGAAGATCGCTGGCGGCGTACGCACGGAGGGGACGCCATTAGTGACGCTGTACTGATAGCTATATTTTTCGGCGAGGCGATCTTTATTGTTAATGAGGTAATCGACGTCGGCGACGGCCTGGTTGGCGGTGAAACTCGCGGGGCCTTGCATGTAGACGTCGTAACCGAGCGCGCCAGCGGTAGCGGTGTTGGTGATTTGCGGCGTGGGGATCAGGTATTGATTACCGACTTTGGCCTGGAAGAGCTGGAGTGCGGCAGGATTGATCTGGCTGGCGGTGATGTTCGTGCCGAAATCGGCGGCGACCATGTTGACCAGGCCTTGCGCGCTGCGGTCATCGGTCAAGTGGAGGGGGACGGAGGCGGTTTTGCTGCCATTCAGACTGTCATAGTCTTGAATGTTTTGATAGGCGACAAAGAAGAAGAGTTTGTTGCGTTGGATGGGGCCGCCGAGAGTTCCACCCGGACGGTTGTAGTGGAGCGGGGAGACTTTGTCGGAGGGCGCGATGGCGGGGCTGGCGTTGCGGAAGAATTCGGCCGCATTGAAGATCGTGTTCTGTACGTAATCATAAGCCGCGCCGTGGAACTGATTGGTCCCGGAGCGCGTGGTGACTTCGATGTGGGCGCCGGATTTCGAACCCCGCGACGCGTCATACATGGCGGCGTTGACGCGCAACTCCTGCATGGCTTCAAGCGGCGGAGTGGAGAGGGACTGACCGGCGGAATCGTAGGCAGAGGTGTTGGTTTTTGCGTATCGCCACCGGCCGCGCTGGTTTGACCGGTATTCAGCGTGTAGCGCGAGGATTCGACCTGGCTGGTGGATTTGCCGTTAAAGATGTTGTCGGAGGTTACGCCGTTAACGGAGAAGCTGTTGCTGGTGTCGCGCTGGCCGTTGGCCCAGATCGCCTGGTTACCGAAGCCGGCGTTGGAGCCGGAGGTATTCATGAAATCGGCGGAGAGGCCGGGGCTCAGGATGGCCAGCTGCGTGAAGCTGCCCGTGCCGAGAGGCGTGTTGTTGATGGCCTCTAAATCGAGCACGTAGCCGCTGGTGGTGTCCGTCGCATTGAGGAGCGGGGCGCCGGTGACTTCGACGGAGGTTGCGACTGCGCCGACTTCGAGTTTGCCATTGACGGTAGTGAAGCGGTTGCCCTGCACGATGATGGCGGTGTGGGCTTCGGTTTTGAAGCCTTCCTTGCTGAAGCTGACGTTGTAGTTGCCGACCGGCAGGTTGAGGATTTGGTACTCGCCATGGCCGCACGCGGTGGATTTGATCTCAAGGTTTGTATCGACGTCTTTGACGACGATCGATGCCCCGTTGGCGGCCGCGCCGGTCGCGTCGGTAACTGTGCCGGTGATTCCGCCGAGCGTTTGTTGAGCGATCGAAGGGAGCGACATGGCAAGACAGAAAAGCGCGGACAGAGAGATAGCTTTGCGAGTCATGAACCTCTTTTCCTTTTTTCCCTTTGGAGCAACTATGGAA
>DATAUH010000304.1:0-34158 GCA_036268375.1 Bryobacteraceae bacterium | reverse complement strand
CGCCGCTACAGGCAGAAATCGCGAACCTCGGCAGCCGCAACCTGGCCCAAGCATCCAGTTTCGAATCGGTTCGTGACCCTGAAACCAGAGAGCATACGGAGGCATAGAGATGGTTGCGTCTTCACGCATCAGACCTGTGAGCGCTGCAATATCGTAGCTTTCAAATGCCGCGACGTAACGATTTAACATTTCTTTCTGCGGCTGGCTGAGATCGTCCGGCGGGACGGGGTTGCGGTCGGAGAGCGCGGCCCGGGCACGTTGTAGGGCGCTATTGACAGAAGCCACTGAAGTTTCGAGCGTCTCTGCTGCTTCGGCGGCTGAGAAACCGAGCACATCCACCAGCAGGAGCGCGGCTCGCTGTTTCTCCGCCAACTTTTGCAGCGCTGCAACGAACGCTAGGCGGATGCTTTGTTTCAGCATGGCGCGTTCGGATGGGTCCGCGTCCGATGGCAAAGCGCGAGCGTCCGAGATCGGTTCAATCCAAAAGTGGGCGGGGCGCTGCACCAGCTCCTCGACCGACGGCATGCCGGAGAAGGGTGCGCCTTCCTCAATGGGGCGCGCCCGGCGGCCTTTGTTGTGGATTTCATCCAGACACACGTTGGTTGCGATACGGTACAGCCAGTTCTTGAGTGAAGCGCGGCCATCGAATCTTTCAAAACCCCTCCAGGCGCGAATCATCGCCTCCTGAGTGGCGTCCTCGGCATCGAAGAACGATCCCAGCATCCGATAGCAATGGCCGGTGATGGCGGGACGGTGCGCCTCAAGATGTTCAATGTTGGAAGCAAGGCCCATATGTTTTCAGTTTGCCAACATTGGTGACGTGTGAGCGCTGGTGACGATAGATGCCGAGTATGCGTCTAAAGAGTGATTGGAATGGTTCGATCTCATTGTGAAATGCCGATGATAAGATTGGAAGGTCCATATTGACCTGGGTCTTTGGACCAATTCCGATGCGCCACACCCATGCCGAAGCGCGTCAGCCCACCTGAACTAACATTACGCCAGAGGCCGAAGGGCACTACGCTGACGCGTTGGCTCTATGATGAACTGCGCGGCGCAATTGCCGACGGCCGGCTGAGGGCCGGTACGCGCCTCCCTGCGTCGCGCGATTTCGCACAGCATTACAAGCTGTCGCGCGGAACAGTTGTTACAGTTTTTGAGCAACTCGAAATCGAAGGGTTTCTGCGGACGAAAGTAGGCGCGGGTACGTGGGTAAGCAACACGGCCGAACGCCCGCTGGCCCGCAGACAAACGTTCGATGCTTCGCGTAAGCTGCCGTCGCCGATGGGCGGTTTGAAACGGGATGGCCCGGCGCATCCCTTTCGATGCTACGAACCGGCCGTCGACCAGTTCCCCCGCCACATTTGGGCGCGGTTGGCGAGTCGAAGAATGCGCGGGGCCAGCGCGGATTTTCTTTCGGAGCGCGATGCGCAGGGTCACAAGCCCTTGCGCGACGCGCTGGCGAACTATTTAGCCGTTTCGCGTGGCGTGAAATGCTCGGCGGACCAGATCGTGATTACGTCGGGAGTGCAACAGGCTCTGGATCTGGTGGCGCGCGCTCTGCTGAAGCGCGGCGATAGTATCTGGATGGAGGATCCGGGATATTTCGGAGCCGTCACCGCCTTTCGCAACGCCGGCGTGAACGTTGTGCCGGTGCCCGTCGATGAACAGGGCATTTCCGTCACGTCCGGTCGAAAGCGTGCGCGCAATGCGAAGGCCGCGTACCTTACGCCAGCGCATCAATTCCCTTTAGGCGTGATGATGCCGGCCGAAAGACGGCTGGCGATTTTAGATTGGGCGCGTGAGGCCGGCGCATTTCTGATCGAGGATGACTATGACGGCGAGTATCGCTTCGAAGGCAGCCCGGCGCCATGTCTGCAGAGCTTGGACCGCAATGACAGCGTAATTCTGATGGGAACATTCAACAAGATTTTGTTCTCATCGTTACGCGTGGGTTACATCGTACTGCCGCCAGCGCTGCTCGATCCGGTACTTGCATTTCGATTCGGGCTCGATCAGAATTCGGTGGCGCTGGAACAGGGCGTGCTCTGTGATTTCATCGTGGAGGGACATCTGGGGCGTTACGTCCGTCGCACGCGAGAGTTGTATGGCGCGAGACTGGCAGTGCTGCAAGAAGAGATCCGGCGCCGTTTAGGCGGATTGCTGGAAGTTCCTCCGATTCAAGCGGGGCTTTCCACAGTCGCATATCTGCGGAACGGAGTCGCATCACGCCGGGCCGAATCCGCGGCGGCAAGTTACGGCGTGGAGACAATGGCGATTGACCGTTTCCGCATCGAACGCAAAGATGTCGAGGGACTGTTGTTAGGATTTGCAGCATTCGATGAGCGCCAGATTCGCAAGGCAGCCGAAAAGTTGGAAGCGGCATTGACCGGACTGCAGGCGAGACGCGAAACCGCATAGCGAACGCCCAAAATAGCTCTCGCGAGCTATTACCGTAGCCTTTGGCAGGTTTCCTGCATCTTAACAATTGAATAAAGGGTGGCGATGAGACCTCTTACGCGAGTTATTACCCTGTCTGTCTCCGTGATTCTGCCGTTGGCGCACGCGCAACCGGCGCCGAGGCAGAATCCGCTGCAAATACTGGATTCGTTTAGTCAAAGCGCGCAGGCGTTGGCCGCGCGCGTATCTCCGAGCGTGGTGCAAATCTCGGTGACCCGCTTTGCGCCACAGGATGATGGCGAAACAGGGCGGACGGGAGTGACGTTAGATCGACAGCAGGTGGTCGGTTCCGGCTCGATCATCGACTCCGAAGGTTACATTGTGACGAATGCGCACGTGGTGAACAACGCGCTGCGAATTCGTGTGCATCGGCTGGCGCAGGCCGCGCCGGTGAACCAGGATCCCGACCGCACCATCTCTGACACGCTCGCGCAAGCATTGGCGCCGGAGGTGGATGCGACGCTGGTCGGCATATTCAAAGAGCTCGACATGGCGCTGATCAAGATCCCGGCCCACGATTTGCCCGCACTGAAGTTCGCAGACTATAGGAAGCTGCGGCAGGGACAAGTGGTGTTCGCCTTCGGAAGCCGGCAGGGCTTGGGAAACTCGATGAGCATGGGCGTGGTGAGTTCTGTCGCGCGGCAACCGGACCAGGACAGCCCCTTCGTCTACATACAGACTGATGCGCCGATCAATCCGGGCGATAGCGGCGGCCCGCTGGTGAACACAGCGGGAGAGATCGTCGGCATGGACACGTTTATCCTGAGCCAATCGGGCGGCAGCGAGGGCATCGGATTCGCTATTCCGAGCACGCTGATCGAGCTTTCGGCGGATCAGTTGAAGAAGTACGGCCACATGCACCGACAGTTGATCGGCATTGGCGTACAGACGATTACCCCGCCGCTGGCCGACGCGCTGAAACTGCCGCGCGACTCGGGCGTGCTGGTGTCTGACGTCTTGCCGAAGGGACCTGCCGAGGAGGCGGGCGTGAAGTTGAACGACATCGTGACCGCGGTGGACGGGCGGCGCATTGAGAATGTGCCGATGTTTACGACTGCGTTGCTGTCACATCCCGCGGGCGAGCACGTAAAGCTGGAAGTGATGCGCGGAAAGGAGACGATTCCGCTGGATATCGAGGCGGTCGAGGAGTCGCACAAGTCGGACCGGTTGAGCGATTTGATCGACCCGGATAAGAATCGCATCTCGCAACTTGGAATCGTCGGTATCGCGATTGTGCCGGAGCTTGCGGAGATGCTGCAAGGACTGCGTGGGCAGTATGGCGTGATTGTGGCCGCGCTTTCGGCGTCGTCTTCGGCGAGCATGACGGGCTTGCAGGTGGGCGACGTGATCCATGAAGTGAACGGCACGGCGGTCGAGAGCGTAGATCAACTGCGCAGCACGATGCAGAAGTTCAAACGGAACGATTCAGTTGCGCTGTTCATCGAGCGCGACGGCAAGCTGCAGTATCTCGCCTTCGAAGTGGAGTGACGCGCGCGCAGTCAGCAGGCAATAATGGTGGTCTCATGAAGATCACTGGAATTGCGGCTTATCGAGTGGAGCTGCCGTTGCACGAGGGCAGCTATAAATGGTCGGGCGGCAACTCCGTCGATGTGTTCGATTCGACGGTGGTGGAGATTTCGACCGACGCGGGAATCACAGGGTACGGAGAGATCTGTCCGCTGGGGCCGGCTTACTTGCCGGCATACGCGGCGGGGGCGCGCGTGGGCATCGCGGAGATTGCGCCGCAGTTGTTGGGGCTGGATCCGACGGAACTGCAGGTGATGAACCGGCGGATGGACCAGGCGTTGCGCGGGCATCCGTACGTGAAATCGGCAATTGACATGGCGTGCTGGGACATTCTCGGCAAGGCCAGCAATCAGTCTGTCGCAACGCTGTTGGGCGGCTATTACGAGAAGGACTTTCCGCTCTATCGCGCGATTTCGCAGGACACGCCGAAGGCGATGGCGAAGAGCGTGGGGCACTATCGCTCCGAAGGCTACACGAAGTTTCAGCTCAAGGTGGGCGGCAATCCCGATCTCGATATGGAGCGGATACACGCGGCGGCGGCGCAGTTGAAGCCGGGCGACGTGCTGGTCGCGGATGCCAACACCGGGTGGACGCAGCACCAAGCGCTGCGTGTGGCGGATGCCGTGAGAGGCGTGGACGTTTACATCGAGCAGCCCTGCTACAGCTACGAAGAGTGCCTGGCGGTGCGGCGGCACACGGACCGGCCGTTCGTGCTGGATGAGGTGATCGACGGCGTGCAGATGGTGCTGCGCGGGCACGCGGAGCAGGCGATGGATGTGATCAACCTGAAGATCAGCAAAGTCGGTGGGTTGACGAAGGCGCGTCAGATCCGCGACTTGTGCGTGTCGCTGGGAATCGCGATGACGATCGAGGACACGTGGGGCGGCGACATTGTTACCGCAGCGATTGCGCACATGGCGCACAGCACGCCGCCGGAGCTGCTCTTCACGGCGACTGACTTCAACAGCTACGTGACGGTGAGCATCGCGGAGGGCGCGCCGCAACGGCGCGAAGGACGCATGCAGGCATCGCGCGAACCTGGCTTAGGCGTGCGGCCGCGCATGGAAGTTCTGGGCAAGCCCGTGCTTCACTTCGCGGCGGATTCGACGTCCATGAAGTAGTAACAGATCATGTGGCAGACGATCATGTGGGCATCTTCGATGCGGCCCATATGAGGGATGCCGACCTGTATGTTGAGCTGCGCCATAGGCCCGAGCTTGCCGCCATCGCGGCCGGTGAGGGCGATGGTGCGGCAGCCGACTTCGTCGGCGACCTGCATGGCGCGAAGGACGTTGGGCGAATTGCCGGAGCCGCTGATGGCCATGAAAAGATCGCCGGGCTGCGCGAAGTTGCGGAGCGGCTCGGCGAAGACGACATCGTAGCTGACATCGTTTGAATACGCAGTGAGGGTGGGCAGCGAATCGCAGAGGGCCATCACGCGGAAGCGCGAGGCGCGATTCATGCTGGCGCCTTTCACCATGTCGCAGACGAAGTGGGACGCGGTGCTGGCGCTGCCGCCATTGCCGCAGACGAAGACGGCGCGGCCGGCGTCGCGGGTTTCGCGAAACCACTCAATGGCACGGTGCACGGCCTCCGTGTCGATACGCTCGATGGCTTCGAGCAGGTCACGTTTGTAGTCGAGAGCAAAAGTCACAGTTGGTTCACCAGGGCGAGCGCACCATAGAGCACGCTGTCATCGGCCAGTTGGGCCGGAACTACGTCGATGCGAGCGGCCGACCATGAAGTGATTTGCCGGCGCAGTTCAGCGCGCAGCGGGTCGAAGAGCAGGCCGCCAGCTTTACTGATCCCCCCGCCGATCACGATTCGGGCGGGGTTCAATAACATGATACAAGCCTTGAGACCGAGCGCGAGATCGACGACGTAGCGGCGGACGAATTCGGGATCCTGCATGAGTTCTTTGGCGGGCTTACCGTGGTCGCGTTCGAGCCAGAGGCCGCAGCACATGCGCTCGAAGCAGCCGAAGCTGCCGCAGAGACATTCGGGGCCATCGGGGCGGATGGTCAAGTGGCCGATTTCGCCGCCGTAGGAATCGGCGCCGCGCCAGATTTGGCCATTGTCATAGATGCCGCCACCGATGCCGGTGGAGAGCGTCATGTAGAAGAGCGGAGAGCAGCGGCGGCCGGCGCCGTGGACGGCTTCGCCGAGCGCGCCGACATTGGCATCGTTATCCATGATGACGGGGACGCCGAGGAGTTCGTGCAGGGCAGAGGGAAGATCGAAATCGCGCCAGCCGCCGACGTGCGTGGAGAGCATCACGCGCTGCGAGACGAAGTTGACCGGGCCGCCGAAGCCGACGCCGCAGCGTTCGAAGGCGAAATCGCGCTTCCACTCGGAGTGAATTTCGGCGATGCGGGCGAGCATCCAATCGCGGCTACCAGCGCGGTCGGTGGGCTGCGAGACGCGGCGAACCATTTGGTCGCCATCGAAGGCGGCGACGGAGAATTTGGTACCGCCGATGTCTATTGCGAGGACGTGCATCGCTGCGCGATCTCCTCACGGCTGGCTACGCCGGTGCCTTTCTGCATGATGGCGATGGACGCGGCGAGATTGCCGAAGGACGCAGCTTCGGCGGCCGAGGCGCCAGCCGCGAGCGCAAGCGCGGAGCCCGCGGAGAAGCTATCGCCGGCGCCGCAGATATCGACGGGATCGGCGACAGGTTGCGTGCGGACCCACTCTTCGCGATCGGGGTGAACGAGCAGGACGCCATCGCCGCCGTGGGTAATCATGAGCAGATCGGTGGAGAGGTGGGCGCGGAGTGCGGCGTAATCGACGCGGCCAAAGAGAGCGCCGCAGGCGGCTTCGCCTTCGTGCTGATTGGGTTTGGCGATAACGTTGCGAAATTCGGTGATGCGGGCGCGCGAATCGACGATAAAGGTTTTATGAGGATGGAGGCGCGCGAGTTCGCAAAGGGCGTCGCGAACCGCGGGCGTGACTACCCCGCCCTGCCCCGTTTCCGCTTGATCGGAGATGATGACGACGTCGAAATCGGCGATGGCCTGGTGGAGGTTGGCGATGACTTCGCGCTCGACACTGGAATCGAGCGGAACGATGTTGATGAAATCGACGCGCGGCTGATCTTCGACGCCGGTTTGGCGATTGATGAGCTTAGTGTAGGTGAAGGTCTGCATCGCGGAGGTGCGGACACAGAAGCGGGATTCGATGCCGCGCGAATCGAGCGCGTGCGAAAGCTCAAATCCAAACCCATCGTCGCCGATAACGCCGAGTACGGAGACGCGGTTGCAGCCGAGAGCAGCGAGGTTGTTGGCGACGGTGCCGGCGGCGCCCGCGGTGACTTCGGTTGCGACTACGCCGAGGCGCGGGATGCCGGTTTCGCGCGAGGGTTCGGATACGGCTGGATCGTAGGTGCACCAGCGATCGAGACAGACATCGCCGACGACGAGCGCGGAGAGCTTGGGAATGGCCGCGAGGATTTCGTGAGGCGTCATAGGCGATCGAGCGCGGCGCGGCGCAACGCCGGCAGAGTGGCGCGATGGTCGCCGCAGAAGTAGAAGCTTTCGCCACCATCGGCGACGGTGCGGACGAGGATGGTTTTGTAGGGTCGGAAGTAATAGGCGGCTTCGGTCTTGGAACGCTCTTTGTGGATGTCGCCAGCGAGCGGCATCAGATCGAAGACGGCGGTGGCGAAATGACGGATTTCGCGGCCGTGCTGGTGCGCGACGTTGCGCGCCATGGAGAGCGCCTTCAGATAAACTTCGGGACCCATGACGGCGGAGCCGAAGCAGAGCAGGACGCCAGACTCGAGGCGCTCGACGGCGCTGGCGAAGATGAGGAAATCGCGGTAGCTGGCATCGCCGATGGCGGCGCCGTCGCAATTGGGATGTTCGTGAATAATGTCGTAACCGATGCCTGCGTGAACGCTGACGGGGATATTGAGGCGCCAGGCAGCCGCGAGAACGCTGAGTTCGATATTGGGAAAGCCGCTGGATGCGATGCGGCGGCCGATGTTTTCGCCGAGGCCGAGTTGTTGGGCGGCGGCTTCGGAGATCCAGTGGTTGAGCTCGCCGGTTTCGGTCCAGAGGCCGAACTCGCCGGACTGGATGTAACGCGCGACGCTTTCGGTAGTGGCGCCGATGCGGGCGAGTTCGTAGTCGTGAATGATGCCGGCGCCGTTCATGGCGATGTGATCGATGAGGCCGCGCTCCAGCAGATCAATTATGTGGCGGCTGACGCCTGCACGCAAGAGATGGGCGCCCATCATGAGAATGCGCGCCGCGCCGGACGCGCGGGCGGCGATGAGACGATCGGCAACGACGGAAAGGTCCGGGTGTTCGAAGGAAGGGGGCGCGTCCTCGAGGGCAAGCCAGTGGTTGAGGTGAAGATCGTGCTCGCGCTCTGCGAGCGGGCGCAAGTGGAGGCGCGAGCGATCGAAGACGGAATACTTACTGGGCATCGAAAAGGATCTCAAGAAGGGCGTCGCGATGGAGGTAGTTAGGGATGATGAAATCGGCGCCGGCGGCAATGAGGCGCTGACGCTTCCACTCATCGACGACGAGGCAATCGGGCTCATCGGTGGCGACGCCGACGGCAACGCCGCCGACGGCGCGGATATCTTCGATTTCGATTTGACCATCGCCAAAGCCGAGGAATTCTTCACCACGGAAGTTTTCCTGGGCGATGATGCGGTCGATCATGATTTTTTTAGAGTAGGCTTCGTAGTTATCGAGAGCCCCGTAAATACGGCCTTCGAAGAGGGGCGCCATGCCGAGAAGGACGGACTCCTGGCGCACGAGCTCCTGATCGGTGCCGCTGATGAGGTAGAGCTTGATGCCGCGTTCGCGCAGGGCGATGGCGAGGTCATAGACGCCGGGGACGCGGTACTTATCCGGCGGCGCAGTGTGGTTGCGGAGCGCGTCGACACGAGTGCGCGTGATGGCATTGAGGCGCTCGACGAACATCTCTTTGTAGACAGTGGGATCGAGCGGAATGCCGCCGCGTTTTTTGACCTGGTCGGCGAGCTCGATCATCTGATAGATGGTCTGGCCGCCGGTGAGACGGCCGATGTATTCGCGAACGATGGCGCGGAGCTGATCTTCGGACTCGCCGGTGTTCAGGCCGGCGAGGATTTCGACCATCATGGGGGTCATGACGTCCATCCAACCGGAGCGGATCACGGAGATGGTGCCATCGAAATCGAAGATGCAGACGCGGGTGTTGCGGGCGGACGCGGAGGCCCGTATGCGTTCGATGCTGGGTTGAGTTTCAGTCACGCTGTTGATTCTTTGGAAGCGGCTCAGGCTTCGATTTTGGGATGGCGTTTGTGCCAGTCGGTAAAGCTTTGAAAGGTGCGCGCGGCGGCGATGACCGCATGATCGTTGCCGGCTCGCCCCATGAATTGGAGGGCCATGGGGAGGCCTTCGGTGTTGTAGCCGCAGGGGACTGCGAGCGCAGGGAGTCCACAGAGACTGGAGACGCCATCGGGCTGCCGGTTGGCGTTGCCATTAGCTTGCGGATTGGCGGCGGCGCCGCGACCTTCGCCGCGCGCGGCGCGATCGCCGGCCGGTGGCTGAGGTTGCGGACGCGGACCGGGCGTGAGGCGGGAGGCGACGGACTGCTGGCCGGCTGCGGCGAGGACATCGAAGTTGTCGAATAGCTTGTCGACTCTCTTTTGCAAGATAGTGCGGACGCGCTGGACGCGGAGGTAGTCGGAGGAGGAGAACACGTCGCTGGCGTAACCATTGATTTGACCGAGGGGGTCGGTGAGGCCCGCGCAATCGCCGGTTTGGATGAGCTTTTCGAAGGAGGATGCGGCCTCGATGAGGATGGTGAGCTCGGCGGCGTCTTCGAAAGGGCCTTCTGGCATTTCGACTTCAGTGACGTGGGCGCCGTTCTTTTGCATGGCCGCGAGGGCGGTGTTGACGGCTGCGTCGACTTGGGAATCGAGGCGCGGAAAGACGTTGGTCAGTTTGCCGATGCGAAGGGGCTTGCGCGGCTCAAGATCTGCCCCGGGATATTTGAAGGGCGACTGGAAGGTGGAATCGTGATCTTTGGGGTCGGGACCGGCGATGACGGAGAGGATATGACCACAATCATCGGCGCTGCGAGCCATAGGACCGAGTTTGTCCATCGTCCACGCGATGGCCATGGCGCCGTAGCGGCTGACGCGGCCGAAGCTGGGGCGCATGCCGGAGAGACCGCACCAGGAAGTGGGGCAGATGATGGAGCCGCGGGTATCGGAGCCGAGGGCCCACGGGGCGAGACCGGCGGAGACGACGGCGCCGGAGCCGCTCGAAGAGCCGCAGGTCCAGCATTCGGTATTCCAGGGGTTACGCGCGGCGCCGGTGAGCGAGGCGAAGCCGTTGGAGTAACCGAGGCCGCCGGCAAGTTCGATCATGGCGGCTTTGCCAATGAGGATGGCGCCGGCTGCGTTGAGCTTTTCGACGAGGGTGGCGTTGTAATCGAAGGTCTGTTTGGCGAAGGGCTTGGCGCCCCAGGTGGTGGGATAGCCTTTGACGGCGACGAGATCTTTGAGCGCGTAGGGAATGCCGTGAAGAGGGCCGCGGAACTTACCTGCCATCATCTCTTTTTCGGCGGCTTTGGCTTGCTCAAGGGCTAACTCGGGAGTAAGCGTGACGTAGGCGTTGAACTTAGGGCCGAGTTTCTGGCTGCGATCCAGGTAACTTTGAGTAAGTTCGACGGGCGAGAAGGCCTTCTTACGCAGGCGTTGAGATAACTCGCCGACAGTCAGATAGAGAATATCTTCGCCGAGCATTTACTTACCCTCCGCTAACTTGAGGATGGTGGCCGGGGTATCACCGTTATCGAGAGGGAACTCGCGGATATGCGAAAGCATGCGCTCATTGGCGGTGAGGATGGTGCGGATGCGCTGTTTCTGCTGGTCGTTGAGACGCGAGCCGTATTTTCGAATGGCCTCGTTGTAACGCGATTCTACTTCGGCGGCTTGGGGAGGGTCGAGCGGGGCTCCGCGGCCTTGTTGCGCCTGCGCCGCGGCGGGAAGCAGGCTGCCGGCGAGCGCGGCGCGAACACCGAAGCGGCGGCGGGAGATGCGATCGCGAGAGTTCGGCATGATGTTCCAGTTTATGACAGCCGCGAGGCGTGTACAGCGACGGGTCGGGCATGCGCGGGGCGCGGCAAGCGGAGATGGAGGCTGGGGTCGAGTCAAATTTGCATTTAGGCGGCGGAATTGTGACCGGAATTTCGGGTGAAATGGGCCGATTGAGCGGCGGCGAGGCGGAGTTGACGGTCGCGGTGGCGTTTCAGATCGTCGATGGAAAGCACCAGGTTGCCAGTTGAAAAAGCGAAGCCAACTTCGGAGGCGGCGTAAGAGAAATCATCGGCGGGATCGTAGGTTTGGCCTTGCTCTTCGGCATGTTCCATGAGGAGGATGGCTTGCTCGCGGGCCTGCTGCCCGGCGGTCTTGCGCTCGGACTGCAGGGTGCGCAACGTGACCATGTCTTTGTCGAGAGTGCGGTGGATGCGGCTTTCGTAGATGGTGAGGAGGTGGAGTTGGTGCGCCTGTTCGGACCAGGTTTGAGCTTGGGCAAGGGCGGCGTCGACTTCGGGATGGCCGGAATGGATGGAATCGACGTGAGCGCGGAAGCCGTTGGCGAAGGCGGAGTTTTCGAGGGAGCGGGCGCGGGCGAGGCGCCACATATTTTCGGCGCAGGACGTGGCGTAGAAGGTTTCGAGTGGGCCGGCGGGCGCGAGTTGGGCGAGGATTTGGGCGTTGTGCGCGTTGAAGGCGGCGAGGTCTTCGGCGGTCAGGCAGACGATTTGGCCGGTGAGGGAATGGCGAGTTCCGTTGAGGGAGGAGCGGCGGCGGCCTTCGGGCGAGGTGGGGCCGGTGGAGAGTTGGGCGTTGCGGCGGTTGGCCTCGAGTTTGGCGGCGGAGACGGGCTTTTTGTCGGGAGTGATCGTTTGGGGATCGGGCGCGGGTTGGGCGCCGGCTGATTGATCTAACGTTGGTGTTTGTAGCATGTGAGAGTAACTCCTGGCTTGAGGGTGACATGCGGGGGTGAGGATTTTCGGGTTTGGAAAATGGAAATGGTTGAGGAGAGGGGGGATATAAATTTTGGGAATTGGTGAATTGCAGATTGCAATAGCGAGATAGGACAGTCTTACGGGTACGTATCGCAGGGAGAGTTGCAGCGAGATAGGATGGCGGGATGTGGAGAATCGTTGCAGGGATCTTGTGGGCTGTTGCTTTCCTGCAGGCCCAAACATTTCAGGATCTTCTGCTTCCTCAAGCCCGGCATATAGCGGGCATCGTCGTCGACTCGGAAGGAAGGCCTATTGCGGACGCGCATATCGATCATTCGAACGATCGCGGGAGAACACACCAATCGGATACAAGCGGCGGATTCGAATTAGATACTCGCGCGCCCATGCTCGTGGTTCGCAAGCAGGGATATCGAAGTGAGATGGTGCATACGCAAGATGCAAAGGACATGCGAGTCACGCTTCAACAGGCCGGTGAAAAGCGGATTTTCCCAACGTGTTCGAAGGATGGATCGTACGTGGGGATTGATGGATCGGGAGCTCTATTTCAGTTTCTGCGCGTTCCAGATGTGAAGGCAACCCCGCGGGGACGGGACGTTGACTACAGCGCGCGCGGATATTACATCAAGACAAAATCCGGGACGAAGGGGATCAGGCACGGAAGCGGACCGATGTGGGATTTCGGGATGCCGTCAGACCAGGACGTGTGGCGCTCTGTCAGTTATGAGGAGATCGCGTACGATTTTGGAAATCTAACGATCATAGACGCCCGAGGACAATTGCCGAACCGCCTGCAGTGGCGGTATCTTGGCATGTTTGGTGAATCTGCGTCTTATTCCGGCGTGGATGAAACGACTGCAAAGGTTCTCGATAAGTTTCTTGACGGCGCGTGCATAAAACCGGTCGCGAGTAAATAGCCCCCCGGGCGCGTTCTCCGGCGAGCAAGATTTCTTGTTATTGGGAGGCAAGTACTGAATCACATGAGAGTTACCCCGTATAAGAGCCGGAGTTACTGCGATTTATTGGGGAAGTTCTTACCCGGCTTACCGCGTATGATGGAACAGAAGCGAAGGAGATGGCCAGATGCGCGGGATCAAGCTTAGTCTACTGGTTGTCTTTGCGGCGATGCGAGCGTCTGGTCAGGCGGCCGGCGACGCTCGGCGGTTTCATGGAAGAACCCTTTTCGCCGCAAGTCCTCCGCTGCTCCCAGCGGCCTCGAACCCGGCGGCATGGCTTTCAGTTAACCGTGAGTTTGTTCACCTGATCGACGATAAGAATTTTCACGGGGGCTTTCTGCGCCGTAAGCTTAAGGCCTAGCGTTCCGATTGCAGTGAACAGGGATGGGCCCTCGGGCGATTCGCCGGCAGGACGCGCCGCGAGATCGACTGGCGCATAGCTGATATCGAAGTCGTAAATGCCCGTTAGACCGGTGTTATCGCGCACGTCTGTTTCGAAGACCAGCTCTCGCAGTCTGGAGGCGAGCCATGGCATTGAGCACCCGGACCCCTGTATGCCATTGGGCTTCACCCCTCCGAGGCACCGGCCGGCCGAATCCCCGGCCTGCTTCAACTTGGGACCACCCTTGGCAATTTCGAGATCATAAGCGGTGCGCTCACGCATCTCGAAATGCGTTTTAAGATTGAATCGCACTTCGAGGAGCGCGCGTAGTCTCATCATCGAGATCGATGGGACTTGGCGGCCGACCGCTCTGACTTGCGGTGTACGGCCAAAGTCGTTCTCGGGCGGGGTCGCCTCGATGTTATATCGCGTATGATCGATCCATCCGGGACCGGACACTTGATATTCTTCCAAGCCGCCGTACGCTCCGGCAATCAACTGCAACAGCGACGCCGCGGTGACGACAACCCTTCCGCCGGGGAGGACGGCTATATCGATTCCCCCGGGCTGCCCCGGCTCCGCTGGCTTGATGGAGGCAACCTCAAATTCGGGGAGCCTTTCTGTTGTTGGCTGTCCAAGCATATTCGAGAGCGGAATCAACAACAGCAGTGGCCATTTACTGGCGGAAACGCGAGATTTCCGTCCCGTCCCGGCTGGTTTCATACTTAGCCCCCGATCAGCCTCGTTCTTAGAGCGACGCCTATTTACAAGTTCTAGAAAAGTCGTCGGCATCGGAGGAGCAGTTGGGGCAGTCAAGTTTGGTGCAGTCGCTGTGTTGCTTACACGTACTGAAGCATCCACCGCCACCCGGAGAGCCGGCAGTCGCCGTGATTTCAAATGCGCTGGCGAGTAAGACTAACATGCAGTAGCAATGTCGATCGCGATTGGCCGCCAAAGTTCACCTGGTCAGAGGCTCCATTCAGGCGATATCCGTCGAGCGTTGGTAACAGGGTATTAACTCCGCTGAGTCAACCGCTCGACGTCGCTTCGAAGCCTACGGTCGTCTCGCAGCAGTATTCAGTCAACTGTAGAAAAGCACACAATCAGGGAAGGTACGCTTAAAATCTAGCGATGATACCCGTCCGCTTAGAGTTGGCTTCACTGGATTTCAGTTTGGTCGCATCTTAGAGCCGTGTCAAGCGGATTCTTATCGGGGAAACCCAGCCTCAGAAGGCGGTCTTCAGGTGAGGTAGTTGGGAAGCCTTGCTCAACATTCGGATTCCAGCGTCTTGCTTGTATGGCGCCGAGAGTTAGTCCGAATAGGCGCAATTTCCAGATATAGCGCGCAGCGCCGAATACGAGTTACCGCCGCTTGCATTTGATTAGCCGGGGTGTGCTCGGAAGTTGCCAGTTGCGAGAAGGATTAGCGGCGGGGCCGGATTGCGTTTGTAGCATTTGAGGGTAGCTCCTGGCCTCAGAGTGACATGCGGGGGTGGCGTTTCCGGGTTTGGAAAATGGAAAAGTTGAGGAGGGGAGATATAAACGTTGGAAATTTGTGAATTGCAGATTGAAATGAAGGGCAGTGATGCGCGCCAGCGCCAGCGGCCGCTCAATTCGCAGTTGGAATACGCTCCGCGTGATCTACGACAATCGTGTCCAGCGAAACTTTTGCATCTAGCAACTTCAGCCCAAGCTGCTGCTGCAAGGCCTGTTCGATCGTGGGTACGGTATCGTTGTCGTGCGGGGCCGCCCCACTGCGTCCCGCCCCAGTATCGTAGTAGAGCTTGAAGTCGTACTTTCCATCAAGCCCAGTCTTGTCGATGACTCTCCGGCCAGCCGCCATCGGGGCCGTCAGGGATCGGGCCAACGCGGCCATAGTCTGCCGGCGCGCCGTCCAGTGGCCTATCCCGGAGCCATCGTATGCGCAGGCCAGGTTAGCTTGTCCCTCCGGTATCACAGGAAAGCCTTCCGGATCTGAAGAAAAAGGTCCGGGGAACTGTGCAGCCGGTCCACTGGCCTCCTTCGATAACTTCAGCTTCGGCCCGTTCTTCGCGATCACCAGCTCGTAGACCGGAAAGACTTTTATTTGGTGGTGAACCGATAAGTGGAAGCGCTCCACCAGAAGAGCCTGAAGCATTTTTTTAAACTGATCCTTTGTGGCGCCCGGTGGCACTTTGATGTTGACGTCGTAATAATCGCTGGAAATCCACCCCGGACCCGCAATCTGGCCGAAGTCCATACCGTAAGCCGTGGCGAGAAGGTCATTGAACTCGGCCCGCGTAGCCGTGAATCTTTCCGGATCGCGCGTTCCGGGACCACCGCTGAAATTGCGAATGCTCGCCGGCCCCGATGGCCGAACCGAGGCGACCTCGAAGCTGAGCTTGTCATCGCCGCTTTGACCCCCGGCGAGGGCACAAGCGAAGACAGCTATGGCAAGGCCAGTAACGAAGCGACGCACTTCGCACACTCCTGCGAAGGATTGTACATCGAAGTGCATACATGGCCGAATCCGCCGCCGGTTGATTTGATGGCGATTTGAAAACGGAACTACTCTTCGCCCGGCGGCGCCGAGTTGCCGGCCTCGCCTTTCACCTTCCGCAGGAGCATTTCGGAATTCAACGCGCCCTCCGGCGTCTCTTCGTGCTTGAACATCAAGTACAGGTCGCGGCCGTCTTCCAGCAGCGCCTTCGCGCGCTCCGCGAACGCGTCCACATCCGCCTCCGTGTAGTCCGGCTTGCGCAGCCTGTAATACACAAAGTCCGCGGTGATCACCTCGGGTACTTCCAGCCGTTCCGATTCCGCCACGCACAGCGAAATATTCCGGGCGCGCAACAAGTTGTACACCTCTTCGCACAGCCACGATTCGTTGCGAAACTCAAAGGCGTAGCGCATCCCCTCCGGCAGCAGCGTCAGGAAATCGCGCAGCAGCGCCGCGTCGCACTTCAGGTTGGGCGGCAATTGAAACAGCACAGGCCCCAGCCTGCGCGCCGTACGCAGCGGGTCGATCATGCGAAAAAACAGCTCCGTCGCCTCGCCCGCATCTTTCAGCCGGGCAAAGTGTGTAATCCGCTGGTTCGCTTTCACCGCGAATACGAACCCCGGCTGCGTCGCCGCCACCCAGCCTTCGAGCGTCGCCGCCGATGGCAGCCGCCGGAACGTGTAGTTGATCTCCACGCAATTCAGCCGCGAAGCATAGTGCGTCAGAAACTGCTTCGAAGGCAGCTTCGCCGGATAGAATCCCGGCTTCCACGCCGCGTACGCAAATCCCGAAGTTCCGGAGTACAGTGTCGCCATCGCTTTTGATTATGCCAATCGCTGAACTACTCTAGAAATATGCCCGCGGACGTCGCCTCCGCCATTCTCCAGCCCGCCACCGCTGCCGATCTCGCCGGCGCTCTGCGCGAAGCCGTCTCAAACAAACAAGCCATTCACCTCTTTGGCGCGGCGTCCAAGCGCCTCATGGCCGGCCCGGTTGGGTCCGCGCCTGTCGCCATCTCCAGCACTTCGCTCAACCGCGTCCTCGCCTATGAACCTCACGATCTAACCATCAGCGTCGAGGCCGGCCTCCCCTGGCGCGAACTCACGGCGCTGCTCGCCGCGAATCGCCAAATGATCCCTCTCGACCCGCCGTTCGCCTCTACTGCGACTATAGGCGGCGTCATCTCCGCCAACTGCAGCGGCCCGCGCCGGCGCCTGTATGGAACCGCGCGCGATTTGGTCATCGGCATGACGTTCGCTACCCTTGAAGGCAAGCTTGTCCAAACCGGTGGCATGGTGGTCAAAAACGTCGCCGGCCTCGATATGGGCAAACTCATGATCGGCTCCTTCGGCACCCTCGCCGCCATCGTCTCGGTTAATTTCAAGCTCATCCCCATGCCCGAATCGGAACGCGGGTTCCTGCTCCCGTTCGCCGACGTTGGGTCCGCCATCGCCGCCCGCAACCAGATTCTGCAGAGCGCGCTGCAGCCCGCGGCCATCGATCTGCTCAATCCCGCCGCCGGCGCGAGCCTCGGCAAACGTTCGTTTCTCCTCGCCATCCGCGTCTCCGGAAACGCCGCGGCCGTCGAACGGTACGAACGCGAACTGGCGCCACTCTCCGATGGCGTCGCGCTCGATGGCGACCCTCACCAGACGCTGTGGTCGCACATCTCCGAATTCACTCCCAACTATCTTGCGGCCCATCCTAATGGCGCCGTCGTGCGCTCTTCCTGTACGCTGAAAGAAGTTGAAGAGGAAATGTCTTCGTTCCCCGGCCCCGCTATCGCCCGCGCCGCATCCGGCGTTTGCTACGGTTATTTCGAAGACGCGCCTTCCGCGGCCGCGTGGCGCGGACCCGTTCGCGCGCGCGCTTCGCAATCCGTAATCGAATTCGCACCCGAATCGGCCAAGCCCACTTTGCAGCTCTGGCCTTCGCCGGGTCCCGATTTCTCGCTCATGCAACGCGTCAAAGGTATGTTTGATCCAGCCAACCTTCTCAATCGCGGGCGGCTTTATGGCCGCATCTGAAGCCCCACAGGTCGCGCCAAGCCAGTTCGATATCGACCGCTGCGTCCACTGCGGCCTGTGTCTGAACGCCTGCCCGACCTATCGCGAACTCGGCGTCGAAATGGATTCGCCGCGCGGCCGCGTGTACCAGATGGCGCAGGTCGCAAACGGGGCGCCGATTACCGATTCCTACATCCAGCACATCGATCTGTGCCTTGCCTGCCGCGGCTGCGAAACCGCGTGCCCTTCGGGCGTGCCTTACGGGCGCATGGTGGAGGCCGCGCGCGCCCAAATCGAGCCGCAGCGTAAGCGCTCGAAACAGGCTGAGCGCCTACGCGACTTCGTCTTCAATCGCCTTCTGCGCTCGCGCCGCGCCATGTCCATCGCAGGCACAGCGCTTTACTTGTCCGAAGCCGGCGGGCTGAAGTTTCTCGCCCGCGGGATGGCCTCGATAGGCATGCTCGGCAAATTGGGCGGACTGCTTCAGCTTTCGCCCTCGGCCGAGCCGCCGTTCTTCTTCAGCCAAATCGGCTCCACTGTCGCCGCCGAAGGCCAACAGCGCTATCGCGTCGCTTTTCTCGCCGGCTGCATCGCCAACATCTTCTTCGCACGTCTGAATGAAGCTACGGTGCGCGTGCTCGCGAAAAATGGCTGCGAGGTGGTAATCCCGGCCGGCCAGGGCTGCTGCGGCGCGCTGCATCTGCACTCCGGTTTGCGCCAAGGCGCCGAACAGCTCGCCCAAGCCAACATCAAAGCGCTTGCCGAGGGCAACTACGACGCCATCATCACCAACGCCGCGGGCTGCGGTTCCACGCTTAAAGAATATGGCGACATTTTGCAGACCGACGCCGCGCGAGCGTTCAGCGCACGCGTCCGCGACGTCACCGAGTTCCTGGCGTCCATCGAGCTCAACCGCGACATGGGTAAGCTCGACGCCACGGTCACCTATCAGGACTCGTGCCATCTCGCGCACGGGCAGCGCGTCAAAGCGGCGCCGCGCCAGTTGCTGGCTGCGATTCCCGGTTTGAAATTGCGTGAGATGCGGGGCGCCGACATCTGTTGCGGCAGCGCCGGCATCTACAACATCGTGCAGAACGAAATGTCCATGCGCGTGCTCGAATCCAAAATGCAATCGGTGAATGCCACGCCCGCCGAAATCATTGCCACCGCCAATCCGGGCTGCATGCTGCAACTGCAGGCGGGCGTGCGCGCGCACGGCAACAACCAGCGCGTAGTCCACGTTGTCGAACTGCTCGACGAAGCCTACTCCGCCCGCTCAAGCAAGGCTTAGCTGCCACGGCACGCCGAAGCAGGTCGCTGACCCATGCAAATTTGCGGCTGAATCCGTAATTACCGAGCGGCATGAACGTAGTTCCGCCCTCCGAGAGGGGCCCTGCCAGGCGCGCAATTTCGTCTTCCGATTCGCAATTCGCGAAAAGCGAAATCGCCGAAGTAAACCCGAACTCGTGCCGCACTGCGCTATGCGTGCAAAGCACGCTCGCCCCACCCAACGTGAACGCGCCCTTCAGCAGCGTTCCCTCCGCGCCCGGCTGTCCCGCGCGATAGCGTACCAGCTCTGTGACTTCGCTGCCCGGAAACAGCGACACATAAAAACTCATCGCCTCTTCGGCCTTCCCCTGAAACATACGGAACGGGCGCACCTACGGTAGAACCATCATGCTTTCATTCCATCACGACAGCTTGTATTTACTCTCAACGGTTGATATGGCGAGGCGCGCCCCTACGGTTGAAACGATGTGACGTCAAGCCGCGCTTGGTTTGGCAAATGCCGGCGCGACACTTTCCGTTCGCAGCAGTATTCGAAATGCCAAGCCGTGGGCGATGAGCAGAAGGGGCACTACGACTGTGACGAGGAAAAAGGCAGCGCCGAGCCTGCCCGGCGCATCGGCCAGCGACGTGTTGTTTCCCTGGTAGAAGGCGAATAGCAGATCCATGGTTCCAATTACATTGACGGTCCAGGCCAGCGCCGTTCCCAAGCGGCTTCCGAGAGCGGCCACGGCGAGCAACGCCAGAATTGCGGTGGCGAGATCGCCATAAGCTGCTGGTCGAGCGAATGCGGCCGATAAGTCCGCAGACACAACACCGGGCAATAGGAACGCTAATCCGATGAACCTGAAACCATGGAAAAGCAGAATCGGCCTGAGGGCCTCCGCGGGCGGGAGATCTTTCAGCGCCGGCCAGATATAGTATCGGGCTACCGATCCCCAGAACAGAAAACTCATCGCTACGCTGATTCCGAACAACGCTGGATATGGCATGTCGAGTCCTTTCGGCGCTATTCTCATGGCCGCGCCTGCCGTGTTTAGTTGTTGTCTAACGCCAAGTTTTGGAGAATGGGCTGCCCACACGATGAGAGTGGGCGTGGTTTGCGGCGCACTTGCGCTTCCCGCACACGTTGGAATCGCGAGGCGCGCCGCCGATTGCCGAGATTCGGGCCCGCCGGACAGTGGTTTCGATGCCCCTGGCGGGACGGGCGGTTACTTCCTGAATTGAGTCCGCATCTTTGCTATTGCCGGGCCGGTCCATCTGCCATCAACACACCGAGCGGCATGAGCGGACCGACAGGGATGTATTCGTGGTCCATCAGGTCTTCCTTGGTCAACGGCAGCGTTTCCATGATGGCGTGAGCTTCGTCAACCGTCTTGGCGTCGAGAAGGAAAATCACGCCTCGCCCGTCGCCCCTCGAATACCACTGGTGAATCTTACCGTCGAGATAGAGCTTGACCGTGGCCCGGATCTCGGCCGGCATCACCTTCATGATCTGCTCACGGTTCACGCCCTGTTTGGCGGTAAGGATCACCATCACCTCTGTAGGCTTGGTCGACGGCACGCCTGGAGCCGGCTTCGCCGGGGTCAAAGATTGGGCGACGACAGTGGCCGCCGGAAACATAGACATCAGTAAAGGGAACAGTAGCTTCATGGATTAACCTCGTTTCAATTGGTTGGCTGATTTATTAGAGTACGACCATAATCTTATTGGGTAAATTTTTTTAACTCCTCTTGCCGGATGCAAAGCTCTCCACGTAGAAGGAGCGCGCGGCGGCCAGCATTCGCTCGCGGCCTTGCGGATCGACAATCGCTCGGGCCGCCATCAGTATGCCGGCCATTCCCGGAAATAGAAGGAAACCACGGGCGCGCTTCTCCTCGACCGTGCGCCCCGGAATGAAGGGAAGCATGCGCTCGCGAAAGGCCGCCATCGCTTGATTAATTCGCTTGCGAACAGCTATAGGCTGGCGTGCGATCTCGGGCCCCAAAGCGGCCAACGGGCAGCCGGCTCCCGAATCGTTCACGTGTTTCGCGCTGAGATATTCCTCGATGATGGCCCGCAATTCCATACCTTTCGGCGCGCCTTCCGCAGCTGCTACTGCTCCGTCGCCCAACTCCTCGAACGCGCGCGCCACCGCAGCCGCGTAAAGATCGCCCTTGCTCTCGAAGTGGCGGTAGAAGCCACCCTTAGTCAGGCCCAGTTCCTTCATCACGTGACCGATGCCGTTGGTTTCAGAGCCGTGCTCGCGAAACGACCGCGCAGCCGCCGCGAGGATCTTCTCGCGCGTCTTGGCTTTCTGCTCGGCCGGGTATCTCATGGTTAACAGATTACTCTCGTAATCTAAAGGTTGCAAGGTGTAGCGCGTTATCCGGAATTAATTTGGGGATCACCGTCTTCTTTTAGCGGGCAGGGTCAGCGCAGCGCAGGCCAGCGAAAGAATAACTCCCGCAAACAGAAGCGTATCGGCGAAGTAGTTGAGGCCCTCGATCTGCGTGCCGGGTCTTGGGTCCGCCAGCGCGCCGATCAGGACGGGCCCGTAGATCACCACAACCAGCAACACAATCCAGGCGCCGAGATATGTGGCCGCCATGCGCACCTTCTGCAGCAGCAGAAAACACATTCCGCCAATAATGAGAAATGCCCCGGTCAGGTAGTCGACAAAGGCGCGAACGGGAACCCACGCGGGCGTCTCTTTCTGGAGCGGTACGCCAGGAAGCGCCAGCGGATGGAGAAAATGCTGAACGCCAAAAAAGATCGCGACGATCCCGATCAGCACGCGGCCCACATTGATCAGCCACTTACCTTGCGCATCGCGATTTTCGCTCATGGCGGCGCCCGCCAAAACCAAGCCTCCGCTGCCAAACGAGGTTTCCCGAAAGACGATCGTCCATGCGATTCGGCTGCCGCTCGCTGCCGCCCCCGGGAAATGTAACATCGCCACAAAGAGGAACATCATGATGCCGAACAGCAAACCGGACCACTGCACCTGAATCTTAGTGGCGATGCTTAAGGCTGCGGCGATCAGCGCCACGCCCACGAAGTACACCCAAAACTCGTGCCACGGCACGTACTGCGGCACCATGTTCAGCGGGATTGCGCCGGAAAGATGCTCCGCGCCGAAGATCGCCAAGGGGACGGCGAAGCACAAGTAGGTCAGGACCACGACCTTGTCGATGCCGGGATCCCGTGCAATATCGTTCTTCGCGGCCCATAGCCCGATCGCCAGCAGCGCGAGCCCGGCGGCGGACATGGACAAGGAGATGCGCGATAACTCCAGAAACAACGCGGGCATCGTTGGTTGCATAGACTCCCCCCACCGCTAGCTTATGAGATTCTACGACAACGTCGCCAGCAACACCGCCGGCGCGCCTTCCTTCTTTGGCGCAGGATTGATTCGCCGCCGCTCAAAACGGTTCGAAAGCAAGGTCCGAACGACGTGCCCATAGGTCCGGCCTGTTTCCAGTCGCTTCCCGGAAGCCAACTCCACACGAATTCGCCCTGGGCTAATGTCCCCAATTGCTCTATGCGACGGAGAAGTAGGAGCGATGGATCCGCAGGAAACGCTCCGGGTCGAGCGCGGCCTCGATCGCGGTCATCGGCGCATGCAGGGATGAATAGCTTCCGGTGGCCGCGTAAACGGGTCATTTACGTGACGCGTGACGCGAATCGGGGTCACGAACGTTTGCGCCCCACGTAGCGGACCAAATCGTCCAGAGTCGCGCCGGAGCCATCGGCGCTTACTCCGAGTTCCTCGGCGGGCTGATTCAGGCGATTCACCCAGAATGTCGGATATCCGAAGGACTTGGCGCCGGCCGCGTCCCAACCGGCAAACGCAGCAAACAGGATCTCTTCGCGCTTGACGCCGAATACGTCGATACCCATCTGATAGGCGCGGGGATCGGGCTTGAAGGCGGACACGCGGTCGGTGCTCAACACATCATCGAAAACGTGTTCGAGCCCGGAATTCCGAACACCGGCCTCCAGCATCTTCTGCGTCATGTTGGACAGGAAGGCCAAACGGACGCCTGCATCCTTCAACGTATGGAGCGCCGCCGGCGCCTCTGGCCAGCAACGGATCGCCAGATACGCGTCCATCAGCCGAGCGCGTTGATCACTCGTCAGATCCAGCTTCAGCGTCTTCGCGGCAAACGCCAGTGCGTCTTCTGTAACTCGCCAGAAATCTGCATATCGGCCCGACACCGTGCGAAGCCAGGTGTATTCGAATTGGCGAGTCCTCCACGCCGCGGCAAGCTCTGCCCCTTTCGCCGGAAACAATTTCTCAGCAAGCGCGAATACAGGCCGCGGATCGAGAACAGCGAAGGCATCGAACGCGATCGCTTTCACGGCGCCGCTTCCATCGGCGAACGCCGGCTTCGCGTTAACTAAAAGCCCACCTGCGACGAGATTACACAGAAACTTCCGGCGGTCTGATTGCATCAATAGTCTGCTCCCTGACTTTTGATGAATCTTACGGGCGGTGCGGTTGGCCGTTGGCGATCTTTTTACACTTGCCATCCGCCGCGCGCGACCGTCTAGATAGTCGATTGCGGTGTGAGTAACGCGGACAGTTCACTGAACCGTGCATGCCCCGGCTGTTGCAACCTTCTCCGGAGCAGCGCCGCCGCCGTGCGAAATCGAAGCCTCTGTATATGCGCCCACGGCCGGGAATTCGGGAATGTCAAAGGATGGGAAGAGATTCGGACCGCCCTTCAGCGTGATCAAAACAACCGTCTGCGGTTGATAGCGCTTGTTGTCCGGCCCAACGTACTCGCGAATGTAGACCGCGCTGGCGTCTTTCGTTCGTTCGATCGTAAGACTTACGGAGAAGTTCGCTTGGCTGGCCAAATGAACAGAGGCGGGCTTGCCCGGCGGCCCGTGATTAATGCTGTAAGCGCCGGATTCTTCCAGATCGCTCGACGGCGCCAGCAGTTCATAAGTAACCTGCCCCGGCGCGGTCGAACTCTTCCGCACCGCGCCCGAGATTTTGATACGGTACGTCGAAATCAGAGTAAAGTTCGGGTTATCGCCCCTCGTCGTCAGTTGCAGGCACGTTGGCGCGGCGATGACATCACCTGCCGCAACATCGGGCGCCGCCTCCCTCTTCGAGCCAATCTTCACATCCGGATCGCCTGAATACGAATATCCGGCCCAATATCGCGGCTGTTTGAACTCCGTCTTTGCCACCATATCCAACTGCGCCAGCCGCACTGCTTCCGGGGGACCGGCATCCAGATGCGAATAGAAGAACTGCATAAAGCGGCGACCCGCCTGATCGTCCACCGGCCACAGGCTCATCACCGCGCCTTGCGCGCCCGCCATGGAAAATGCTGCGCGCAAGCCGAGCACTCCCTGCCCGTCTACCGGGGCGCCCTGGCCCGCCTCGCAAGTTGAAAGCACCACCAGCTTTGTTCCCAACAATCGCAGGCTCGCAATCTCTAACCCAGTCAGCAGCCCATCCTCCGGGCCGGCCTGTGGGCGGTTTGCCCCCGCCAGTGCAATCACGGACTGCAACAGCGGGTCTTCGTCGAGAGGCCGCGGATAGTCGAATAAGTCGTAAGTGCCCACCGGAACCTTCCACCCGACATACGGAACACTGTGAGTCGCAAAGTGAAGAATCTCCGGACCGCCCAGAGAGCGGACCGTCTCCTCGCGCGCGTTCTTGCCTGTGAGCACACGGTCGGCCGCGAGATGCAGCGCCTGCCGCACGTCGCCGGCCTCCAGGCCTGCGCCAGGCAGCGCATCAAACCGCATACGCGCCGCTGCCGCCGGCGGTTCATTTGCGTTCGCCAGCGCGGCGTCAAAATCGGGATTGGCGATCACCACCGGCGCGGTAGTTTTCTTCGTCTCCTCCCGCTCATAACGCTTCATCTCATAGCCGAAGTAAGAGATGGTGTAGCGCTCGATGGCGTATTGCCCGCGCGAGTCGATGAATGCGCCAATCGGCGCCAGGGCAAGCTTCCCGTCGGGCACGATCACCAGTTTCTTCACGCCGGTCAGTGAACTCTCCAGGGGAGCGATCACTTCTCCATATAACCGGCGTAACAGGGCGCTCTCATCCACCGGACGATTTTGGGCGGCGTTTACGTGCACGCCCCGCAGGTGTGGACCGGTCACGCCGGCTTCCAACGCGGCGATATCGCGATCGATCTCCTCCGCGGCGCCAAGCCGTACGTATTTTGCCGGCTGTCCCTTTCTCACCACGAACGCGCCGTATTCGCGGTGCGAAACCGCCGGATGCGCCCGGTCGATTCTCTCCCACGCAGTAATATCGATACTTGCGGTCGAATCGCCGGCGGTGGCGCCCGGCAACCAACGCTCGCTGCTATTCTGGTCCCGCTTTTCCCAACCCAGACCTTCAGTAACTCCCTGCTCCGCCTCTTCGGTCTTCGCGAACGCCCGCGCGTCGAACGGTTTTCCGTCCAGTGCAGAGGCTACGAACATGTGCGCGTGGCGCGTGCGGTCGGCGGCGAGCTCATCCAGCATAACCGGCGCGCTAACCGGCACGGCGGCTGATACGCTTGGATTGTTCCGTTCCGATTCCGAGACCGCAGTGATATCCGCAATGGACGCAATCAAACCGCCCTTCACGCGCTGAATTGCTTCATAGGCCCGCGCCACGCGCTCCGGCGAAGGCTGTCCATCCAGCAGGATGGACATTTCGAGAAACGCGCGCTGGCTCATATATGCCAGCAGACGGGCGCGGTCGGAATCCGATCCACGCCGAAGCAGGTATCCCTCCGTCATTCGCGCCCCAAGAAGCGTTCTTTCCGCCAGCAGCGCCCCTGCCGGCTCTGGCCCATCGGTAATCCATCGATCCATCGCCTGAATTGCCGTCAGCGCCGCCGCGCTTTCTGTTTTGTATTGGGAGTGCTCCAGGGGCATCGTTGAGCGAAACCATTCCGGCATTCCGGGAAGATCCGCATTCGGCCGCAACTGTTTTCCCACCGTTTCAGTCTGCACGCGCTTGGCAATGGCGGCCGCGGAATGAAAGTCTCCGTGCCGCGCGTAGAATCCCGCCATGTCCGCCAGCATGTCCCAGTAAGGGTCGCTAATCGTCATCTTCTCCCGGATCTTGGCGGCGTCCTGCCACATACGCTCCGCGTCATCCCACTTCCCCTGCTTTTCCAAAACAAGAGACTGGAAATAGAGCGCATCATCCCCATCCGCTACGCGCACATATTTATTGCCGATCGTGACCGCTTGTGTAAGTTCCTGGCCGGCTCGCGCTAGATCGCCCTTTGCCAGGTCCAGCCGCCCGAGCAACACCAAGAGTCTAGCCAGATGGGTGCGGCACGTAATCAGATACCCGGCCTCCATTTGATTCGGCGCGGGAGTCTGTTCCAACGCCTGGATATTGGCGCGGCGAATATCCGCGGCTCTCGAGAAGTTCGCGTATGCTTTATCGAAGTCACGAATCTCCAGATGCGCGAGGCCCAACCGGTGCAGCATCCATGGTTCGTCCGTTTTCGCCTGCGGCGGCGAATTCTGCAAGAACTTGCCTAGCTGCTTTGCGTACTCACTTTCCGCCTCTTCGAAAGCTCCGCGCCGGAACAGGCCATCGGTTTCCGTCAACAGGTCGCGGCCCAGGTGAAGACGGTTGTCCATGAAATCCCGTCCGCTGAGCTCCATTCGCGCTTCGAGAAGAGCCGCCTCGCGAAACTGGAATGCGTTCTGCGCGGGAAGAGAATTTGCAATTAAGAGAACTGTAACGAGAACCGCAGGCCGGCTGCGCATGCCAATACTCCAGTAAAGAGAGTTCACGATATCGGCACAAGCTTACACCAGTGCGCACCTGCGATAGTCTTCACGGAGCGCTGGGCAGAAGCAGGCGTACGCCTGCTTCACTTGTGTTCCGCTCGAAGACTATCCTGAGGGCCTCATCCAAGCGCGGTTGCCGCACATTTTCTAAGAGCTGTTCCCAATGAACCATACCGTACGCAATCTTCGAATCGTTGTTCGCAAGATCGATCTCCCCCGCCCAGACTCGCCCATGAAAATCGTGAAATGACGGCAGGTTCGAGTCGGGACGTACCGGCTTGCCGCCCGAGCCAAGCATCAGAAAGACCGCCGCGGACAACATGTGCATCACCTGACGCATCAGGAAGAATCGCGCCAATTGGTAGAAGTCCGGTGATTGGCCGAAATAATCCCGCAGATACGCCCGCTCGTCCACGTCGTTGTTGACGACAAAATTCGCCACGATCGCCAAGTCGAAGTAGCGGTCGTTCACGAAAGCAGCTTGCCAGTCCACAAGCCAGACGCGGCTGCCATCGAACAGGATGGTTTCGGGCTTCAGGTTCATGTGGCACGACACCATATCCGCGTCCAGGCGCGGGTAGACCGCGCAGATCTGTTCGTAGCCGCGGAAGACTTCTTCAATCTCGCCCTCAGACAGCAGTCCCGCCGCGCGCAGTCTCCAGATGAAATAGTTGTGCGCGGTCACGTAGTTAAAGGTCTTCGGAAAAGGCGGCAATCCGTGGAGCCTGCGCAGTGTTGCGGGAAGCTGAACTAGCGCCTGGGCTGCCGGAAACGGTACGGCATCAATCCAATCGATGATCGCGATCCCATCGTCCGTGTTGGAATAGACGACGCGGGGCGCCAGCGCCGCATTCGCGGCTGCGTTCATGCAGGTGAAGACGCGTACCGGGTCGTTCCTCTCATCCATGCGCGTCATGATCCGCAAGTGGAATGGAGATCCCTGGACAACGATGCGAAACTCAAGATCTGAATTGAGACCTTCCGTCACCCTGCAGACATCTTCGATGGCTGTTGTGCCGAACGCCTCGCTGAGGCCTCGCGATACGGCGGCGCTCTTCTCCTGCGGGATCATAGACCTCCACAGCTATTATGCGATCGGCGAAGGCGTCCGCTTGACTTCACTCGTTTTGCCGCTAAGTTTCGCTCGGCGTATCGATCTTCTCAGACGTGTTGCAAATAGGTTTCAAGGATTTCCTCAATCGGCTGACTCGGAAGCCGCCAGCGCCACGGCTATCATGCGCGCAGCCAAGCGGTCCCCCTGCAAAACATAAAAGATGTTGTCTGTTTCACAGTCCACATTTGCAACACATCCATTGCACGTCTTATTGCACCAGGTCTCCGTCAAGCAGCACACGAAGATCGCTAGCTGAAGCAACCGTTCCGCTGCCCCAAAGCGCGCTGCTGCCCCATAGTGCGCTGCTTCCCCACAAAGCGCTGCTGCCCCAGAGGGCGCTGTAAGCCGCGGTGCCGCTGCTTCCCCATAGGGCGCTGGTTCCCCATAAAGCGCTGGTCCCGCTCAGCAGAACGTTGGAACCCCAAACCGCACTGGTTCCCCATAGCGCGCTGCTTCCCCATAAAGCGCTTGTGCCCCAAAGCGCGCTGCTTCCCCACAGGGCGGTATTTCCGCAGACTCCTGCGCCCCACAAGCTCTGCTGACTCGAATTACCGCACAGGGAAACGTAGTTGCTCGTGATCTGATAAGCCTTTGAGGGCTGGTCGTAGTACGCCACGGGCGATGCCGCGCTCGTCCCTTGGGGGATGGTCACGCTGCTCGATAGGGCGGCTGCTATGTCGAGATAGCCAGCGCCTACCGTAAAGATATCGTACTGGCTCACATACGGCTTGGCCGGAACTGTATTCTGTGAATAAACCTGAACCAGTTGCTGCTGCAGCGTGGCGAGCGTGGCTTGGTCGGCCTTGAGTTGCCCGGCGACGGCATCGAAGTTGTTCTGGGCCTGAATCGCTTGATCCTGTGCGGTCGCCAGTTGGCTATTCGCAGTTTGAAGGTTTTGCTCTGATTGGGTTAATTGGTTATTGGCTGCGGTTAGGGCGGTCCGCACCGTTGATGGCAATGATGCCGATGCCTGCTGCACCATACTTAGCGCCGGCGCGAGTCCCTGGTCTACAACCTTCAATGCCACTTGCGCCAATGAAACCGCCGTTTGGTCTATCGCGAGCTTGATGACGAGCGCAGCGTCCTGAGCCTGGAGCGAGTTGTACTGATCCTGCGCATTGTTCACAGCGGCCGAGAGGCTGGTGATGGCTTGCACGTCGTCGTTATATTGCTGCATGTCGCGCTGATACGCCTGTGCATTTTGTCCCAGGTCCTTCTGCGCCTTCTGGAAGTCCGCCTGCTTCGCCAGGTTCGCCAGCTGTAGCCGGCTCTGCGCTTGCGTCAGGCTTTGCCCTGCCAGAGTGGCTGCGGTGCGCGCCGCCTGTTCTGAACTCTGATCGGCTTTTAATTGCGCCTGCGCTTGCGTTGACGCTGTCTGCAGTTGCCCGTCGATAATCTCGGCTGTACGCCAAGCCCTCTCTTGCGACGCAATGGCGGGATAGTTTCCAACCAACGTATCAATCGCGTTGTCGGCGGCGGTAATCGTGGCATTTGCCGCTGTGACCGCGCTCTGAGCCTGCTGCAACTTCGCCAGCGAAGTGTTGAGTTGCGTCTGTTGCGGCGCTACCTGCATCTGGTCAACTGCGAGAGCAAATACGTTCAGGTCCTGAATCTGCTGCTGCAGGTTCTGAATCTTTGTCGCGTTGTTGAAATAAAAGGAACCAAAGCTGGTAAAAGTCTTTGACGCGGTCAGCATCAACCTCGCTTTCACCTGGTCGGGCGTGAGATCGGGCTGTGCATTCAGCAGCAGGGCCGCGGCGCCGCTGGTCACGGCTGCCGCCATGCTGGTTCCACTAAGCGTCAGATAAGAACGTTGCCGGAAATACGCGGGCAGGGTGGAAGGATTGCCTGTCTGACTGTAGTTTTTGATCGAAGATACGCTGAAGATGGTTAGTGGGTCGACAATATTGGCCGGATAGGTTTGGGCCAGGTAGGATTGCGTCGCAAGCGGAGCATTCACGAGGTTGCCCGGAGCTACGATGTCAGGCTTCACGATATGATCGATCGCTGACGGTCCACGCGAGCTGTAAGTAGTGATCTCATCGTCGGCCCGCGAAGACGTTCCCGCCGTTCGCATTGCGCCAACCGTGATGACTAGAGGGTCATTCCCCGGTGCATCGATTGTTCCGTAACCGCCGAAAGTTGTATCCCGGCCTTCGTTGCCGGCAGCCGTAATCACCACGATGCCAGCTTCCCACGCGGATTCAACGGCAGCGCACAGCGGGTCCTGCGCGAATGAAGTAAAGATCGGTCTGCCTAGCGACAGGTTGATTACCCGGATATTGAACGCGCTCCGCAGCCCGATCGCGCGATCGATCGCGGCGATCACATTGCTGTCGGATCCCTGCCCCGTAGCATCCAGCACTTGAAGGTCGATCAGGTTCGCCGTGGGAGCAATTCCCGAGATTGATTGAATCGATCCCGGCTGCTGCGAGAGGTATCCGTTGCCCGCAATGAGGCCGGCTACATGCGTTCCATGCCCGTATCCATCGTTCGTTTTGTATCGGTCTGGATTCGGATGTCCGTCCGGCTTCGTAGCCGGAACCAGGAAGTTCTCGGTATACACAATGCGGCTGTTCTTGGGATCGGTTTGTCCCTGGGAATTACCGAAATCCTGAACCGGGTTGATCCCGCTGTCGATCACAGCAACTCCAACGCCTGTTCCCGTGTACCCTTTGAAATTCCAGACCGCGCTCGCATTGATCGTGTCCGCGACCAAATCGCCTTTGGCTGCCAGAGCGTGGTCCGGAACCACGGACACGACGTCCGCTTGTGCCTTCAGCGCCTCGGCTTCGGCAGGCGTGGCATCTACAATTGCCACTGGTACGTGCTCCAACGCCTGAACTCGGCCATGGCCTACGAGGCGTTCCCGGCGCGCGGGTGCGGAAAGGCTGCTTTTGAAACGTACAATATAACGCTGCGCGTTATTCGATTCTTGGCCGAACCCGTTCTGCCCGAATGACACCAGCAGAAACAAAAGAACCAATTGAAGTGGGTACTTCCGGACCGTACTTTGAAAACGCATGGGAAACTTCGATCTCCAGAAAATTGACGCTATTTGCGTTATGGCAATCGTAACGGCAGCGGCGCTTCCCGCCCATAGGAAGAACGGTTCAATTAAACCGTTTCATACTGCGGTAAGCTCAGGCGAAATGGAAGGGAACGCTACGACAATGCTCTCATCCTGGGGTAAGAAAAGCCCTAAGTCGGATGTGTTGCAAATAGGTTTTCAAGGGATTTGGCTAACAATCACGTGGTTAAAGGTCTATGAAAAAGGCGGCGGTGCGGAGCCTGTGCAGTGTTGCCGGAAGTTGGACCAGCGCCTGCGCTGCCGGAAACGGCGCGGCTTCAATCCAGTCAATGATCGCGATCCCATCGTCCGTGTTGGAATAGAGGACGCGGGGCGCCAGCGCCGCATTCGCGGGTGCGTTCATGCAGGCGAAGACGCGTACCGGTCGTTCCTCTCATCCATTCGCATCCTGTTGCGCAACAGGAATGGAGATCCTTGTACAACGATCCGAAACTCAAGATCTGAATTGAGACCTTCCGTCACCCTGCAGACATCTTCGATAGCTGTTGTGCCGAACGCCTCGCTGAGGGCTCGGGACACGGCGGCGCTCTTTTCCTGCGAGATCATAGACCTCCACAGTTATTATGCGATTGGCGATTCCTCTCTCCAGTTGCCTCGCTTGCCTCTCAGTTCTCGCTGGGCTTATCGATCTTCTCGATCACGTACACCGGTACCGGCCCTTTCTTCGATTCGAGCCGCAGGCCGAGCTGCTCCGTTATGGCAGTGAAGATTGATGGGCCCGCCTCGGCGGTGATCGGCGCCTCCGGTGAAGGCTCCTCAGGCGAATCGGGAGTCCACTCGAGCTTAAAATCATACCGACCATCCAGCCCCGTTTCATCCTTGACTGGCCGCCCCAGTACAACCGACAAGTGCCCCGCAAGTATCGCGATCGTGGCGCCGACCCCTGTGATTCGTGTTTTGCTGCCTTGCAGAGACGGCCCGCGCTTAGGATCTTCCTGCGGGGTGAGCTTGGGACCGCCCTTCGCCACAGTCAGCGCGTATATGGGCAATTCGTGAGTCTCGGCGCGCAAAATCAGGCCAAAGCGGTCTCGCAGTACTGCTTGAGTTCGCTGGCGGTTTCGGCTCATGAATGCATCCAGTTCTTTAAGCGGTATACCTTGTTTAGGAGTGGCCTCCGGCTTGTCTGGAGTGAAAGTGATGTCGAAATGATCCGACGAAACCCAGCCGGGCGCGCCGCTAATCTGGTAATCACGGACTCCGTAGGCAAACGTCAGCAGCATCATCGTGGTCGTGTTCTGCGTACGCATGCCGCCCTGCGGGCCCGGGCCGATCCGCGAGCCGTGCTCATCCGGGTTGGACCGATGAATCGAAACCGCATCGTATGTGTAAGCCGGCGCCGGCGGTAGCGTTTGGGCACGCATGATTCCGATCGCCAACGGAACACAGATCGCCGCAGTACCCGCCGCCGCTAGCGTCAGTTTCCGAGGTAAGCTCACGGGGACTGAGCCGCGCCAAGTCATGATTTCACGAATCCGTTTCTTCAGATCGGCGCCCGTAATTCCTGCCGCACAGAGCAGCGGCGGCTCGATGTAGGATTTGCAGACGTTGACGATCCCCTGCGCGTAGTCCTCGGGCTGGCTGCCTCGCTTCAAAACACTTTCGTCGCAATCCCGTTCCCGCTCCTCGACCAACCTAGCGCCGATCCACCACACCATGGGATGAAACCAGAAGATCGTCTCGACGCACATATGAAGAGCCGCGGTCAGATTATCGCGGCGCCGCGCGTGACAGAGTTCGTGGGCCAGAACGGCCTCAAACTGGTGCGCCGTCAGCTTGTCCACAATTCCTTCCGGCAGCAGAAGCACCGGACGGAAGAGGCCAAATATTCCGGGCTCAATCACCGCTGCCGAAGAGAGGACGGGGAGCCGGCCGCGGATCGGCAACGCCCTCGCGTCCTGCGCCTTTTTGTGAATCCCGCGCCATCGCCGGAACCACCGGAGCAGAAGCATCATCGATCCCGCAAACCAGATCGCCGCCATACCCTCGATCCAGATCGCCCCGAGGCCAGTGCGCCAGTGCGGCTGCCCCACCACTGGCGTCGGCGTAGAGAAAACCGCCACGGGAGCCAGATACGTCGACACGCGCAGCACCGTGGTCGCGGGAAGCTCCGGCGCGTCAGGCGGCATCACTACCCTGCCGCCCATAGAGACCAGGAGTGAAAGAGGAATCAGGAACTTGACGGACGCCGCGAGCCATAGCCAGTATCGCAGCCGCGCCGAATTGCGCCGCAGCCCCATCGCAGTCACCGCAACCGCAACGGCAAAGATTGTGGACTGCCAGAGATGATTTGCCAGTTCGCTCATGTGTTGCCTCTTCTCTGTTTCCTATTTCTTTCGCCCCAGATCTTTGATCAATTTCTCCGTTTCGCGAATATCGTCGAGCGTCAGCTTCCCCGATTCCGCCAGATGAGCCATAACCGGCTGCGTGCGTCCGCCGAAAAGGCTAAGCAGGTCGTCGATCAGGCGGCCCCGTGCGTCTTGCCGCGAGACCACTGCCTCGAAGATGTGCGCGTTGCCGATTTTTCGGACTCGCCGCACCGCTGCCTTTTCCTCGAGCCGATAGACCACCGTCTGGATAGTCGTATACGCCGGCCGGTCTGCTTTGGGAAACGCTTCCTGGATTTCGCGAATGGAGAGTCGCCCCTGATTCCAAATTGCTTCCATGATCTGGAGCTCCAGCGATGTCAGCTTTGGAAATTTCATTTGCATCTACTATGCGCGTCTGTTTTACTACTTGTCAACAGGTTTTTCGTTCACCGGCGCGTATATCGAACGACTCTGCGCGCCAGCTCCGTTCGCAATCGTGGCAGTGTTATATGTCTGGGAAGGTCTTCACCGCGGGATTTCATCATCGCGATTTGCTCGCTTCAGCTCAAATGGCGAGGCAATCTGTACATCGACCCACAACCGAAGAGGAATAGGCGATGAATCTGCAGCAGCGGGATGCTGCGCCCCGGCCCTTAGACTCTAACCTGAAGAGGAGCGAACAGTTCTTTCAGGAGCAAACATGCAAACACGAAAACTTGGCAAAAGCGGCCTCGAAGTCTCGGCCCTCGGGCTCGGCTGCATGGGAATGAGCTTTTCCTACGGTCCGCCGAAG
>DATAUH010000303.1:0-5753 GCA_036268375.1 Bryobacteraceae bacterium | reverse complement strand
CATCCTGCTGGCGCGATCGCTCCACGGACTGCTATTCGGCGTCACGGCATCGGATCCGGTGACGTTTTTCGCCATGCCCGCGGTGCTTACGCTGGTTGCGGCCATCGCAGGGTACCTGCCGGCGCGCCGTGCATCCCGCATTGATCCCTCGATTGCGTTGCGGGCCTAGCCGTACTGTTTCTCCCGCTGAAACGCGTTCGTCACATCGCGCCCGCTGCCGCAAACTTGTTAGTCGATTGACGCGGTTTCTATGCTGCTATTGGAAATGAAAGTTCACGCGTTACTTGTGTATGCGATGCTTGCGGCGTTTCCGATGGCCGCACCCTCACAAGACGACGGCACGCCGCCCAGTGGCTCGCGACAGGTCGCACGGCTTCGCGGCGTGAAGGCCATCTACATCGACAAGATGCCAAACGATCTCGATCAGTACCTGCGCGCCGGGATCTCGAAGCGTTTCAATGGAACCATTACCGTGGTGCTGGAAGCTGGCCGCGCCGACGCCATTCTGACCACCGAGACAGGAAACGACAGACACTACCAAAGCGACGGTCTCGCTGGTGGACGCGAGCCGCAAGACCGTGCTTTGGTCCGCCGCTGCAAGCGATCGCAAGCGCCTCACGCTCGACATCGGCCACGGCGGTGAGAAGACAGTCGCCGCGCACCTGATCGCGCCGTTGAAGAAAGCTATGCAATCGCCGTAGTAACGGCGAACTTAGAGCTGTACGCGATCGATCTCCGATTTCAGATCGACGAGAGCCACGGCAAGCGATGCAAGCGAAACGCTGCAACTGGCGAAATCGTTCTGTTTGGCGCTATCTTCGATTTTGCGGAACGCCGCGGCGGCCGCGCACGCGCCTACGTTGGCGCAGGCGCCTTTGGAATAATGTGCCAGGCGAATGGTCTGCTCGCGATCGCGGCTTTCGACGGCCGCGGTCAACTTCGGAGTCTGCGCCGCAGTGTCGGTCCACAGGGCATTCAGCACCTCAAGCATGAGTTCCTCGTCATCCATAGTGATGTCGCGGAGTTGCTCGCGGTCCAGCGCCGGATTCAGTTGGAGTTGTTCCACGATAGTATTTTCGGCACACTCCGGCCCGGCCAATATTAGTGAAACAGCTTAGATGGAGCCGGATTTTATCGCGGTTCGACTAGAACGCCGAACTGAAACCAACTGCGGAGCACGTGATTTTGCGCGTCTTCCAGGGCCTTAGCGCTCCAACCTTCGTAACGCACTTCGGTTGCCGTAACCACCTTGCCACCCTCCAATTTCGGGTCTGGCGCAACGCTCCAGGCCGGAAATTCAGCGAAGTTGAGAAACACCTGAAAGGTTTCGGTGCGCTTGGCCGCGTCCATTGCGGGCGCGTAATCGGATTTATAGAGGAGTTGGGCTCGCTCCGGGTTAAATTGACGCGCGAGATCGATGTCGGTGACCGCGAAGAAGCCTTTCGTGTCCACGACGCCGCGCCATTTGAGCGGATTGTACGCGTTCGGCACAGCGGCAGCGCGCAAAGGCTCCGCATCGTTGTAAATGCGGCTTTGGAGTTCATCCACGGCGCGCGCATGTATGGCGCCGCGCGCGCAATTGTATAGAAGAACGAAGAGCAGCGCGAAGATGGGCCATCCGCGGCCGGGATAGCGGCTGCGCGCCGCGCTGGAAGTGATCTCACTGCTGACAAGACGGCTCAAAAACGGCGCCGCGAGACCCACAAATAGCGCCGCCCAAATCCAGACATCGATCACAGCCGTCCATTCCAGGCGATAGAAGCGCGTGGAGAACGGCAGCAGCAAGCGTATGCCGTAACCGTTGGTGTAATCCAGCAACAGATGCGAGAACACGCCGATGAGCGCGGCGAAAAAGGCTCCGGCCCACGCGACGGGCTTGCGCGAAAATGCCCGCACTGCGAGCACGCAAAGGATCGCGACTACCGGCATCGCAATGAACGAATGCGTGAGGTGCCTGTGGTACTGCAGATACGTCAGCGGCCCCCAGAAGCCGCTCACGGCGTCGAAGTCCGGCGCATTGGCGGCGAGGATCAGGATCGCGGTGGCGCGCGGAGTCCAGCGATTCAATCCGGCGCGGCCCAAAAACAGGCCCACCGCCGTGTGCGTGAGGTTATCCATCCGAGCCCGCTACAGCAGCTTGCAAGCTTCGTCAAAATCGAGGCGCGGATTGCGGGGATACAGCGTCGATGGATCGCCATGGCCCAGGTTGCAGAGAAAGTTCGATTTCCAGGACTCGCCCGCGAAGAACTCCGCATCCACTTTGGCGTTATCGAAGCCCGACATGGGGCCGCAATCGAGACCGCACGCGCGCGCCGCCATGATGAAGTAGGCGCCGCCGAGCGTGCCGTTGCGGAACGCGGTGATCTCCGCCAGTTGCGGATTATTGGCCATATTGTCGCGGGCTCCCTTGCCTTGCGGGAAGAGCTTCGGGAGATGGTCGTAGAATTTGGTGTCGTAAGCGACGATGGCCGTGACGGGCGCGTCCATGGTTTTGCCGATGTTCCCGGGAGACAGCGCAGGTTTTAGCCGCTCTTTCGCTTTTTTGGACCGTAAGAACAGAATGCGCGCCGGGGAGGAGTTCATGCTGGTGGGGCCGAACTTCATCAGATCGTAAAGCTGGCGCAGGGTATCGTCGGAAACCGGTTCATCGCCCCAAGCCGTATACGTGCGGGCCTGACGAAACAGCACATCGAGCGCTTCGGAATCGAGTGTTCGAGACATAACTTTGGACGCGTTTTCGTATCTGTGGAATCGGAATTTCGGACAGCCGCCGCGGAATGGCGCGGCGTTTGTACCGCTACTTTATCATCATCAACCATTGTGGCTTGAGCCGCACGGCGGATTCTCGCTCACGCGCGAGGCGCGCAGACGCTGCGCAGCAGGGCATCGATTGCGGCACGCCTTCGTCGGCTCACCGGCACTCGCGTGCCATCGCGCAATGTCATTTCATCGCCGTGCAACTCGCGGATGCGGTCGATCTGTACAATCGCCGCGCGGTGCACGCGCGCGAAACGGCGCGGGTCCAGCCTCGTTTCGAGCGACGCCAGCGATTCGCGCAGCAAATGGCTTTTCCCGCCCACGTGCAGGCGTGCGTAGTAGTCGTCGGCGCCGATCCAATCGATCTCGCACACCGGTATCACCAGTTCGCCCGTCGCGATCGGAACCACCAGGCGTTCGAGGCCGGACTTCTCACGCGCTGCCTGCTCCGCCTCCAACAACGCCGTGAGCCGCGTTGCCAGGCCGGCGGTCTCCAGCAACTGCAGACGTTCGCGGACATGTTGCAGCGCCGCGTCGAAGCGTCCCACGTGCAGCGGCTTCACCAGATAATCGAGCGCATGCGACTCGAACGCGCGCACTGCGAACTGATCGTGCGCCGTGACGAATACCACGGCGGGCATCCGGGCGACGCCAAAGGCGCGCAGCACTTCGAAGCCATCCATCTCCGGCATCTGTATATCGAGGAAGAGCAGATCGGGCGACAACGCATCAAGAGCCATCAACGTCTCCGCACCGTTGCGGGCCTCACCGACAACCGTGATATCGCGGTGCGGCGTTAGTAGCTGTCGCACGCCGCGACGGGCCAGCGGCTCATCATCGGCTACCAGGACGCGGATCTCAGTCGGCCTCGCCATTGTTCTCTGCCTCATGATACGGCAGCCGGATCGTCACCAGGACTCCACCACCCGCGGCATTGGCAATCTCCAGGGTTGCGCGGTCGCCGTAGAGCGCGGCCAGGCGCGCACGTGTGTTCGCCAGACCGACTCCGGCCGCCGGCTGCCCGGCGGGCTCAAGCCCCGGACCGTCATCGCGCACCGTGAGCTCGAGCGTATCGCCGTCGCGCCGCGCCGTCACTTCCAGCAGCCCCGCATCCGCACGGCGCGCGATCCCGTGCCGCAGGGCATTTTCCACCAACGGTTGCAGGATTAGTTGCGGCACCGCGGCGCGCCGAATCGCCGCGTCTACCTGGATGCGCGGGCGCAAGCGATCGGAGAAGCGCACCTGCTCGATCGCCAGATAGCGTTCGAGAAAATCCAACTCCGTAGAGAGCGGCGTCTCATGCGAACCATCTGCGCGCAGCGCCAGCCGGAGTACGTCGCTGAGCAGTTCGAGCATGCGCGACGCCGCCGCAGTATTCTGATCGCGCACCAATACCGTGATCGCATTGAGACTGTTGAACAGAAAGTGCGGATTGAGCTGCATGCGCAGCGCGCCCAGCCGCGCCTCTGCGAGCTGCGCCGTCAGACGAGTTGCCTGCGTCTCGCGCTCGCGGGCCTGCGCCATGTAGGCCAGCGCATGTTCAATCCCCACCAGCGCGAAGTACACGCCGGTTCCAAACGGCAGAGTGGTGAGGATCCAGCCCTCTAGCGCGCGCCAGAACTTCATCGCTACAAAACCTTCCGGAGCCTGAAAGATCGCCAGGCGCAGAAGCTGCCCGAGCGACGCCCATGCCACGCATAGGCCCAGTGCGCAGGCGATATGCAGCGCAAGCCGTCGCGGTAGCCCCTCGCGCTCAAGTGGGAATCTGCGGCTGAGGCGAAAGACCGCGGGCGTGAGCACCGCATACAGCAGCCAATCGGCGCCCGAGAAAAGGACCCAGCGCCAATCCGGCCGCTCGTTGCTGAGCCGGCTTTGCATGTAGTTATCGAAGGCCGAGAGCAGCGCCGGGGCGAGCCATGCGGCGAAGATCAGCCCGAAGCGTGGCAATCGCGTCCGCTGCCGCTCCGGTTGTGCGTTCGCCGATGGCGCCATTCCCGCTGAGGATATGGCCTCGCGCGCGAAGCGTCAAGTATGACCGCTGGCTGCATACGCTGCGCCGCCGGCTGCAGTTTTTTGGCGCTCGAGGAGTTCGCTGATAGTCTCGACGCATGGCCATACCTCGTCTGCTGACAGGCTTGCTGCTGGTCGCCCTGCTGGCGGCGCAAACACCTCCAAAAAAGAAGACCGGGAAGGAGCTCCAGGCGCTATTCGAGGCGCATAAGGGCGATTTCGATTACCTGCTGGGCGAATGGGAATTCACGACGGTCTCAAAAGAGCACGGTACTGGCAAGGGCGTTTGGACGGCGGTGCGTCTCTCTACCGGACAAATCCTGGATGAATTCCGCATCGTCGGCGATAAGCGCGAGACCTGGTATGTCACCTCGACTCTGCGCGCCTACAATGCGGGGCTGGACCGTTGGGAGCTCGTGGGCATGGTCGAAGGCGGCGGCCTGCAAGATGTTGGCACGGGACAGCGCGTAGGCGGCGAAGTTCACATCGAGCAGAAGTTCGGCGTAGCCAGCGGAAACACCTCGATCCTGCGGATCCGCTACTACAATATTCAGCCCGACCGCTTCTCATGGACAGCCGACCGCTCATCGGATGGCGGCAAAACTTGGTCAAAGGAAGACCAGAAGATCGAAGCGCACCGCGTCGGTCCGGCCCGTGAACTCGGCGCACTGGCGCCGGCGCGATAATCGTGCTGTTATGCCGGAAGACCAGACCGCGCCCCAGGATCCCAAGGACGAATTCGTCAACGAGTCCGTGTGGCACGGATCGCTCGATCGCGCACGGGAGATTCTCGCGACGCATCCCGAAATTGCGAGCAGCGATATTCACAGGGCCGCGCTGCTCGGGAATCATGAGGCGGTGGCGCGATTTCTCACCGAGGACGCGGCGAATGCCCGTGCCAAAGGCGGCCCGCGCAATTGGGATGCGCTGACGCACTTGTGTTTTTCTAAATTCTTGCGGCTGGAGCCCACTCGCAGCGAGGGCTT
>DATAUH010000302.1:0-3011 GCA_036268375.1 Bryobacteraceae bacterium | reverse complement strand
GTGAACGGCAAGCTATACAAGACCGATGCGACGAGCAGGCCGGCAAAGGAGAATGGGAGAAGCCCACCCGTGATGGAGGCGTACGCTACGCCGAAGGGGCTATGCGGACCCATAGCGATCAGCAGATAAAAACCGAGCACGCTGGGCGGCAGCACGAGCGGCATGGCGACTACAGCTTCGACGAGAAACTTCCACGGGCGACGGGAGAAGGCGAGCCAATAGGCGATGGGCGCACCGATCAGCAGCAGGATGGCGGTAGTGGCGGCCGCCAGCCGGATGCTGAGTCCAATGGCTTGCCAATCCATCAGTAGAAGCCGTACCTGCGCAGAGTGCGGCGCGCGGAATCGCTCTTCAGAAATTCGAGAAACATCCGTGCATCGCTGGGATCGGCGGCGTGAGTGAGAATCACGCCGGCCTGTTCCAGTTTCGGATAGGAATCCTGCGGCACTTCCCAGTAACGGCCTTGATCCCTTGCGGTCGGCGCCACGACGAGCGCCATGGCGACGATGCCGATTTCCGCGGCGCCGCTCTGCGCGAATTGAAATGTCTGCGCGATGTTTTCGCCGAGCACCAGCTTTGAAGCAACACGATCGTAGATGCCGGTTTTGCGCAGGGCCGCTTCCGCGGCGCGCCCGTAAGGCGCGTGCTGCGGGTTCGCGATAGCGACGTGTTTCACGGACGCTGCTTCGAGCGACTGCCATTTGAGTTTGGCGACATCAATGGGTGAACTCTTCGGAACCCAAAGCACCAGATGACCGGTGCCGTAAGCGAAAAGAGAATCGGCGACAGCGAGCTTAGATTCGACGAGGCGGCGTGGGTAATCGATATCGGCAGAGAGGAAAACGTCGAACGGAGCCTGGTTGCCGATTTGCGCGAAGAAGTTGCCGGAGGAGCCGAAGGCAGTACTGAGGTCGATATCTGGATGGGCCTGACGAAATTGCTGCGCGAGATCGGGAAGGGCGAACTGGAGATCAGCCGCGGCTGCGACGGAGAGTTTGCGCGGCGCCGCGGCATGTGCGAGCGCGGTCGCGAAACAGACCACGAGCCCTGCGGAACGGCGAACATTAGCGGCGGTGGACATCCACCTGCACTCCCTCTTGCACTGCGTCGGCGGGGTTCGATACGACCATATCGCCTTCGTGCAACCCAGAAACGATTTCGACTTCGGAGCCGAGGTCCTGGCCTAAGGTGACGTTGCGGAAGTGAACGGTATTGTCGGCTCCGACGACGGCGATGCGTGGGCCGTTTTTAGTGAGCATGATGGTATCGCCCGGCACGCGCAGCGCAGGTTTGCCGTTGCCTGAGGCGAAGTGCACTTGCACATACATGCCGGGATAAAGCGTGCCGTGTTCATTGGGCGTTACGAGAATCACCAACATGGCGCGCGAGGAGGCATCGAGCGCGTTGGCAATGCGATCCACCTTGGCGGGGAAGACCTGGTTGGGCCGTTCTTCGACGCGCAATTGCGCGATCTGTCCGGGGTGGATGTCCTGGACGTACGTTTGTGGCACATTGACGAAGATGCGCAGGGGCGTCAGTTTGGCGACGCGAAACATTTCCTTGCCGCTGCCATCATTGCCGGAATTGATGAGGGTGCCGATGTCGGCGACGCGGTAGGTAACGATCCCATCGAAGGGCGCGGTGATGTTGGCGAACGACTTCATTTGCAGGAGGCGTTGGAGATTGGCGTCGCTTGCGTGTATGGTTTCCTGAGCGGTGGCGAGGCTGGCTTCGGCGCGATCGGTCTGGGCCTTCTTGACGTCGAAATCGGCGCGCTTTTCATCGTGCTCTTGTTTAGAGACGGCGCCTTTGGTGGAGAGATGGTCCCAGCGATCGAGAGTGACTTTGGCGAGGTTGAGATTGGCGTGGGAGAGTTCGATATCGGCCTGGAGCTCCTTGAGCGCGGCCTGCGCCTGCGCGAGAGAGGCGCGGGCCTGGGTGATCTGCTGATCGAGCTCGGGGGTTTCGATTTCGGCCATGGGTTGGCCGGCTTTGACGCGGTCGCCGATGTCGACGAGGCGGCTTTTCATGTAGCCGCTGGCGCGGGCAAAGATGGGGGATTCGATTTGGGCCTGGAGGTCGCCGGGGAGATCGATGCCATCTTTGGAGGCGGTGAGATGGGCGGGCGAAGCGATGACGACTGGGCGTTGCGCGGCGACCTTTTCGTTCGCAGCCAACATGACTTTCTGGTGCGAGAGGCGCGGCAGAAATCCGGCGGCGATGGCGGCGATGACGACGCAGGCGAGCGCGATGAAGAACATGAGCAGCGGCCGCAGGCCGGGTTTGGCGGGTACAGGCTGCAATTGGGGATGGGACATTACGCTTTCACCGCCTCTTCTTCGAGACGCGAGTGGCTGCCGAAGCGCGGCGGGTTGTAGCGCAGGACGCTGTAGACGACAGGCACAAAGAATAGTGTAGCGACAGTGGCCAACAGGAGGCCTCCGATGACGGCGCGGCCGAGAGGCGCGTTCTGTTCGCCGCCTTCGCCAAGGCCGAGAGCCATGGGCAACATGCCGACGATCATGGCGAGGGCGGTCATGGTGACGGGGCGGAGACGGGTGTAGCCGGCTTCGAGAGCCGCGGTGAGCGCGTCGGCGCCTTCTTCACGCAGATCGTTAGCGAAATTAACGAGCAGGATGGAGTTGGCGGTGGCGACGCCGATGCTCATGATCGCGCCCATCATCGACGGAACGCTGATGGTGGTTTGGGTGACGAACAGCATCAGGACGATGCCGGCAAGAGCGCCTGGGAGCGCCATGAGGATGATGAACGGATCGAGCCAGGACTGGAAGTTGACCACCATTACGAAGTAGACGAGCAGGATGGCAAAGATCAGGCCTACGCTGAGGCCTTGAAAGGAGCTTCGCATTGTGGAGACCTGGCCGCGCGTTTCAAGAAAGCTGCCTTTAGGGAGTTTAGATCGAAAACCGGCCAGGATACCCTCCACTTCGTTCGACACGGAACCGAGATCGCGATCTTGAACGTTGGCGTAAACGTCATAGACCGGCTGC
>DATAUH010000301.1:0-6401 GCA_036268375.1 Bryobacteraceae bacterium | reverse complement strand
AAGCTGCGTAGCGCTTAAACGAGGCCGTTTCATTGGCGGTAAATCGCGACGGAGTGTCCCGGCAACTGGACGTCGATGGCGTGCTGTTTGACGGTGACAGCGGGCGCGGAGCCGTAGCCATCCTGCAGTTCTGCGCCATCTAGTATGCCTGCGTCGCCGACCGTAACGTGCAGCGACGCGGGCGTGGCGGCATTGTTGAAGATCACCAGCACGCGCTCGCTGGGCGTGATGCGCGCGAATGCATATGCGCGATCTTCGGCCAGCAGGTCCACGGTTTTGCCGCGGCGCAGCGCTTCTGACTGCGCGCGCAGGTGCGTGAGTTTGCGCAGAGACTCGAAAAGAGCCTGCTGGTCTTTCGTACGGCCGGATGCTTCAAACGCATTTTGCGCGTCACCCTGCCAGCCCCCGGGAAAGTCGCGCCGGTTATCGGGGTCGTTGCCGCCTTTCATCCCGATCTCATCGCCGTAGTAGACCATGGGGATTCCGCGCTCTGTCATCAGAAACGCAAACAGGCGCTCTAGCGCGTTGTACGTTGCATCGTGCTCGCTCATGAAGCGCGGCAGATCGTGAAGGTCGGTGAAAGTCACCAGGCGATTCGCGTCCGGATACAGCCAATCGTGCGCCAGCGTTTGCGATAGCTCGCGGGTGGGCGCAGCTTCGGTGAAGACTTTGCCGATTACGGCTTGCAGCGGGAAATCGAAGACGGAATCGACGCCCGTATCGATGCCATCGAACCGCGGCTTGCCTCCCTGAAAGAAGGACACCAGGCCCGGATCGGAATCGAAGACTTCTCCGACCACGCGGAAATTCGGATAGCGGTGATGAATCGCCGCCGTCCATTGGCGCCAGAAGGTCCGCGGCACATAGGGCAGAGTGTCTTGGCGAATCCCATCGATGCCGGTGCGGCCGATCCACCAGAGCGTGTTTTGAATCAGGTAGCGGGCCACTTCCGGGTCGTTCTGATTCAGGTCGGGTAGAATGCCGGCGAACCAGCCTTCGACAGTGCTCTTCTGCAACTCCGGGGGCGCATGCGGATCGATGAGCGTCCAGGTGCGCCAGGTGTTCGAGAGGTGTTGCGCCTCCGTGCCGTTGAACCATGTGGGCGTGGGCGGATCCTGCACCCAGGGATGATAAGGCCCGGTGTGGTTTGCGACTTCGTCCTGCACCATCTTGAGACCGTGCTGGTGCGCCTGGTCTACCAGTTCGCGAAATTTGTCGAGCGTGCCGAAGTGCTCCTCGACAGCGTAGAAATCCACCGCGCCGTAGCCGTGATAGTCGGTGATGGCTTGGTTGTCGTAGCGTTCGCGCTCATTCAAGTGGTTGGCGTTGTCGTAGATCGGCGTGAGCCACAACGTTGTGACGCCTAAAGCTTTCAGGTAAGGCAGGTGCTGCTCGATCCCGGCGAAATCGCCACCATGATAATAGCGGGATTTGGAGCGGTCGAAGAGGCCGCGGCTCACGGCGGGATCGTCGTTGGACGAATCGCCGTTGGCAAACCGGTCGGGCATGATCAGGTAGAAGATATCATTGCTGTCGAAGCCTTGAAAACGGCCGGCGGTGGGCAGCGCCGCGGCCACGCTGAACGGGGCCTGCGCTGTGCCTTCGGCAGTGGTGATGCTGATGGGATACTTGCCGGGCGGAACGGATTTCGGAAGCGTGAGATCAAAGAAAAGGTGCGTGCCGGATGCGCTAATCTTCACCGGACCCGTTGCAAACGCGGCATGCACTTTCGCGCCGGTTAGATCGTGCCCGTCGATGAGAATTCGCAGCGTGATGCCCTGCGGCTCGACCGGCCAATCCGGCGGTTCCACTTTCGTGACGACGGGCGCCGCGGCGTGACCGAGCCGCAGCGTCATCGCGATGAGAATGGCGATCTTTTTCATGCTGGCTTCTCAAATTGAGGAGACCGGTGGCGTCGGAAGCGGGCGAACCCGCTACCTTTTAAAAGATCACTTTCGCGGCGAACTGGATCTGGCGTTCCGAATCCAGCAGCGTGCCGGTGATGGTCCCGAAACCGCTAGTGCGGCTCGTATTGGTGATATCGGCGTTCGGCTGCCCGAACTGCGGATGGTTGGCGATGTTGAAGGCCTCGGCGCGGAACTCGAAGTGGACACGTTCCGTGATAGTGAAGGCCTTGAACAGCGACATGTCGACGTTGCGGATGCCCGGTCCGATAAGTACGTTGCGTCCCAGCGTACCGGGGAACAGCATCACGCCATCGGAAGAGAGCGGCACGGGCGCGAGCGCTGCAATGTTGAAGTATTGGGACGTGTTGCCGGGGTTCATCGTCAGGTTGCCGACCACATCGGGGCGTCCGCCGGGCGAACCGGGCGTAGTCGGATTGAAGGGGATGCCGCTCTGAATCGTTAGAATGCCGTTCACCTGCCATCCGCCGAGCACGAGGTCCGCCACGCGATTGATGTTCTTGCCGAACTGGCGCCCGCGTCCGAACGGCAGCTCGTAGACGCCGGAAAGCACGAAGCGATTGCGGACGTCCTGATCGGCAAGGCCGCGATCGAGTCGCAGATTCAGTACATCCTGCGGCTTCGCGATTCCGTACGCGCCGCCGCCATCGTCAATGGCGCGCGAAAAGGTGTACGAAGCGGTGAATTGCAGCCCATGCTTGAAACGGCGTGACATTTCAGCCTGGAGCGCATTGTAGATGGAGTTGCCGCGCGCCCCCTCGATGGTGACGGTGCCGAGGTTGGGATAGAAACGCGCGCCGTTGGGCTGGCCGAAGAGCTGGTTGTTGATGTTGTAGTAATCCAGCAGGTGGTGTCCCGCCGCGCCGACATAGGCCACGCTCACCATCGTATTGCCGGGCAATTGATGTTGCAGTTGCAGGTTCCACTGCTGCATGGAAGAGGTCTTGTTATTCATCAATTGCGCCAGCACGTTCACGTTTTGCGGATTGTTGAGATTGAGGTTGTTGAAATTGCCGAGCGGCAGTGGACCAGTGGTCGCGAGGGGGTCCAGGCTTCCGGTAATGCCGTTGCCCAAGGCCCCTTCGCCCGAGAGATTGATGCGATAGCCGTTGCTGAAGTTGTACTGCGAGGCGCCGCTGAACGGTGGATTTTGCGCCAACTGATTGCTGATGCCGCCGCGATCCAGGAAGTAGAAAATCCCGTAGCCGCCGCGGACAACCGTCGTGCCTTTGCCCGTCACGTCATACGCGAAGCCGAAGCGCGGCGCAAAATTGTGCCAATTGTTCTGCACTAGCGGGTCGCCGCCGCCCTTTGCCACTACGATGGCGCCGGTTGCGAGATTGAAGTTGGCTTGACGGCCGTATTCTTCCACCGGGTTCGAAAGGTATTCCCAGCGGAGGCCGAGGTTCAGCGTCAGGCGGCGGCCAATACGCCAGTCATCCTGCACGAACAGGCTGTTTTCCCAGGTGCGCGTGCCTACCATCCCGAACGGAGGGCCGATCTGATAATTGTTGACGAACCCTGCGAGTATGTCAGAAACTTCGTAGCCCGTGGAGCCAGGGCCAACGCCGTCGCCGAAGAGGTTGAAGAAGCCTTTACCGGCGATCGGCCGAAATAGGTTGACCTGCCGGCGAACGAAGTTGCCGCCGAACTTGAACGTATGGTTGCCTTTCACATAGCTGAGGTTTTCAGCAATCTGATACGTGTTTTCGGGAACCAGGTACGGTCCGTAGTCGCCGGTATATTCGAGTTGGCCGTTGTTGCCGCCGATGAGTGCGCCACCGCCCAGTAGTGTACTGGTGTTGGCGTTGGGAATTCCCAGGTTCGCCGAAATCGGAACGTTGTCATAAGGCGGGGTGTAGCCGAGAAACGTGCGCTGGAAGCCGAAGCGCAGGTCGCTCAGCAGGCTGGGGCTGAAGGTGTGGGTCCAACCCACGCCGTCGCCGCGCGCATTCGTGAATTGGGCGCCTGCGCCGAAGCCGGCCGGAAGTCCGGGCAGACGCGTCGAGGTCACTTCGGGATCCTGCGCGTAGCTGAACCGCGTGAAGATCAGATCCTTTTCCGTAGCGTTCCAATCGGCGCGGACATCGAAATCATCGAAGTTTTGCACGGTGGTGCGCTGGATGGTCCAGTTCTGTTCGACGCGGCCGGCGACGTTCGGCAAAGGATACGCATTCAGGTACTTCACGCCCACCGGATTGAGCTGCGAAGTGGGAATGATGTTATTGGGGTACGGATTTCCGGTCGCGACATTGTGAATCACGATCGGGCTGCTGAGTCCGGAGACCGCGGGGTTCAGCAGTTCGGAGAAGTTGCCCTGCCGCATGAGCGGCGTCGGAACACTGGCGAAATCAACACCAACGGGAGTGCTCTCGCGCATGCCTTGATAGTCGCCAAAGAAGAACAGCTTGTTCTTTTTGATCGGGCCGCCGATGGTTCCCCCGAACTGATTGCGGCGGAACGGCGTCACGCTGGAAGCGAAGGTCGGGCGCGCGTCCAGGGCAGAGTTGCGCAGGAAGTCGAAGGCCGTCCCGTGCAGCGCGTTGCCGCCGGATTTTATAGTCGTATTCACGATTCCGCCGCCGGCGCGTCCGAATTCGGCGGTGGCGATGCTGGTCTGAACGCGGAATTCCTGAATGGCTTCTTCAGGCGGAAAAAAGACGATGGTGTTCACGAGCGATTCGTTATTATCCATGCCGTCCAGCATGAAGTTGTTGGCTTGCGGCCGTGCTCCGTTCACCACTAGCGACGCGCCGCCGCTCGCGTTATAGCGGAATGTTTCGGCGTTATTGCCCTGGCCCGTCGCGACGTTGCCAGGCTGACCTCTATTTACGCCGGGAATGAGAGTGGCAAGGTCTGTGAAGTTACGCCCATTTAGGGGAAGGTCCTCGATCTGCTTAGTTTGTACAGTTAGACCCATATCGGAACTGGCGCTATCTACTAATGCAGCGTCGGAAGTGACAGTAACTTCCTCGGTGACTGCGCCGGGCTCAAGCGAAAAGTTAACGTTTGCTACTTGGGCTACCTGTAGAGTGACCGATTGTTTGACCGTGCGGAAGCCGCTCTTCGAAACTTCGATGTGATAGTCACCCGGGGGCAGCGCGGGATAAGAGTAAGCGCCCGTTCCGTCAGCTGTGGTTGCTTTCTGCTCCCTGCCGGTGGCGGTTTCGGTCACCTTTACCGACGCGCCAGGCACAACTGCGCCCGAGGGATCGCTTACAATGCCCTGCAGGCGGGCGGCGTCCGATTGTGAGTAAGCCGGCGGGGCAACTAGGCCAAAAACGACCAACGCATAACTCAGCAGGCCGATCAAACTTGTAGCGAATGTACGTTTCTTCATGATTACCTCAAGAGCGCGTCCTAACTTCGCGAGCGGCGCCGCTCTTACAAACCCGAATAAAGCAATGCATTAAGTTTCCAGCGATAGGTGGAGTTTGCCAAGTGTGATACTGCGTATGACGCGGTTACTTCAACTAACTTCTTCGGTTTGTTTTATGTAAAGGATGCGTTAAAATCGCTGTTACATAGCAGGAGGTGGGACCAGGTCGCCCCCCAATGCCACTCACAACCAATGCCGGACAGCCGCTCTCCGCCGAGAAGCGGTTAGCCCAGGTGGATCGCATAATCCATAGCCCGGTGCTCCAGAATTCAGAATCGCTCTGCAATCTGCTCAAGTTTCTGGCGCGGCAGTCGATCGATACGCCGGAAGTGTCCGTGAAGGAGTATCAGATCGCGACCCAGGTCTTCGGCCGGTCTACCGGGTTCGATCCTCGCGTAGATTCAACGGTGCGCGTGCAGATGAGCCGCCTGCGCTCTAAACTGACGGATTACTACAGCCACGCAGGAAGCGCCGATCCGATTGTTGTGGAGATCCCGAAGGGCTCGCACGCGGTTACTTTTCGCGAGCGCGAAACCGAACCATCGCGCGAAGCAGAACCGGTTCCGATTGCGCTCGAAACTTCCATCTCAATTCCGGCCCGTACCGCGCCCTGGAAGTGGATCGCCGTCATCTCCACGATGGCGTCTCTCGTGTTGGCGGCAGTCCTCTTGGCGCGTCCGTGGACCAAACCGCTAGCCGCCGTCCCTGCGGCGGCATCGGCCGACCCCGTGAGCCTGTTCTGGCGCGGCTTGCTGCAAAGCCCCGAAGAGCCGCTGGTGGTGTTCAGCAACGCCGAGTTCGTAGGACGACCCGAGACGGGCCTTCGCTACTATCGGCCCAATAGGGACGCCGCCGACTCCGTATTCGACCATTACACGGGCGTCGGCGAAGTGATTTCGATACACGAACTCGACCAGGTATTCGCACGGCTCGGACGTCCCGTACACCTGAAGCGTGGACGGTTGCTCAATTGGGACGACACCAAGAATCGCGATCTGGTGTTTCTCGGCTCGCCGTCTGAAAATCTGTCGCTGCGCGAGCTTTCACTCGGTCAGGAGTTCCATTTTCAGACCATGTTGGAGGCTCCGCGCAAAGGC
>DATAUH010000300.1:0-17112 GCA_036268375.1 Bryobacteraceae bacterium | reverse complement strand
GAGAGAGCGCAGCAGACGGATTTAGGCGGGGCGCAAAAAGTGCGAGCGGCGGCGGGGCGGTCGCGGCGGGATCATGCGCCGTGTTTGAAATATTGGATGGCGCGTTCGTGCTTTTCTGCGGCTTCGCGAGTAGGAAACGTGCCCAGATTCCGGCGCCTTCCAGAGTTGGCATCTTTTTTGCGGGAATAAATACGAAACTCTCCGGATTTTAATTTGCGAATCATACTTACTTTTGAGCAAGCAACCCACCAAAGGCCGCGTTCACGAAAATGTAAGTTGTTACAGACGTGTACTTTTAGCCATTAGCCATAGTTAGCATTGCCAGATATGCCTATGAAAGCGGGTAAGTTCCATTCATTTGACACTGCCAGTGCGGGGCGATAAACTAGAGGACAAAATCTCGCACGGGGTTAGTAAGTGATGGCGCAGGTGAAACTCGGACTGCCAGTTCGCCATCTTTCAGTTAAATTCTTCAGGGATCTACTGCCGGTGTTCTGCCGGTAGAAAGGGAGTTATGTCTTTATTGCGGTCGTTTTTTGCTCTGTCTCTAAGTGTGCTTGGCGCAGCGGCCCTGCACGCGCAAGTGGCGGGAACCGTTTCGGGCACAGTTGCTGACCCATCCGGCGCGAGCGTGCCGGGCGCCAGTGTTAGCTTGAAGCTTTCGGGAGTTGCTACAGACGCTTTTGCGACGAAAACCAACGCTACCGGCGAATTCAGATTTGTGTCGGTGCCCCCAAACACGTATGACTTGGTAGTGGAGTCAACGGGATTTCAAAAAGTAACGGTGAACGGCGTCGATGTACTGCCGGGCCGCACGTTGGACGTTCCGCCAGTAAAGCTTTCTCTGGCCGCGGCTTCGCAGCAGGTGCAGGTTAGTGAAATCGCTAACACGGTGGAGACCACCAGTTCTGAAGTATCCACCACTATTACCAAATCGCAGATGCAAGATCTGCCCACGATGAATCGCAGCCCGTTGGGCTTTCTGCAGACGCAGGCTGGCATTAACAATCTCGGCATTAACAACTCGCGCGGTAACACGACCGTTAACGGCCAGCGGTCGTCGTTCGTAAATGTGACGCTAGACGGCGTAAATATTCAAGATAACTACATCCGACAAAACGACCTTGACTTTGCGCCAAACTTATTGCTGCTGGATCAGGTCTCGGAAGTCAGCGTAACTTCGTCTAATGCGAACTCGTCGGAGGGCGGCGGTTCTTCGCAGGTAGCTTTTGTTACTCCGTCTGGAACGAATCAATTCCACGGAGCGGGTTACTGGTCTAATCGTAACAGCGCGCTGGCTGCGAATTCATTTTTCAATAACCAGGCAAGGGTGGCCAATCCGTTCCTCAATCAGAATCAAATTGGCGGGAAGTTAGCCGGGCCGGTCATTAAAAACAAGTTATTCTTCTACGTGAACTACGAAGCTTATCGCCAACGCGAACAGACGGCGGAAAACACTACCGTACTTACCCCCTCGGCGCGAGCTGGTAATTTCACTTATCTGGCTAACGGCGGTCCGCAAACGGTAAACCTGCTGGCATTGCAAGGCGTACAGGCGAATCCGGTGATGCAGTCGCTGCTGGCCAAGGTTCCCACCGCTTTCAATAACCTCAACAGGGGCGATTCGACCAGCGGCTTATTGCGAAATACGGCCGGCTTTCAGTTCAACGAACGTGACAATCGTACCCGGGATAACGTGACCGGCACACTCGACTACAACCTTTCGACGAAACATTCGCTGCACCTGAGTTATCTCTATAACCGCGACATTCTGGACCGGCCGGACCTAGATGCCACCTACGACGCGGCGCCGACGGTCGCGAACGACGATTCGACCAAGCTGGCGTCGATCTCTTGGCGCTTCAACCCCACGCCAACAATTACGAACGAAGCGCGCTTCGGCTTCAATCTGGCGCCAGCTCTCTTCGTGGCGCAGCCCACAGGCCAGCCGTTCTTCGTTTCGGGTACATCGTACACTAATCCGGTGAACTCGTTTCTCTCACAGGGCCGCTATACCAACACCTACAACTGGTCCGACACGGCAACCTGGATTCACGGCCGTCATTCCGTCGGTTTCGGCGTGCAGGGACAGAACGTGACCATCCGCAACTATAATTACGGCGGGATCACTCCGAGTTATGCGATCGCTTTTGGCAGCGGCAACCAAGGTTTGGTGGCGTCGCAATTGCCGGGCATCAGTTCCACAGACCTGTCGAGCGCGAACACGCTGCTTGCGACTCTGGCCGGTTATCTGAACACAGACACGCAGCTTTTCAATGTAACTTCGCGTACATCGGGCTTTGTCAACGGCGCGCCTAACATCCGGGACTACAACTTCAACAACTATGCGGCTTATGTGACCGACACGTGGCGGGTACTACCGCGCCTAACGGCCACGCTGGGCGTGCGATGGGACCACTATACGCCCGTAGATGAAAAGGATGCCCTGGTGCTGCTGCCGGTGGTGGAAAACAACAATCCTATTAATACGCTGCTGGATCCGAACCTGGTTTTGAACTTCGCGGGCAAGGCCGTCGGCCGTCCGTGGTACTCGACTTCGTTCCACGAATTCGCGCCCAACGTGGGTCTGGCGTGGGATGTATTCGGCGACGGCAAGATGGCGATCCGCGGCGGCTACAGCATCTTCTATGTAGACGACAACCTGGGCCAGGCGCTGGTGAACAGTGTGGGAACTAACTCGGGTCTTTCGACGACGGTGGGCGCCACGGGTTTGAGCGGCGTAATCAGCAACAGTCCGCCCGCGATCAATGCGCCTGCCTTCCAGGTGCCGCGGACGCTGGCGCAAAACTTCGCGCTGAACCCGGCAGGGAATGCGGTTGCGATGCCGGATCCGGGCCTGACGACCCCATATGTTCAGCAGTGGAACATTGGCGTGGAACGCCTGGTGAAGAACATGGTGGTGAACGTTCGCTACGTGGGCAACCACGGCGTTAAGGAGATCCGCGGCCTCGACTACAACCAGGTGCTGATCAACCAGATCCTGCCTGCGTTCGTGACGGCGCAGCAGAACGGTTTTATCGCGCAGCGCTTGAACAATGGCTTCAATCCGGCATATAACGCCAACTTTCCCGGAAGCCAGCCGCTGCCGTTCTTTGCGGCCATGCCCAATGGCGGCTCGCTGACGAATGCGACCGTGCAAAACTACATTCAGACAGGCCAGGTAGGCGAACTTGCTAATTTTTACCAAACGAACGGTTTAAACGGTCCGTACAACTTCTACCGTAACGTGAACACGCTGGGCGCGAACATGCTACAGAACTACAGCACCAGCAGCTATCACGCGGGTATCGTGGAAGTGACTCGTCATACCACGAACGGTCTTGGCTTCCAAGCCAACTACGTCTTCTCGAAGGTTTTGAGCGATTCGCAAAACGCCCAGCAGACCGATTTCGAACCGCTGCTGGACATGAACAATCCGAAGATCGAAAAGGCGCGCGTGGCAGGTATGGATCTTACGCATGTGTTCAAGGTCAACCTGAATTACGATCTGCCGTTCGGCGCAAATCGCCGCTTTACCAGCCATGGCTTGGTGAATCATGTGATTGGCAACTGGAACGTCGCGACGATCTTCACGTGGCAGTCCGGTTTGCCGTTCTCGATTCTGTCGGGCCGCGGCACACTGAACCGCGCGGCGCGGTCCGGCAACAATACTGTGAACACGCCCGATAACCTGAGCCAATTGCAGGATCTGTTTCAGGAGCGGACGACGGGCGCTGGCCCCGCTATTGGGGCTGCGGTCATTGGTCCGGACGGACGCGCGGTGGCGGGCGACGGATTGGCTCCGAATCCCAACCAAGTGTTCTTCGAACCGGCTCCGGGAACGATTGGCACGCTGCAGAAGGCGTTATTGGACGGCCCCTCGGTATGGGATGTGGACTTCAAGGTATCGAAGGACATCCACATCACCGAGCGCCAGAGCGTCGAAATCCGCATGGACAGCACTAACTTCCTGAACCACACCACGTGGTTCGTGGGCGATCAGACGGTGACCTCTGCGACGTTTGGTAAGATCACGCAGCAGTTCTTCGGAAACCGGCTGATTCAGTTCGCGCTGTATTACAAGTTCTAAGCAAGAGCTGCGCTCTTGAAATCCCTGCGGGATTTGGGAGTCGAGGTAGTCAGGAGTCAGAAGTCAGAATTGAACAAAGACGCGTCGGGACACGGTTCCGGCGCGTTTTGTTTATATAGGGAATGGGTTACTGGTACGATAAGGGCAGGCGCTGCCGCGCTTAGTTTGTGATCGTTCCTCCGTCTGACCCCACTCTCGAACCTCAGCAGCAGAATACCGAACAGCCTGTATTGCGGGATGATTCGAATTTCGCTTCGGGTAAGATTGCGCTGTTTCAGTACTGCTCGGTAGCGGTGTTTCTGATTCTGATTGCGGGATTTTGGCGGCTGCAGGTACAGAATCCGCAGCTATACGATGAGCGGGCGCAGGCCAATAGCGTGAAATCGGCGCCGCTGATTGCGCCGCGCGGGCGCCTTCTGGATCGTGACGGGCGCGTGATTGTCGACAACAAAGCGTCGTTCAAACTGATGCTGGCGCGCGAATCCTTTAAAGAGGAGCATCTGCGCGATATTGCGTCGGGGCTGGATCTGGATTACGACGACCTGATGGCCAAGGTGTTCCGCTTTCGCACACGGCCCAAGTATGAGCCGATGGTGTTGAAGGAAGAGATGTCGCCGGCGGACTTGGCTTTTGTGGATTCGCACCGCGACTTTTTCCCGGAGCTACTGGTGGTGCAGGCGGAGAGCCGGCTCTATCCGCAGAACGGAATGCTGGCGCACGTGATCGGCTACACGGGCGAGATCAGCCAGGACGAGTTGGATGATCCGCAGTTTGCCAAGTACGAACCCGGCCAGGTGATCGGCAAGTTCGGCATCGAGCGGCAGTACAACGACTGGCTGACGGGGGTAGACGGACAGCGCCAGGTGGTGGTGGACAACCGCGGTACGGTGCGGCAGGTGCTGGCGACCAAACCTGCGACGCCCGGCAAAGATCTGCAATTGACGATCGACTTGGATCTGCAGGCGGTGGCGGAGCTTGCGATGGACACCGGACTGAAGGACGTCGGCGTCGAGCATAAGAACGGCGCGGTGGTGGCGCTCGACCCGAACACGGGCGAGGTGCTGGCGATGGTGAGCCGGCCGACGTTCGATCCCAACCGGTTTGCGGGGCATATACGCGCGAAGGACTGGAAGGAGATCAACAGCAATCCGGACCATCCGCTATTGAACCGCGCGATTCAGGACGCGCAGGCGCCGGGGTCGACGTTTAAGCCGATTATGGCCATTGCGGGCCTGGAGACGGGAACGATCGACGACACCTTCACGGTGCACTGCGCGGGCGGCGCGGTGTTCTACGGGCGCTACTACAAGTGCCACCTGAAGGGCGGCCACGGCACGGTGAGTCTGCACAACGGCATTAAGGAATCGTGCGACGTTTATTTTTACACCGTGGGCAACAAGATGGGAATCGACAACATCGCGTATTACGCCGATCTGATGGGGTACGGAAAGCCGACGGGAATCGACCTGCCGCATGAGCTGACGGGGCTGGTACCCTCGCAGGCTTGGGTGATGCGCACGCAGCATCACAAGTGGTACGCAGGGGATACAATCTCGGTGTCGATCGGACAGGGCGAGTTAACCGTGACGCCGCTGCAGTTGACGCGGGCGATTGCGGGGCTGTCGGTGGGCGGGACGTGGCGGCGGCCGCACCTGACGAAGGACGGCGCGGCGAACGATAAACCGGTGACGTGGCCGCTCGATCCGAAGAACGTGCACGACGTGATTTCGGGAATGTACGGGGTGGTGAATGAAGGCGGGACCGGCGTGCGCGGCGCGATTCCAGGGCTGGCAGTGTGCGGAAAGACGGGCACGGCGCAGGTGGCGTCGAACGATTTTGTGAAGGCGCACGGGCACGAGGGCAATTTCAAGGACAACGCCTGGTTTGTGGCCTTCGCACCGTGCGACAAGCCGGAGATCGTGGTTTCAGCGCTGTTTGAACATGGCGCCGAGAGCAAGTATGCGGCGCCGATCGTTCGCGACGTGATGAAGGCATATTTCGATAAGAAAGCGCGCAATGCTGCGGTCCAGCAGCAAAAGAATACATTGGCTTCGAATTTGCGAACGGTCGCATCTTTGGGGCTGGATGGATTGATCCCGGGCGGGAAATCTAATTAATGTCGCGTTATCTTTCGGTTCGGGACCTGGATTGGACCATGATTCTGATCGTTTTTGTGATCTGCGTCGTGGGCGTAATCCAGATTTTCAGCGCCACGCTGGATACGGCGTCGCAGGGGGCGTGGTGGAAGCAGGTGGTCTATATCGTGGGCGGAGTTGCACTTATGTGGCTCGCTCTGAACGTGGACTACCACTCCATGCTGCACTATGTGCCGATGCTTTATCTAGGATCAGTAGCCGTGCTGCTGCTCACATCTGTTGTAGGCGAAGCGACCTTCGGATCACGAAGGTGGATTCCGCTGCCGGGCGGATTTCACTTCCAAGTATCGGAATTTGTCAAGCTGGTGATAATATTACTGGTAGCTCGATTCCTAACCGACCTGCATAGGGACGATTTGGAGATCGTAGAAGCTTTGAAATTGACTGGGCTGGTTTCGATTCCGGCCGTGCTGGTGTTGCGGCAACCGGATTTAGGGACGGCTCTTACGTACTTTGCAGTTCTTTTCGTAGGCGCATTGCTGGCCGGACTGCACTGGAAGTATATCGCAGCGGTAGTGGTGATTTTGGGCCTGGGCTTGTCCGTAAGCTCGGTGTTTTTAAAGGATTATCAAAGGCAGCGGTTGGTCAGCTTCATGAACCCCGACGAGGATCCGCAGGGGACTGGGTATCACACGCTTCAGTCCAAGATCGCAATCGGGTCGGGCGGAATGACCGGCAAGGGCTTTTTGAAGGGGACCCAATCGCGGCTTCGCTTTTTGCCCGTACCGTCTAAGGACTTCATTTTTTCGGCGTTTGCCGAAGAGCAGGGGTTCGTGGGCGTGGTTGTTTTGTTGTCGCTGTATTTTGTGTTGCTGATGCGCATCGTACAAAATGCGCAGATGGCGCCGGACCGGGCCGGAAAGTATATATGTATGGGTATCGCAGCTTTGTTGCTGTGTCATATCCTCGTCAATGTAGGGATGGTTGCGGGAATGATGCCGGTTACCGGAATTCCCCTACTGTTTATGAGTTTTGGCGGATCCAGTATCTGGTCGAGTTTTATCGCGCTCGGTTTGGTGAATAATGTTCGCCTAAGAAGATTTGTGAATTGAAGTTTGATTTGAGATTTGAAGTTCAGGTGATTGTAAGGACTGGCGGAGAAATGCGCCGGTTCGGCAGCGCCTCAGCAGATTTTAAAGATTAGATTTTGAAAGAGAATTCGGGAGCCTGAAGAGACCCCCGGGACGGTTGGCGCGGAAAGCGCTCTCCCGGCTGAGAGGAAGTGGTTCCCGGCCGACGGCGTATGAGTTTCGCATCTCCGCCGCGCGGCCAGCGTGAGATTGTCGAGCATTTGTCGCTAGACGCGCACGCAGGGCGCCCAAGCTTCCGGTCTACCCTCCAGTCCCCCGAGGAGGTAGCCGATGTCGAAGGAATTAATCATCTCGGCCAATCGCCACGAGACACGCGTGGCGGTGGTGGAGGAAGATCAGGTAGTTGAAATTTACCACCAGCGTGAGAATGAATATTCGCTGGCGGGAAGCATCCACAAAGGTAAAGTCACGCGGGTATTGCCGGGCATGCAATCGGCGTTTGTCGATATTGGCCTGGAACGGGACGCGTTTCTTTACGTCTCCGACTTTTTCGAAGACAACGAAGAGTACGACAAGATCGTAACCAGCGTCGAAGAAAAAGTCTTCAAGCAACAGAGCGGCGGCGGAACGCCAGCGGCCACGGTTCCCGAGCCAACGGAAGGCGCGGCGGAGATGATAGCGGAGGCGGCTCCGGTTGAGAGCGCGCCGCCAGCCTCGGCTCCGGCGGTGATTGCGACAGCGGGCACGATGCCGCAACAGCAAGAACGGCGCGACGAGCGCGGAAATCGCGATCGGGATAACGACCACAGACGTGGGCGTGGACGGCGCCGCGGGCGTGGGCAGCGCGGCGGTGGACGCGGGCTGCCGGATTCGAAATTCTATTCACCGCGGAATGAAAGCGAAGAGCCCGCGGAATCGAACGAAAGTGTTTCTGTAGAGAGCGCACCGTTGAGCGAGGGACCGGCCGTCAGCGGATCGGAGCCGGACGACTTCTTCGTTCTGCCTGGGGAAAAGCTTTCCAAGTACCGGCAGGGCGGCGGCGAAAGCCATCCGGGCGAAGATACAACGGCGGATGCGCATGGCGAAGCCGAGGGACTTCCCCCATACGAAGCCGCGACCGACGGAGAGCCGCTGTTGATGGAGCCGGTCCCGGACTCTGCGGATGAGGTAACGGAGACGGAAGCGGCGGACGAGGAGCGCGTCGAGCATGCGTCGCACCGCGCCGCGCCCGAGATTGCGCATCACGTGATTGCCGAGCCTGTGTCGCAAACGGAGGCCAAACCCGCCTCGCATATGGAACCGGGCCAGTCCTCGCATTCCGAAACGCAGCATGCGTCGCACATCGAATCGCCGCACGGGATGACGGTCGAATCGGCTACCGCAATTGCATTGGAGGCGGAAATCGATGCGGCGGGAGAAGTCGAGATAGAGGCGGAGCTCGCGGAAGCGATCGAAGAGGCAGCGGAAGAGGCGCTAGCGGACGAAGAGATGGCCGCAGAGGTTGCGGAGGCGCTGGCCGAGGGCACTGAGGAAAGTGAGGCCGACGGCGAAGCAGCGGAAGCTTCGGCTGCGGGTGAGGCGGGCGACGAAGAGACCGAGGCGGGAGAAGAAACTGCCGAGGGCACGGAAGAAGCGGCGGGCGCGGTGGAGGAAGAAGGGCCGGAGCCGGCGCGCATCCCTACCAGCTTGACGGCGACCCTGCGCGAGCAGGGAGGCCGCTATCCGCATCGCGTGTCGCGACGCTCCAGAAGGCGGGGACGCGACGGGCGTGAAGGACGTGGGCCGGAAGGGCGTGGGCCGGAAGGGCGTGGGCCGGAAGGGCGCGGGCCGGAGGGACGTGAAGGACGCGGGCCGGAGGGACGCCCCCAAGAGGGACGCGAAGGTGCGCAACGTGGCCCGCAGCAGGAAAACCGGGTTGTGGAGGGACGCGCGGAGAGGACGGAGCGGCCGGAGCGCGGGGAACGCAATGACCGCGGCGAACGCAGTGACCGCGGCGAACGCGGCGAACGAGGCGAACGCACCGAGCGCCCGGCGTCGATCAGCGACATGTTAAAGGAAGGCCAGGAGATCATCGTACAGATCGCCAAGGAGCCGATTGGTCAGAAGGGCGCGCGCATTACGTCGCACATCGCGTTGCCTGGGCGGTTCCTGGTGTACATGCCGACGGTGGACCACATCGGCGTATCGCGTAAGATTCCGTCGGACGAAGAGCGCATGCGCCTGAAGCGCGTGCTGCAGACGCATCGCACGGGCATTCCGGGCGGCTACATCGTGCGCACAGCGGGCGATGGACGTACGGAAGAGGAACTGCGCGCCGACATGATGTTCCTCTACAACCTGTGGCTGGATATGCGGCAGAAGGCGGAGCGGCGGCCGGCGCCGCTGCTGATTCACCACGATCTGAACGTGGTGGAGCGGATTCTGCGCGACCAGTTGACGTCGTCGTTCAAGAGCATATGGGTGGATAACGAGGAACTGTACGAGGCCGTGCTGAGTTTCGTCCAGCGGTTTCAGCCCGCGTTGGTGGGACGCGTGAAGATGTACACGCGCTCCACGCCAATCTTCGACGAGTTCGGCGTGACCGCGGAGCTCGAGAAGGCGCTGCGTCCGAAGGTGTGGCTGAAGTCAGGCGGCTATATCGTGATCAACCAGACGGAGGCGCTGGTCGCGATCGATATTAATACAGGCAAATACGTCGGCAAATCGAACCGGCTGGAAGATACGATCGTCAAGACCAACACGGACGCGATCAAGGAGATCGTGCGGCAGATCCGGCTGCGGGATTTGGGCGGCATCATCGTGGTCGATTTCATCGACATGGATGAGCGCAAGAACCGGCAGAAGGTGATGCAGGCGCTCGAAGAGTCGATGCGCGCCGATCGGGCGCCGTACAAGATTCTGCAGTTCAACGATTTCGGCCTGGTGGCGATTACTCGAAAGCGGGTGAAGCAGAGTCTGGAGCGCACGCTTTGTATGCCGTGCCCATATTGCGAGGGCGCAGGTTATGTGAAGAGCGCGCAGACTGTGGTCGGCGAGATTCTGCAGGAAGCGCACAAGATCGCGAAGGCGGTGGAAGGCAAAGAGGTGCTGCTGCGGGTGAATCCGGAAGTAGCGAAACTGCTGAAATCCAACCAGAACACGTTTCTGCAGGAGATCGAGGAGATCCTGGGACGGTCGGTGATGGTGAAGGGCGATCCGCTGCTTCACCAGGAGAAGTTCGACCTAGCCTGAAGGGCTGAGTTCGGCGGGATTGATTGGGCGGTTGGCGGAGGAATCCGCCAGCCGCCTTTTGCTTTTGGCTGGGGGCAACTAACGCCATTTTCGGATCCGCACATTGTGCGGCTCAAGTCAGCCCAGTCGACAGACGAGCCGCTGCACCGTAGCCTGAAAGCGCATGGCGATTCAACTCAAGCCCGAACAGGAAAAGTCGCATAGAGGAAGCGCTGCGCTCCGGAGCGTATCACAGCCCGGACGAGGTGATTGACCACGCGCTGGAAGCGCTACACGAGCAGGACGAATGGCTCACCACCACCAGCAGGTTATTGATGAGCAAATCCGTACCGGCATGGCGGAACTCGAACGCGGCGAGGGCATTCCTGAAGACGAGCTTGATGCCTGCTGGGCACGGCTCAAAGCGCGCGGCGCTACGTCCTAGCGCCACGCGATCTTCTCAACATCTGGGCCTCACATCCGCAAGAAAAAGCAGCCAGGAAACTGCCAACCGCGTGGAGCCGTTCGTCCGCAGCAAATTTGCATATCTCGGTGACCTTACCGGAGGAGCACACGCGAGAAGCGACCTCACCACAGCCGACGTGCGGTTTTTGCCAGTTTACTCGTACCTCATTGTGTACAGCCCCGAAACCAAGCCTCTGCGGAGCGTCGCGATTGTGCACGGTAATCGCGACCTTGCAAAATTACTCAAGCGACGAAATTAGCTTAAGCCTACGCCAGGCCTGAGCGCTGCAGGAGCGCGCTTGGATCCGGGTCGCGGCCCATGAATCTCTTATAGAGCTCCGCAGGATCTTCGCTGTCGCCCTTGGAAAGAATGTGGGTACGAAAATCGGAGCCGATTTCGCGGCTGAAGATGCCGTTGTCGCGGAAGCGGGTGAAGGCGTCGGCATCCAGAACCTCGGCCCACTTATAAGAGTAATAACCGGCGCCGTAGCCGACTGGGCTCGAGAAGAGATGCGTGAAGGCGGCAATCATCGCATGGCCCGGCGGCAGCGGTGCGGCGCTGAAGTCCTGCAGGATTCGGCGCGAGTATTCGACGGCATCGCCGTCGCGCTCGGTGGTGTAGCGGATGTGAAGTAACAGGTCGATGAAGCCGAAGCCGAGTTGGCGCATCTGCATGTTGGCGGCGCGGAAGGTACGGGCGCGCTTCATCTTCTGGAACAGATCGTCGGGCAGGGTCTCGCCAGTTTGCCAGTGGCGCGCGAACAGGTCGAGGGCTTCGCGTTCCCAGCACCAGTTTTCCATGATTTGGGAGGGAAGCTCGACGAAGTCCCACGCCACGCTGGTGCCGGCGAGGGAACGGATTTCGACGCGGCTGAGCAGGTGATGCAGCAGGTGCCCGAATTCGTGGAAGATGGTCTCCACTTCGCGGTGCGTAAGCAGAGCCGGCTTATCGCCGAGGGGCGGCGTGAGATTGCCGCAGATCAATCCCAAGTGGGGTTTGAAGCCATCGGCCATGGGACCGCCGGTGAGCAGGCCATCCATCCATGCGCCGCCGCGCTTGTTTTCCCGCGGGTACCAATCGGCGTAGAAGCCGCCCAGGAAAGCGCCGTCGTCATCGTGGATGTTGTAGAACTTGACGTGCTCATCCCACGCGGGGACGTTGGCTTCTTCGGTGACGCGGATGCCGTACAGGCGATTGACCAGCGTCCAGAGGCCTTCGACGACGCGCTCCATCGGGAAATAAGGGCGCAGCGCCTCTTCGTCGAAGGCGTAGAGGGCGGCGCGCTGTTTCTCGGAATAGTAGCCGATGTCCCAGGGCGAAAGTTCAGGCGCATCTGGGCCTTCGACGGAGCGGCGGAACTCCTGCAACTCGCGATTTTCTTCCCGGAAGCGGCGCTCGGTCTTGGTCTTCAAGTCTTCCAGGAATGACAGGGCGCGGGCGCCGGTGTGCGCCATGCGGTCTTCCAAAACGAGATCGGCAAAGTTGGCGAAACCGAGCAGGCGCGCCTTTTCGCGGCGCAATTCCAGAATGCGTTTGATGATTTCACGATTGTCGTGTTCGCCGGAGGTAGCGCGGACGCTGTAGGCTTCGTATAGCTGGCGGCGAATGGAAGCGTCGTCGAGGTAGGTCATGACGGCGGTGTAATCCGGCGCCTGCAACGTGAAGCGCCAGCCTTCCCTGCCCTTGCGCTGGGCGCTGGCGTGGGCCGATTCCTTGGCCATAGGCGGCAGACCGGCCAGCTTGGCTTCATTTTCGATTACGAGTTCGAACTGGTTGGTGGAGTCGAGAACATTTTCGGCGAATTTGGTGGTGAGTTTGGTCAGTTCGACGTCCAGCTCCTCCAAACGGCGCTTTTCCGCGGGTTCAAGATCGGCGCCGTGGCGGCGGAACGAGTTTACCGTTTTCACCAGGAAGCGTTTGCGTGCGCCAGTGAGATGGCCGCCCTCTTCGGTGGATGCGAACGTCTTGAGACCTTTCCAGAGGCCCTCATTCAAAGGAATGCCGGAGTAAAACGCGCTCACCGGGGGCTGTACAGCGTTGACTGCGGCGCGCATCTCCGGGTATGTGGCCACCGATTCCAGGTGCCGAACCACGCTCATGGCGTAATCGAGCGGCTCTGTCAAGTCATCCAGCGCCGTCATTGTGTTGGCAAAAGTGCGCGGACCCGATAAGGCTGCGAGCGAATCCAGGCGCGCCCGGGCGCCGCTGAGGAGTTGGTTGATAGCCGGCTCCACATGCTCGGCGCGAATGCGGTCAAAAGGAATTCGGAAGCAAGGCTCAATGAGGGGATTGGTATCCGCGGACATGATATGAGCGTAGCATCGGCCTTCGAGCGTGTGACGAAGGCCTGAAAAAATCGGGTGCGAGAACGATTACCATATAAGAAGCGATGGGTTCCGATCCGACCGCGGCGCAACGCCGCGTCCCCGCCGAGGAGCGGTTGAACGTCTTTGCCCTTGTGATCTACATTCCTGGTTCACTGGGGCGATTTCTCGACGATTTGAGAAGAGAGCTGGCGCCGGCCTACAACCCGCATGCGCACGTGAGCGTTTTGCCGCCGCGACCGCTGTCGGTGGAATTGAGCAGCGCGTCCGAGCAGGCCCGAACGTTGATCGAGACGGCGCAGCCGTTTTCAATTGAGTTGACGGAGATTGGAATTTTCCCGGTGACGAACGTAATCTACCTGGAAATCGGCAAAGGCGCGGCGGAACTGGGTGAGATGCACCGGGCAATGAACGAATCCTGCCTGTGCCATAACGAGCCGTTCTCCTATCATCCGCACAGCACGCTGGCCCAGGAGATTCCCGGGGAATCAGTGGGGCAGGTTTACGAAACGGCGCGGCGGCGTTGGCGCGAATACACTGGACCGCGTACTTTTCGCGCGAATGAGGCTGTTTTCGTACAAAACACCCAGAATAACTGTTGGATTGACTTGGCAGAGTATCATTTCGGAGCGATGACAGTAAAAATCTGAGAACTATTCGCCGCCCGGTCCACTACCAGATTGAAGCAATAAATCCTTGATTTCAATCGGCTCCCCTATTTGGGGAGTGGGAGACGTGGTGAATACAATCGTAATTTGCGATTCCGAACCGATCGCCATCGCGGGTATGCAAGCGATGCTCGAGAACGTGCCGGGCGTAGCTGTGGCGGCTGCCGAAAACTCGATTGCCGCAGGTATGGACGCGGTGCGTGAACTTGCTCCAACGCTGCTGATTGTGGACAAGAGCCTGGGATCGCAGTCTGTTCTGGACTGGGTTTCGGGTTTGCGCGTCTCCGATTCCCGCACGGCGGTAATGGTATGGAGCGCCTCCATGTCGGAATCAGAAGCGGTGCGATTCCTCCAGGCGGGGGCAAGCGGAATTGCGCGCAAAACGGCGCCCCTGCAGACGATTTTGCGCTGTATTGTGACGCTGACGGCGGGTGGAACGTGGATGGATGAGGGACTGGTCCCCGACGCGTCACGGCCGATCCGGAGTTCGAGCTCTCCATTGACCTCGCGCGAGCTGCAAGTGATGGACCTGGTGGAGCGCGGCTTCAAGAACAAGGAGATCGCGGTCAACCTGGGCATCCAGACGGGTACGGTGAAGATCCACCTGAAGCACATCTTCGAGAAAACCGGCATCCGCGGCCGCTATGGCTTGGCGCTGTCGGGCCTGAAAGAGCGCGGGATGATGGGCGTACCGGCGATCGCACCCAACTAGCTACAATCTAGGGCGAGCGGTAACGGCGCGTTTGCCGGACCACGTATCACGCTGCGGGAGTGGCTCGGGCACGATACATCTGAGCGCGACACTGCGGAGTTCGGCGGTGAAATCGGGCTGGCCAATGTGGTATGACTGAAACTGAACACATGGCCACTCCCGAAGAATTACAAGCTGAAATCGAGCGCTTGCGCGCCGAAAACGAAAACCTCAAAAAACCTGCGACCCGCGGTCAAATGTCGCTCAAGGTGAGCGAAAAGGGCGCCCTTTCCGTGTATGGGTTGGGGCGTTTTCCGGTCACTCTATACCGCGAACAGTGGGACAAATTGCTCGGAATGGGCGACCAGATCCGGCAGTTCATCGCGGACAACGATTCTCTGCTCAAGAAGAAGGAATAACGCGTGGCGCGAGCCACGGCTTTGATCACCGGCGCGTCCGGCGGCATTGGTCTGGAGCTCGCAAAGCGGTGCGCAGCAGCGGGCAACGATGTGACGCTGGTAGCGCGACGGAAGAGCGAACTAGAGACTCTGGCGGCGGCGTTCGAGCGGGATTACGGCATTCAGGCGCGGCCACTCGCGGCCGATCTTGCCGACCCGGGAGCGCCGCCCTTCATTTTTCAATCCACTGGCCCCATCGACATCCTGATTAACAACGCAGGCTTCGGTCGGCTCGGACCGTTTTCGCAAAACGACTGGAACACCGAAGCGCGTATGATCCAGGTGAATGTCACATCGCTTGCGCACCTGACCAAACTCTACCTGCCGGGTATGCTGGCGCGGCGTTCTGGGCGGATTTTGAATGTGGCTTCCACGGCAGCGTTCGTTCCGGGTCCTTACATGGCCACGTACTACGCCAGCAAGGCAATGGTTTTTTCGTTGACCTTGGCGATCGCGGCGGAATTGGAGGGGACAGGCGTGACCGCGACGGCGCTGTGTCCCGGCCCAACGGAAACCGGCTTCGGCGAGGTAGCGGGGACGACGAAAACACGGTTGTTCAAAGGCCCGGCGATGAGCGCAGTGGATGTAGCGCGCGAAGGTTTCGAAGCGATGATGGCGGGCAAGCCCGAAGTGATAGCGGGCGCGCGCAATCGATGGATGATCTGGGGGACGCGCTTTGCGCCGCGAAAGATGTTGGCGGGATTTGCGAAGAGACTGAACGGGCCGGATGAAAAAGGCGCCTGAGAACGCGAAGCGTGCCGCAAGCGGCTGCTAAGATACCTTGATCGCGACGCGCTCGCGGATGTATCGAATCGAAGGGTGAGAGCCTGGATGGGCCGGCGCGCAGCGGACGTGTGACGTTCACGAAATCCGGGAAAGGCATTTACTACCGGGCAGGGAGTTTTTCCGGTGCAGCGGATGCAAAGCGAATTGCGCCCTGGCGGGGACTCTCGAAGAGTACTGGATTTCGCCCCCACCGCGACGGGCAAGACCGGCTCTACTTTCCAAGCGGCATCCCGGTAGACATTGATGGGGATGTTCGCGAGGAGTATTGGCGAGAGATCCGAAAGAAGCCTGAGTTAATTTTTGACGTATTAGTCGTTGACCACGTGAACAGAGCGCGTGTCGATAACTGATAAGGCGGCGTACTTAGCGGATTGCGCGAGTGTCGACGCGCCTACATCGGCTGCGGGTGCGGACCCAAAGCGCAGGTCTAGCCTGGTCTAGCCTGCGTTTCTCACACAGGTTCGTCGCGAGGCGCGTGAGAAGGCCGTGGATACGAGGCGCGCGAAGGTCAGCACGCGGAGGTCAGCGCGCGGAGGCGTACTTGAAGAGTACGTCGAGCACGCTGAAGGAGCGCAACGAAGTAGGCACAGCCTTATCGCGCGCCGGAGCAGAAGGTGTGTGAGAAATGCAGGCTAGAGCGTGAGCAAGCGTCCCGACCGCATCTTGGGGGATCTGGTAGACTTGCCCCGGAGGGGTTCGGATATGCGGGCATTTCTTCTCTTGTTGCTAGCGGCGTTGGTGGCGTTCGGCGCGGACGACGATTGGGCGAAGGTGAAAGCACTGAAGACGGGCGCTGAGCTTCGCGTGTATAAGAAGGGCTCTGCGCAGCCGATCTCCGCCGCGTTCGGCGACCTCACCGATGACAACCTCGTCGTCATTCTCAAAAAGACGGAGACGGCGATACCGCGAGCGCAGATCGAACGCATCGATGCGCGGCCGACGGCCGGGAATCGCGTCACGAAGGATGCGGTTGCGAAGGATACGGTGGATCCGGACGGGTCGCCGCGATCGTCGCTGTCGACAGGCTACAGCATCGGGAGCAAACCGGATTTCCAGATGGTTTATAAGCGGACTGCGGCGCCACCGAAGAAGTAGGGCGCCGGGTTCGCTCCCGGCTGTCCGCGGCGAATCACGATTTTAATTGCGCGCTTCGTCCGCGAAGATCGAGTTTAATCCGGGATTCTCGAGCGCTGTTTCAGCTCGTGCGCCTTTGGTGAATTGCTGCAAAGTCT
>DATAUH010000299.1:0-13835 GCA_036268375.1 Bryobacteraceae bacterium | reverse complement strand
ATTACGCAGATAAGCCCAAGAAGACTGCACCACCCGCGTTGGCGGCCACTGCCCGGACGGAAACCGTTCGCAAGCCGACCAAGGCGGTTAAATAGGAGGGGTTTAAAGCAGCATGTTTGATCAGACATTCGTTCAGACGGGCAAGACGAACACCACCTGGACCGTTGTTGCATCATTCGGTGTTCAGATCGTCGCCATCACTGTTCTGGTGGTGTTGCCCTTAATCTACTATCAGGTTTTGCCGATGGCGCAATTGACGTCGCTTATCACGGCGCCGCCGCCGCCTCCCCCGCCACCGCCTCCTCCTGCTGCCGCGCCGCCAAAGACGGTCAAAGTCATTCCGCGCCAGATGCAGACGGACCAGCTTCTGGTCCCCAAAATCATTCCTAAAGAAGTGAAGCAGATCAATGAAGAGGAAGCTCCTCCCAGCGCCGGAATGGGCGTTGCGGGCGGTGTTCCCGGTGGTGTTGCGGGCGGCGCTGTAGGCGGCGTGCTCGGCGGCATCCTGGGCGGCATCCCTTCGGCTGCTCCTCCGCCCCCGCCTCCGGAAAAGAAGGCTCCTCCTAAGCCGAGTGGACCGATCACAGTCGGCGGACGCGTGCAGGCCGCAAAGCTTATCCGTCAACCGCAGCCGGTCTATCCGCAGATCGCCCGTCAGGCGCGCATCTCCGGCACCGTAGAACTGGCCGCGATCATCGGTGAAGACGGCCACATCCAGCAGTTGAGCGTTGTTAGCGGTCACCCGCTGCTGCGCCAGGCGGCGCTCGATGCGGTCAAACAGTGGGTCTATCAGCCCACGCTTTTAAACGAACAGCCGGTAAAGGTCAGCACGACCATCGACGTCGTCTTTACTTTGGGTCAGTAGTAACCCGGTGTACCTGTCTGTACGCCGGTATGTAATTACGCAGCACAAATCAACTCGCAGGAGAGAAAACTAGAATGTTGGCTTTGCATTTTCACCAAGCGTGGTCCTTTTTCCTCATGCTCCAAGATGAGAGCGTAGGTTGGGATCCCGTTCACCTCTGGGCGCAGATGGGCGGATTGGCCCGCGGCGTCGTTATCCTTCTGTTCCTCATGTCCGCCTATTCCATCGGCGTCATGATCGATCGCTTCATGGCATATAACGCCGCCAAGAAGCAGTCGCGCGCTTTTGCTCCGGCCGTCGCTGGCGCGTTGCGCGAAGGCAAGCTGGATGAAGCCGTCAAGATTGCGGATCGCTACAAGAAGAGCCACCTGGCGAAAGTCGTTGTGGCTGGCTTGCAGGAATTCCAGGCGCACCAGATTTCGACGGACATTCCCGGCGAAGAGATCGAAGCCTCGCGCCGCGCTCTCGAGCGCGCCGAAGCCATCGTGCACGCGGAACTGAAGCGCGGCGTTTCGGGTCTCGCGACCATCGCCTCCTCGGCTCCGTTCGTCGGTCTGTTCGGTACCGTCGCCGGCATCATCAACGCGTTCCAGGGCATTTCGACTCAGAAGTCCACCGGTCTCGGCGCTGTAGCCGGCGGTATTTCGGAAGCCCTCGTCACCACCGCTATCGGTCTGTTCGTGGCCGTGCCCGCGGTGTGGGCGTTCAACTATTTCACTGGCCGCATCGAAGCCTTCGACGTGGAAATGGGTAACTCCAGTTCCGAATTGATCGATTACTTCCTGAAGCGCAGCCAACGCGGCGCCGCGCGCAAGTAAGTAAGTAAGAAATAAGTACCGGGCAGCGTCCGATTGCGAGTTGATAAGCTTGGGCAGGCAGTAAAATTCCTGCCCATCGCTAAACTCTCCAACGGTTACGCGCGGATCAAAGGAATTGGAGAAACCCAATGGCTGGCATGTTAAACAAGAAGGCTCCGCCGCCGGTGTCGGATATCAACGTCACCCCGATGGTGGACGTTATGCTCGTGCTGCTCATCATCTTCATGGTCATCACGCCCATGTTGTCCAAGGGCGTGCCGATCGACTTAGTGAAAACGCACAATCCCATCGCGATGCAAGCCGCCGACCGCACGGACGCCGTGTTGATCTCGGTCAGCCGCGACGGCAAAACCTTCCTTGGCCGCGATGCGGTTCCGGCAGATCAACTGGCCCCCAAGGTCAAAGACATGCTGACCAATCGCACCGACAAGGAGTGCTTTCTTAAGGCCGATACCCGCGCCAAGTATCAGGTCGTCATGGACGTCGTACAGAATTTGCAGGCCGCTGGCGTCGATCAGCTTGGACTTCTCACGGAACAGATTCAGGGCGAGCATCACAATACCGATCAGCAGAAGCAGGGCAGTTCGCCGTCCGGCGACTAGCGTTCTTAAAGGAGCAATTTTATGGCAATGTCAATGGGGGGCGGCGGCGGCCCCAAGTCTGATATCAATATGACGCCGATGATCGATGTGCTGCTGGTGCTGATCATCATCTTCATGGTCATCACGCCACTTACGCCCAAGGGTCTCGAAGCGCTGATCCCTCAGCCGCCCCCGCCTAACTCTAAGCCGAATGAGGCCGACGACCGCACCGTCGTCGTGACCATCAATAAGGATCACTCGATGTTACTCAACACCGAGCCGATTCAGGAATCGCTTCTCCAAAAGCGCCTGGAAGATGTATTCAAGACGCGCGCCGAGCGCATCATGTTCGTCAAGGGCGATCCGGAGATCGAATATCGCTGGGTAGCAGAGGTTATCGATATCGGTCACGGCGCTGGCGTCGATCGCATCGGGCTCATGCCGTTCAAAGATCTCGGCCAGTAGACCAATCGAATAGGATTTATTGGGAATGTACATGCGTAAATCGATATCGATTGCGGCCGTAGCCGCCTCAGCGTTGCTCGCTGCCGGATGCACTCAGTTGCGTTCGCGCTCTCAAATCAATGAGGGCGTCAGTGCCTTCAAGAACGCCCAGTTTCCGCAGGCGGTGGAGCACTTCAAGACCGCCGTGGAACTCGAGCCTGACTTCACCAGCGCTCGTTTGTATCTGGCCGTTGCTTACATGCAGCAATACGTTCCCGGTTCGGATGCGCCGGATAACGTCAAGATGGCGGATCAGGCGTTGAGCGAATTCCAGAAGGTCTTGGAGAAGGACCCCGCCAACAAAACCGCCGCCGCGTACATCGCCACTTTGAAGCTTAACGAGAAGAAGTGGGATGAAGCGGAGAATTGGTATAAGAAGGTGGTCGAGCTCGATCCCAAAAATACGGACGCCTACTACAGCTTGGGCTTCATCGCCTGGTCGAAGTGGTATCCCGCTTATGCCACGGCGATGCATGATCTGAAGCAGCCTCTCGATTCCAACTACCCGATCAAAGACAAGAAGGTGAAGGCGGAATTGAAACAAAAGTGGGAACCGGTGATTCAGGCCGGTATGGACAATCTGAATAAGTGCCTTGAGATCGATCCATACTATGCCGATGCGATGGCTTATGAAAACCTGCTGATCCGCGAGCGCGCCTATCTGCTCGATGACCAGAAGGAGTTCGACGCCCAGATCGCCACCGCGAACGGTTGGATCGAAAAGGCGATGGCCGCGAAGAAGGTTCTCGCCGAAAAGAAGGCCGCAGCCGCCGCCAAGAACGCCGGCATCACTCAAGATAGCCAGTAACTTGTTTCAAAAGGGGCGCCGGTTTTGCGGCGCCCCTTCTCCTCCCTCCTTCGTTTTCCTCCTCTGCTCCTTTTTCCTTTCCAACTCTTGCGGAATTAGCCCCGGTATCTACCGCGATGTGAGCTTTCGGGCTATTTCTCTCTCAAATAGCCGCTATTCGAAATATTTACTTGCACCCACTTCCAGGTTGATATAGCATCAAATGCAAATTCGTCTGGAGTTGGGGGTATATTTCCGCATGAAATCTCTGTTCGCCATGTTTCTATTTGCGGCCGCCTGCGCGTTCGCACAACAGGACGTCACATCCGTAACGGGGAATGTTACCGACCCCACTGGCGCGGCGGTTCCCTCAGCTAGCGTTCAGGTTGTCAATATATCTACCGGCATAAAAGTCAACGCCAGCACCAATGAACGCGGAGCATACGCCGTTCCATCTCTGCCGGCCGGGCCTTATCGCGTCACTGTCGCTAAAGCGGGATTCAAGACGGTCACCATCGAGAACGTTACTCTGATCGTCGGCGTGCCGGGCACGGTGAACGCGAAGTTGGAGGTCGGACAGACCTCAGAAACCATCGAAGTTACCGCGGGAGCTGAAATCGTACAGGCGCAGACGGCCGACGTAAGTAGTAACATGACGGGCCGCCAGCTTACGGACCTGCCCTTCCCCACGCGCGATGCAAGCGAGTTACTCATCGAAGTGCCTGGCGTCGCGACGCCCACGAATCCCCGAAGTTCGACCGTCAATGGACTGCCCAAGGGCGCGCTGAACGTAACCATCGACGGCATGAACACTCAGGACAACATGCTGAAGTCGAGCGACGGATATTTCAGTTACATCGTGCCGTCGATCGATTCCATCGAAGAAGTCACTTTGACTACTTCGGCCGGCGGAGTAGACAGCACGGCCCAGGGCGGAGCCCAGATGAAGTTTGTAACTCGCTCCGGAACCAACTCCTGGCACGGCGGCGGCTTCTGGCAGGTCCGGAACACGGATTTCAATGCCAATTACTACTTCAATAACCAGGCCTATTCGGCGGCGCACCCGAATGGATTGCCGCGCGACATCATCCGCCTCAATCAGGAAGGCGGCCACATTGGCGGCCCGATCAAGAAGAATAAGCTATTCTTCTTTGGAAACGTCGAAATCTATCGATTCCCCGGCACTAACGCCTACACACGGACTTATCTGACGCCTTCCGCATCGAGCGGCGTCTACAGCTACGTTGGATCGCAAGGATTGCAGCAAGTGAACTTGCTTTCGCTTGCGAAAGCCGCAAATGCCAGCCTTCCGGCAAACATCCGGCCCTTTCCTACCACGCCCGATCCCACTTTGGCCAAAACTTACGGGCTGATGCAGCAGTTAGGTCCGAACGGAAGCGTCAATAACAACCAGGCAAGCGGCGACTATAACACGCTCACTACCAGTTACCAGCCAAATGGCCTCGACGCGCGTGATTTTTTCACCACTCGCATCGACTACAACATCAACCAGAACAACGTCGTCTCCTTCATCTACAACTACAACTGGTACAACGCTGTTCCCGATCTGCTGAACGGCATCGTCCCCGATTTTCCGGGCTCCGGAACCGTGCTTTTCTCCAACGTCAATGCCGGTCAACGCAGCAACCGCTTCGATGGCACCATATCCTTCCGCTCTACCCTCACATCCAATCTCACCAACGAAGCTCGCGCGGGCCTAAATGGCGGTACGGTACTCTTCTTCGACTTAGTCTCGCCCGGAATGTTCTCACCCTGGCAGGGTTACGTTCCCAGTTTTGCCAGTCCCGGAACAACTCTCTCCGGCGTCAGCACGACCAGCGGTCCGCAGCGCCGCAACGCCCCGGTAAAGAACATCGGCGATACCGTCAACTGGATTCACGGCGCGCACCAGGTAAGCTTCGGCTTCAACTGGGACCAGATCAACGTATATCAGCAGATCGAAGGCTCGGCGTTGTTCCCGCAGATCAGCTTCGGAGTCGCGGCCAACGATCCGATCTTCACTGGGAGCACCAGCATTTTCACCGCTGCCAATCTGCCCGGCGCCAGCAGCACGCAATTGAGCCAGGCGGCGAACGTATATGCCGATGTGGTAGGGCGCGTTTCCTCGATTACTCAGCAGCTTGCGCTCAACGAATCCACCAAGCAGTACGGCGCCGGCGCGCCGGTCGATCGCGATCAGATGCGCGAGCTCGGTCTGTTCGTCCAGGATCAGTGGCGCATTAAATCGAATCTGACGGCTACGCTCGGGCTGCGGATGGAGAAGCAGTTCCCGTTGGTGAACCTGGATAACTTATACACCGAAGTTAGTTACGCCAATCTCTGGGGCATCTCGGGCGTAGGTAACTTATTCGAGCCGGGTAACACCCCCGGGTCCGCGCCGTCTTATCAGAAGATCAACGGCAATCCATACGATCCCCCGGCTGTGTGGGCGCCGTCGGTTGGCGTGGCGTGGCAGCTCCCGGTGGGCGATAGTTTCCTGTCCCTGTTCACCGGCAAGCATGTAGGCGCCGCGGTGCTGCGCGGAGGGTATTCGCTTGCGACCGTTCGCGAAGGCATGAACGTTTACACCGGCCTCTACGGCTCCAACCAGGGACTTACTATCGATGATTCGGTGAGCCCGTCGAGTTACCCGGCGATTTTTGGGGCTCCCGGCAGCGTGGAGTTCAGCGACCCGACGCTCCCCTCCCGCACATCTACTATCTCGCCGAGTCCGAGCTATCCCATCCCGGCATGCTCCGCGTGCAGTATGTACGGTATCGATCCGCATCTGAAGATGGGTTATGTCCAAAGCTGGAATATCAGCTATCAGCGCGAACTCTCGCGCAATATGGTGGTGGATATCCGCTACACAGGAAACCACGGTACAGACTTGTGGCGCCGGATGAATCTGAATGAAGTGAATATCGTCAGCAACGGCTTCTTCAATCAGTTCCAGGCGGCGGCAAATAACCTGGCGATCGCGCGCGGCGGCAACATCAACAACAACACCGGCGTCACCAACTGGGGCAACCAGGGCCTCCCCGGCCAAGTCGCAGTTCCGGTGCTTTCGACCGCGATCGGCAACACCACAGACAGCACGACGGCGACCGATCTGCAGTACGGCGAGGCAGGCACACTCGGAAACTCGATCGCGAACAACACGGCGCGCATGGCTAGCCTGACCGGAGCGGGTTACCCAGCCAACTATTTCGTGGTTAATCCACAGGGCGGCACCGGCACTACGCTGGCAAGTTCGAATGTGCTGACCAACAATGGAGCTTCGTTCTTCAACGCCTTCCAGGTGGAGTTCCGCCGGCGGCTGACCTCGGGCTTTACGATGAGTGGCAACTATCAGTTTGCAAAGGCGCTGGGTTATGGAGCGCAGAACAGCGGAACGGACAATTCGAGCCCAACGACGCTGCGGAATTACGGATTGGATAAGACTCCGACCCTCTTTGACATACGCCACGCTGTCAAGTTCAACTGGATTTACGAGTTGCCGCTGGGGCCGGGCAAGAGCTTCAATCCGAGTAACTTGATTGCGAAGAAAATCCTGGAAGGATGGCAGATTTCGGGCGTGGTTCGGCTGCAATCGGGAACGCCGCTTTTCTGGAGCAGCTTCGATCAATTCAACCAGAACGCGAGCGGCGTGGTTTACCACAACATCACGCAATCGCAACTGCAATCGATGATGGGCGTGTATAAGACGAGTTATCTGGGAGGCAATGGACGCGAAGTGTTCTATCTTCCTCCGCCTGCGGCGACTCCCAATGGAACTTACTTCGCTACGTTGAATAGCTCGAATAACACGAACCTGATCACGAACTCCATGGCCGCGTTTGGGCAGGGCGGTTTGACGGCGGCGCAGGTGGATCCGAACGCGCCTTACATCGGACCGGCGCCCGCGGGGCAACTGGGCTGCGAATGCTATATCTATCTGCCATGGCAGCGGCACTTCGATGTCGAGATAGAGAAGAACATGCGCATCAAGGAACACGTACAGTTGCAGATCGCGGCTAGCGCGCTCGACGTCTTGAACCTGACGAACTTCCTGCCGGGGTCGAATATCGGTGCGTCGTTCGGACAGATTACGACCGCGTATCGCGATATTTCGGGAACGGTGGACCCGGGATCGCGCATTATCGAATTTCGCGCGCGCATCAATTTCTGATGCGCGCGGCAACCATGCGCAAGCCTGTGCCTTGGCGGACGCGCGGGGGTTAGTAATAGCAGAACAGGCGCCCTTCGCGACGAGGGAGGCTCTCGTTTTTGCCAGGATGGACGATCCACAGGGGTTCCGATGAAGACAATCGATCGCCGCACGTTCCTTGCGAGTCTGGGCGGACCGCTCCTGGCTGCGCAGGTTAGTGCGGCGCCACAGCAGATGCAGCGGCCGCTGGCGGCGGGCGCGAACGCTTGTTGGCTGAACGTGGCGGCGCCGTTTATCGCGCTCGATCCATCGCAAGGGCTGAAGACGGAGTTGCTGCTGACGGCGACCTGCTTTCCGGGCGCGGAGGGCTTTCGCGAAACACGTTACGGCACCGATTATGAGATTCTGCTCTACGATCACTCGGGCAAACAGATCGGTCTGGACAAGGACGGAAAGGTAGCGATTCCGGCAATGCGTCCGACGCTGCTGGATTTGCAGCAGCTTAGCGGACGCGATACGTTTTTCGGTGGGGCGACGGTGAGGGTGGCTCCATCGGCCAACCAGGTGGCGCATGCGGGCGACCTGTTCAGCGCGGGCTTCGTGCGCTGGGACATGCCGGGCAACTTCGATAATGTGCATGCGCATCCGGCTGCGCCGCAGCAAGCGATTGGACGATTCAATTACTCGATGCCGTTCCCGTCGCTGACCGAATATCACTGCGCGTTTTCGATTTTCAATCCCGGCGACGAAGAGTCGGAAGGCCTGATTCGCGTGGTCGACCGGTTGGGGCGTACGGCCGCGCAGCGGCGATACCAGTTGCGTCCACATCAGACGATGTTGTTTGCGATGGATGGATTGAAGCCGTTCGAAAACCCGGGCGAGGCATTCGCAGTGACGCAGTTGGATAAGAGCGGCCTTACGCAGCCGAAGCTGGCTGATGGCGGCGCGATTGTGATTCGCAACGACACCGATCGCGTGCCGTTCGCATATACCTTTATGAAGGGGCGCGCCGGCGGCAGTTTCACGGTGGAGCATCCACTGCACTTCCAGGCCGACACTCCGGTGAAGCCGGCTCGCGCGACGCCGTTTGCAGGCGAGAAGAAATCGTTCCCGGCGCAAGCGTTGGTGTACACGCCGATGTTGATGAAGGGCGTGCGCATCGGCGATCTGCAATTGGAATCGCGATTCTACCTGCACGCCAGCCGATGGTCGGAAGAGGCGCTGTGGATGATGCCGTTCGCTACTACAGGCGAGGGAACGATCGCGTGGGTGTCGACGCACGACGATAAGTTTGCCGAGCGCGTCGCTCCGGCGGCGGTGACGGACCAGAACGTGGTGCGGCTGAGCGAATTTCAAAGCTGCATGATCGATTCGCGGGCGCTGCCGCTGCCCGATGGATATGCGGGAGGCTTCGGAGCGGCGGCAATTCCGCGCACGTCGCACTCGCTGAATAAGATCGAACTGCGCGCGGTGAACTGGGGACGCGTGGCGATGACGCATTTCCGGCCGGGCGGCGCGGTGGCGAAGTCGTACCGGCAGGTGGAGCAACGCGGCGGCCTCGCGAGCGACTATATTGTCTCCGGCGCGCACGTGATCGGCGGGCCGCAGAGCCGCAAACGCGATTGCCTGATCGCGATCATGAATATCGAATTCGAAGAGGAGCGCACGGGCTCGCCTGTGCTGCAGGTTTTCGGACCGCAGGGCTTGGCGGGAGAGAAGAAACTGGGAGATTTTGCGCCGCTCGCCTGCCGGCATATCCTGCTCTCCGGCCTTTTTCCCGAGTTGCAGAGCGACCCGGCGCATCCCTTCACGCTGCGCATGCAATCGGCGAACGCGATGATGATTGTTTCGGCTCTGCACATCGATTTTGAACGGCGAGATATCGCGCTCGAACACGGCTCGGACCGTCATTCGACATTCCAGGACTATAAGTGTTAGGCGAGGGCTCCGCCCTCGATATCCCTGCGGGATATGGGAGTTGGGAGTCAGGAGCCAGAAGTTAGAAGATAGCAGCGCGTGCGGTTTGTTGCTTCTCTCAGTAGACCTGGGATAAAATCGATCAAACTCGTTTTCCGTACAGCTTTTGGGGGTAACTACATAATGAAGTGCGACGTTCGCGCGCTGCATTTGTGCGCAGCGCAATATGCCACTCGTGTATTCGGGAGGCGTGGATGAATCGACTGTTGAAATTGTTCGCATTAGCGTCGTTTAGCGTGGCCGCAATACTGGCCCAGGGCGACGTGGCTCAACTCAACGGCACCGTTACCGATCCTCATGGAGCGGCCGTGCCCAACGCGCACATTGTCGTGCTGAATGTAGATACCGGACAGTCCACAGCGACTAACGCCAATGAACACGGCGAGTGGCTGTTGCCCGGTATGCAGGCCGCGACTTATCGCGTGACTGTCAGCGCGCCCGGATTTTCGAACAGCGTGCTGGATGGAGCGGTGATGCACGCAGGTGTTCCCCTGACGGTCAATGCCAAGCTGGAAATAGGATCGGTGTCCGAGACCGTGAGCGTTTCCGCGGCCGCGGAGCAATTGCAGACGACTAATGCGACGGTCTCGAGCACGGTGCAGACGAAGCAGGTGACGGATCTGCCGTATATCAGCCGTGGCGGTATGGATCTGTTCGTGACGCAGCCGAGCGTACAGACGACGGGCGCGAACCGCAACTCGACCATCAACGGACTTCCGCTGGCAGCGCTGAACGTGACGCTGGATGGCATTAACGTTCAGACCAATACGAGCAAGGACACGGACGGTTTCTTTGCGCTGATTCCGGTTCGCCAAGACTCGCTTGAAGAGATCACGCTGACGACTTCGGCGAGCGGCGCCGACGCCAACGCGCAGGGCGCGGCGACGGTGCGCTTCGTGACCAAGAGCGGCACGAACCAGTACCACGGCGGCGTGTTCTGGCAGCACCGGAACACGGACCTGAATGCGAACAGCTACTTCAACAACATTAACGGGCTGCCGCGTAACCGGGAAATTATCAACCAGCCGGGTGTGAACCTGGGTGGACCGATCATCAAAAACAAACTGCTGTTCTTTACCGACCTGGAGTTCTTCCGTTATCCCGCTACCGGCAGCGTAAGCCGCGTGGTAATGAACCCCTCCGACGTCGCGGGTAACTACTATTACCCGGTGGCCGGCAGTTCGACGCCGCGCTCGGTGAACGTTCTGGCGCTGGCGGCCGCGGCCGGTTTTCCGAGCACGGCGGACCCGATCATCTCGAAGACGCTGAACCAGATTCAGTCTTACGTTCCGAACGGGACGTTGCAGGATCGCATTGCGAGTAACTCGGACTATAACCGTTCCAACCTGCTGTTTTCGCCCAAAGGTTACTCCAACTCCTGGACCGATACATCGCGTTTGGATTACAACATCAACACGAAGAACACGCTCTCGCTGGTCTACACCTACTACGTGTTGAGCGGGAAAGACGACGTGACCAACGGCGTGTGGAATACGTTCCCGGGTACGGGCGCAATTGTGGGACAGGATGACTTGTATGTGAACCAGTCGGGCAACCGCTATGCGCTTTCGGCGTCGTTGCGTACGGTGTTTACGCCGAGCGTGGTGAACTCGCTGCGCTTCGGACTGAACCGCGGCCTTTCGCTGTTCCGCCCGCAGGTCTCTTCGGCCTCGCAGTTCAGCGAATGGCGCGGTTATGCTCCTTCGATGGGCTTCAGCCTGGCGAACGTGTACGCGGTGAACGGATCGGTGCGGTATCAATCGCCGGTGCGCGAACTGCACGACAACCTGAGCTGGCAGAAGGGATCGCATTTCTTCACCTTCGGCGGGGACGTTTCGCAGATTAATCAGTGGTACGAAACGATCGGCACGAGCGTGATCCCGACGGTCACCTTCGGCGCGGCGACGAACGACCCGGTGGTTACGGGCTCGACGAACCTGTTTACGAGCACGACCATGCCGGGCTCGACCGCCACATATCAGAGTGATGCGGCCGCGCTCTATGCGTTGTTGACAGGGCGTGTTTCGCAGATCAATCGGAGCGTGGCGTACAACGGACAGAACTACGGATCGATCCCGCAGATCGATAAATCGCAGCAGTATGAGTACGGCTTCTTCGCGCAAGATAGCTGGCGCGTGTTGCCGTCCTTGACGCTGACGCTGGGATTGCGATTTGAAGTGCAGCAGCCTTATCAGGAGACGCAGCAGGCGTATTCGTATGTTTCTTACGCCGCGGCGTGGGGCATTTCGGGCGTGGGTAACTTGTTCAACCCGAATGCGTCCGGAGGCACGGCTCCGACTTACAACAAGTACAACCCGAATTACTACAGCACGCCGAGCCGGTGGGCGCCGTCGATTGGTCTGGCGTGGCAGTTGCCGAGCATGAGCGGTCCGCTGGGCCTGTTGCTGGGCCGGCGGAGCGGTACGTCGGTGCTGCGCGCCGGTTATAACATCGCTACGGTGCGCGACGCGGGTCAGTTTATGACTGCGGGGGATACGAACCAGGGACTTACTTTGGATACGACGGTGAGTCCCGGCAACGCCTATGCGTCGGACTTCGGCGCGGCGGGCAGCGTGCTGTTCAGCCAGCCGAACCTGCCGGCGCACACGGCGCCTTCGACTCCACAGTATCCGATTTCGCCGACCATGTCGAACTCGCTTTATGTGTACGATCCGCACCTGAAGATTCCGTACGTGCAGAGCTGGAACATCGGGTTCCAACGCCAGCTTTCGAAGAACCTGGTGATGGAAGTCCGTTATACCGGTAACCACGGTGTGGACTTGTGGCGCACGATCAACCTGAACGAGATTAATACGTTTGAGAATGGGTTCCAGAGCCAGTTCTACCAAGCGCAGGAGAACCTGTTCGTCAACCGCGGATGCACGGGCAATCCCACGTCCCCGCTGGCATGGAACACCTGCACGAATCCGAACAGCAACAGCTTCGCGAACGCCGGTCTCGCGGGCCAGGGCGCCGTGCCGATCTTCAGCACGGCGCTGGGCACGACGACGGACTCGACGACGGCTACGGCGCTGCGGCAGAATACGCCGGGAACGATCGCGCGTACTTATGCGACGAACACCACGGATTACGGACGCCTGGTCGCGGCGGGCTACCGGCCGAATTTCTTCCAGGTAAATCCAAACGTAACCAACGCCAACCTTATTACCAATGGCGGACTGTCCACTTACAATGCACTGCAAGTGGAAGTGAATCGCCGGCTGGCGACCGGGCTGCTGATGCAGGGCAGCTATGTTTGGGCGAAGAACCTGGGCGAGAGCGGTCAGCCGACCACGCTGCGTAACTGGGGCCTGGATAAGGACCCGGTGAACAACGATCTCCGAAACGCTTTCAAGCTCAACGGTCTCTACCAGCTTCCGGTTGGAATTGGGCACCGTTTCATGAGCAGCAATCGCATTCTGGACCGCATCTTCGGCGGCTGGGAAATTTCGGGTATCAGCCGCGTCCAGTCGGGCGCCGCATTCCAATTGACCAGCGGCCGGACGGGCGTGAACCAAAACGAAGCCGGCGTAGTGCTGATGAATATGACTCTGCCGCAACTGCAGAGCATGGTCAACATCCAGAAGATTACGCCTGCGGTTACGACGGCGGGGCAAACACCAGTAGGACAGGTGCAGTACCTGCCGACGTCGCTGATCACCAACACGAACGCGGCGTTCGAGACCAACGGCCAGTCGTGGGCGACTTTGAATGCCAATGCGCCCTACATTTCGCCGCAGCTTGCGCAGGGCCAACTCGGCTACGAAGTCTTCCTGCGCAACCCCTGGCAGTATCATCTCGACGCTGCGATTCTGAAGCGCACCACGATCAAGGAGCGCTTCAAGACGGAGTTCCAAGTGAACTTCGACAACGTCCTGAACCTGACGAACTTTCTGGTGGCAAACGGCCCCAGCACGACTTCGTTCGGCCGCACCACGTCGGCGTATAACGATCTTGCCTATAACTACGACCCGGGTTCGCGCGTGATCGAAATCCGGTTGCGGGTTTCGTTCTAAGCGGGCAAAGTTAGTTTGTAAAAGGGAGGGCCGGGGCATCACGCTCCGGCCCTTTTTGTCTATAGGGAGTGACAGAGAGAGCTGGATTTCGGGTGAGGGAATATGGGCGCGCGGTCGTGCGGCGCGAGAATTTCGGG
>DATAUH010000298.1:0-5810 GCA_036268375.1 Bryobacteraceae bacterium | reverse complement strand
CACTATTGAAGTTCACGAGTAGAAATTCGTCAGCCGCATTCGCCGCGCGAACCAATTGCATGATTGCCGTGTCGACCAGTTGCTGCTGGTCGCGCATGCTGCCGCTGGTATCGATGACCAGCTCGATGGTTTCAGGTTCGCTCTTGGAGTCGGACCCCACAGCCTGAGAGTCTGAAACCGCAGGTTGCGAGACTGCTGCGTCCCAGACGACAAATGAAGTCGTACGCGTCCCCGTCCGCGGCCGCAGAATGGTTCGCCCCTCTGAAACCTCCGGTGCTACGGTGACAACGGAATCGGTACGCGTCATAGTGCGCGGCCGCAGAACAATTCGCGTCTCGTAAGGTTGCGGCGCGCTTCCCGAGTACGCGACTACCTTCGCCGGACGAAACGCCTTGGGCCGTTGGTTTGTCTGAACCCGTTTCAAAGCAATCGCGTCCGGCATCCGGCACGCCATCAATCCAATCCCCGCGACGATGCAGATCGTGGCCCACGCGTGCGATTTCGACGTCCGCGTGGCATTGTCGAGCTTACGATCCAGCAGCGTTTCCACCCGTTTCATCCATTGCCCACGCCGGCCCATTGCTCCCGCGGCCGCCCACGATACGTTCGCTCCGTTGCAGAGTTCCGCCACGCGAATCAGGCACGCGGCATAATTGCGCGCATCGCCAACACTTGCCACCACCGCATCGTCGCAGGCCATTTCGCGCTCACAATCGATCTCCCGCACAATCCAAAGCGCCGCCGGATGAAACGGCAGCAGCGATACAGCCACGCGCGATGCGAGCAGTCCCCAATCGTCCCATCGCGCGAGGTGCGTGGCCTCATGCATGACGATCTGACTCATCTCTTCCGTGGTCAACTGTTCGCATAGCCGATCGGGAATCAGAATCGCCGGTTTCCACACCCCTGCAAGCGCCGGAGCCGCAACATCCTTCGATCGCAGCACACGCGCGCATCGCTTCGACCCTGCCTTAACTAGCGCGGCACCTACTAACTCTTGCAATGCCGGCGGCGCAAGGTTGGCTTCTGCTTTACGCCGCGCCAGTTCGATAAAACTCATCGCCAGGCGCGCCAGCATCGAGATCGAAAGCACCGCCCACCCCGCAACGAACCACATCTCCCAAGACCCCGCGGCGAAGGTGAAGGGGAGCTTGAGGTACGCACCGGCTGTCTGGCTTCCCTCCCGGACGCGCATGTTGCGTAGATTCGCCTGCGGTAATCCGACAGGCGGCGCCGGGGTGTGTTTCAAAATGACCATCTGCCCTGAAACGGCGCGCCCATATCCTCCTGGCCAATAGGCGAGCGGCAGCAGCATCACGGTAATCATCGCCGCGCACCACGCCGCGTGTCGGGCATTTGCGGCGAACACGCGTCGGGGCATGGCTAAAAGCGCCACGCAGAGCGCGATTGTCAAGAGAATCCCAGCAGCCGCGCCGTTCGCTATCGCCGCAAGTACCGAGTCCGTCATTTTTTCTCCTCCAGACGTTTGCGCAGCCGCGCAATATCCTTCTCGCAGATGTCTTTGCTCTCTAAAAGATTGACCAGCAGCAGTTCCGGCGAGCCTTCGAAAAATCGCCCGATCAAATGCCGCAATGCATGTTCACGAGCGGCCTCCCGCTTCACCAGGGGTTTGTATAGAAACGCGCGGCCGCCTTTCTCATGCGCCAGGTATCCTTTGTTTTCCAGTATTCGCAGTGTTGTGAGCACGGTCGAATACGCCGGCGGCGGCTCTCCGGCAACTCCGTCCACAACATCGGCGACCGATGCGACCCCCTTCTTCCAAACCACTTCCATCAACCGAAGCTCAGCGTCGGTCAACCCCGGAGAAACTCTTCGCGGCACGTTGGAACTCCTATTAAAGAATTAATAGCATCCTACTGCGAGCGGCCGCCAGCTGTCAATTAAATACTTAATAGTTGGACGGCGAAATGTTCTTCGCAGAACCTCAAAACACGCCGCTCACCGTTCTTGACAGTGCTCGCAGCCTTATTCGGCTGCTTGGCAAAGTCGCTCCCCTCAGCCGCCCGCTATACTTAAAGTTCCACCTCATGTTTGACAACCTATCTGAGAAACTCCAGCGCGTCTTTAAAAACATCCGCGGCGAAGGCCGCCTGAGCGCCGAAAACATGGAGACGGCCCTGCGCGAAATTCGCATGGCGTTGCTTGAAGCCGACGTCAATTTCAAGGTCGTCAAACAGCTCATCGAAAATATCAAGGTCAAGGCCATGGGCGAGGAAGTACTCACCGCCCTCTCGCCCGCGCAACAGGTCGTAAAAATTGTCAACGAGGAGATGGTCAAGATCCTCGGCAGCCACGAAGCCAAACTTCGCTTCGCCAATGAGCCGCCCAGCGTCTTCCTGATCGTCGGCCTGCAAGGTTCCGGTAAAACCACCTCTACCGGCAAGCTGGCGCGCTGGCTCGCCAAGAATGGCAGCCGCCCGCTCGTTGTCTCCGTCGACGTCTACCGGCCCGCTGCCCGCGAGCAGTTGAAGGTTGTCGCGCGTGAAATCGGTCAACCCATCTACGCCGGCGCGGAAGGCGAAACGCTGCCGCTCGATCTCGCTCGCTCGGCGCGCCGCGAAGCCATTCAAACCGGCCGCGACGTTCTGCTTGTCGACACCGCCGGCCGCTTGCACATCGACGATCAGTTGATGGTCGAGCTCAAGGAATTGAAAGAGCAGCTCAACCCGGTCGAAATCCTCTTCGTGGCCGACGCCATGACCGGTCAGGACGCCGTCAAATCGGCCGACGAGTTTCACAAGCAGCTCGGCATAACCGGCGTCATCCTCACCAAAATGGATGGCGACGCGCGCGGCGGCGCTGCGCTCTCCATTCGCTACGTCACCGGGCAGCCGCTCAAGTTTGTCGGCGTTGGCGAAAAGTCCGATGCGTTCGAGCAGTTCCATCCCGACCGCGCCGCCAACCGCATTCTCGGTATGGGCGATATTCTCTCGTTCATCGAGAAAGCCTCTGAGCAGATCGATCAGAAAAAAGCCGTCGAGATGCAGCGCAAGCTGATCGAGAACGATTTTTCGCTCGAGGATTTCCGCGATCAGCTTAAGCAGGTGCGAAAACTCGGCCCCATTGCCAATCTGCTCGATATGATGCCCAAGGTCGGCCCCATGAAGCAGTTGAAGGATGTCAAGGTCGATGAGAAAGAGCTCACGCGCGTGGTCGCGATCATCGATTCCATGACGCCGAGAGAGCGCATCAACCACATGATCATAAACGGCCCCCGGCGCCGCCGGATCGCCAAGGGCAGCGGCACGTCCGTGCAGGACGTCAACAATCTGCTCAAGCAGTATTCGGAAATGCGCAAGATGATGAAGAGCCTCTCCGGCGGGATGATGGGCAAGAAACTCGGCAAAATGAAACTGCCGCCGGGCTTTCCATTCGGCGGCCTCCCCGGTATGTGAGCGGCCCGTACCCTCAGGCAAGCTCGCCGATTTTGTCGAGTTCGATCACCAGGTCTCCCTCTTTCCCCACGTGGAAAGCCGGCGCAAAGCGTCGCCCCCAAATGAACTCGTCGTGCCGGTAGGAGTAGCGCTGCTGCACCGCTTGTGAAAACGTATCGTCAAAGGCCTTGATCGAAATCAGCAGTTCGGCCTGCATCTGCGCCAGATCTTTCGTCGTCTTGCCAAACAGCGGGCTTTCCGAATCGATCGGATGCACAATCGTCCACGGCGTCGCCAGAAACAGAATTTTCTCGCGTTCCAGCTTCAGGAATTCGAACTTGCGGCGCGGTATGGAGCCCTCCATTTCCACTGTCATCAGCATCACGCGGGCCTCGCACTCAATTAAAGTGTTGGCTCGCCGGTTCACTGCGCGAAACTCCAGCGCCGTGCTGTCCTGATATGGGGCAATCAGTACGTGGTGGCTAAATCCGATGCGCGCTGAAGGTCTTGAGACGCGCCCAAACAGCAACCCCGTCGCGACGGCCAGCCCCAAAACGCCTACCAGCGCCTCGAAAGAGGCCACGATATTCGCCTCGATGCTCTTGGGCGCAATATTTCCATAGCCCACTGTGCTCAAGGTGTGCGAGCTGAAGAAAAACACGTTCATGAATCGCCCGAAAGCAGTCGGGGCGCTCGCACCCTCCAGGTTTTGCGTGCCGATGGCATAGTAGACCCCGGCAAACAGAAGGTTCACCACCACATAAAACGCCAGAACCACCCCGAAAAACCCTGCCCAGTTCATATTTACCAACTCGAAATAGGGATGGAAGTCCCGCCACTCGCCGCGCACCTTGCGCACGTTAAATCCGCCGTCTTTGTTGATCGCGCGCCGCAGCGGCGCTCCGAATTGCTGCGTCAAGCCGGGATCAAAGCTCGGTTTTTGCATATCTTTTCTATACTGGCAGATAACACATGACTCCTGACGGTTCCCGCCAACGGCTGATCGCGGTGCGTACTGGGCTGCTGCGGTTGCACAAGTATCTGATGGATTGCGAAAAAGCACTCTATGAGCGCGACGTGGCCCGCATCACCAGCACCGGCCAGTATCTCGACCTTGTGCTCAATGATCCCTGGTTCGCGTGGCTGCATGAGCTCTCGAAATTCATCGTCACCATGGATGAAGCCCTGGATTTCGGTGAAGCCCTCACGCCTGAGGACTCGGAACGCCTGGTTGCGAAGGCCCGCGCCCTGGTTTCGCCTTCCGAAGAAGGCGCCGGCTTCGCGCGCAAGTATTTCGACATCATGCAGCGCGACGCCGGAGCGGTTCTGGCGCACCGCGACATGATGCGTGTTTTCGGCGAAGTGGCGTAACATTCCGCGGCAGGACACAAAGCGGCCCCATTCGTCTGAGATACTGGAAAAAGAATGAAGTTTGGTCCTCTCGTGGCCGCCGCAATCGGCAGCGTGGCTTTGGTCTGCACGCTGATGGCGCAACGGCCGTTCCGGCAATATCCACCGTGGGAGCCCTACGAGAACTATCCTGTTCCCCCAGACTACAAGGTGCCTGGCGAATGGACGTTTGCCCGTCTGATGTACCCCACCACGCATTACCAGATCGACTGGCAATCCGAATACAAGCGAGGCTGGGACTGGCGCGAGGGCAATACTAACTGGACGATCGACTATCCGCGTTCCGATCGCCACCTCGCGCTCGCCATCCGCCGCCTCTCGCGGATCGAAGCCAAGTCCGTCGAGCAGCCCATCAACCTGGACGACGACGACGACGTTTTCAATTACCCGTGGCTGTATGCCGTCGAAGTCGGCCACTGGGAGCTCACCGATTCGCAAATCGAGAAATTTCGCGAATATCTTCTGCGCGGCGGCTTCTTCATGTGCGACGATTTTCACGGCACCGATGAATGGAACGTCTTCATGGCCACCATGAACAAAGTCTTTCCGGACCGCAAGCCTATCGATCTGCCGGACGACAGTCCCATCTTCCACACGGTTTACGACATCAACGAGCGCTATCAGGTACCTGGGATGCAGTACACGCAAACGCACAGCATCTGCGAAAAGTGCCCCACGTTTCCTAACTATGGCACGGGCGGCGACAATCCGCGCTGGCGCGCCATTCTGGACGATCACGGCCGCGTAATGGTCGCCATCTGCCACAACATGGACCTTGGCGACTCTTGGGAAAACGCGGACGACATCCGTTACCCGCAGAAGTTCTCCGCGCTCGGAATCCGGCTCGGCGTCAACTACATCACCTACGCGATGTCTCACTAAATCTTCGTCTGCGAACTGCTCTACTCATAGTTGTAATGCGACGCGGCGTACGGCAAGGTTCTCTGGTTGCGAAATTTCGCGTTACCTGTCGAAACGCGGCGCGTCCATTCGTCTTAGCAATTG
>DATAUH010000297.1:0-8177 GCA_036268375.1 Bryobacteraceae bacterium | reverse complement strand
GCGCTTCCACTACAGCGATTCGCTCTACGTCTGGGGCATCCTCGCAGGCTCATCCGTCGGCCTGCTTGCGAGCACGCTCAGCCGGCTCTACTCGTCCACTTATTACGCGCTGCGCGACACGCGCACGCCGCTGAAATTTGCGTTGGTGCGAGTAGCGCTGACCACCGTGTTGGGTTGGCTCTTCGCCACGCGCGTGCCGCACTGGCTCGGAATCGATCCGTTATGGGGCGCGGCGGGCCTCACGGCGTCAGCGGGCGTCGCGGCGTGGGTAGAGTTCAGCTTGCTACGGCGCTCGCTCAATCAACGCATCGGCGTCACCGGTTTGCACGCGGCCTCCGTGGCCAAGCTTTGGGTGTGCGCGGTGGTTGCCGCAGCCGTGGGTTGGGCCGCGAAGCTTGCGATCGGCCTCGCGCACCCGAGAATCTACGGACTCGCAATCCTTGCGGTGTACGGCGTAGCCTACCTGGGAGCAACGTACCTGCTGAGAATCAACGAATGCCGCGACATTCTGCGGCGCGTCATTCGCTAACCATCAGCCCTTCAAATCTTCAAACGCCGTCTCGATCTCGCGCTTAGCCTCCGCAGTTGGGACGCACAGCGGCAGACGCGGCGGTCCGCCGTAGTAGCCGTTCAAATCCATAGCGTATTTCAGGCCGGGAATGCCGTATTTCACCGTAACTAGCGCGGACGGCTTGCCGATGCGGTTCTGCCAATCCAAACCCGCGGCCTCGTCGCGCTGGCGGTGCGCCTCCCAAATCGCAATCACCGAATATGGCGCGGCGTTGGCATACGCGAGAATGGCGCCACAGGCGCCCATCAGCAGCGATGGCCACAACGTAGGCGCCGAGCCCACCAGCACCTGAAAACCATTTTTCACTTCCCGCAACAGCGACATGATTTTTTCCATGTTGCCGGAGCTTTCTTTGATTGCGATCACATTCGGATGCTCGGAAATCGCGACCACCGCTTCGACGGGGATGTCGACGCCGGTTGCCTGTGGCCAGTTATAGATGATCAGAGGAATCTTTGCCTGGTCAGCTACCGAGCGATAATACAGCGCCTGCGCATCGGCGCGATTCACCAGATTCTTGTAGTAGTGCGGCGTTCGCACCATCGCGGCCTTGTAGCCCATCTCCGCGGCGCGGTTCGTCAGCGCGACGGTCTCGCGTACGCTTTCGACGCCCGTGCCCGCGATCAGCATCTTCTCCGCGGCAGCGTGCTTTGCGACCAGTTCCCACATCGTGATCTTTTCTTCGGGCGTGAGCATGACGCTTTCGCCGGTCGACCCCATAACGACGTAGCCGGAGAGCGCCGTGCGATTCCACTTTTCGACGTTGTGCTGCACCTTGGACGTATAGATGTTGCCGTTGTGATCGAACGGAGTAGTAATGGGCGGAAAAATGCCTTGGACACGAAGACTCATGGATATTTCCAGTATGACATTTGGCGCTTCGAATTCCGCAGTACGTGCATTACGCTGGAGGTGTGTTCTCTCTCGAAATCGAAGCCACTGGCGATCGCGACCTGCTGATCGCCGATTTGTGGGATCAAGGATCGTGCGGGATCGTGGAGCCCGAGGGCCACACGCTTCGCGCATTCTTCGAAGATTCTGAAGACCGCGAGGTGCTGCTGGAGCGTTATCCCGGCGCGCGTGTCCGCATCGAAGAGGATCGCGATTGGGTGCAGTCTGCGCGCGACCTGCTGCAACCGATGGAGGTGGGCCGCCGCTTTTTTCTTGTCCCCGAGTGGCGTGACGACGCCACGCCCGCAGGCCGCTTCCGCATCACCGTCAATCCAGGAATGGCGTTCGGCACTGGAGTTCACGAGACCACACGTCTATGCATCGAAGCACTGGAGGATTACCTGCAGCCCGGCATGCAAGTGCTGGATGTCGGCACCGGTTCCGGCATCTTGCGTAAAGCTTCGCAACTGCTTGGGGCAGGGAAGACATACGCGTGCGATACCGATCCGATTGCGGTCGAGATCGCGGGCGATGCGTTTGTCGGCTCGGTGGACGCGGTGCGGACGGGCGCGATGGATCTGCTGGTCGCCAACATCAGTCCCGAAGCGATCATGTCGCTGGCGCCGGAACTGACGCGCGTGCTGCGTCCCGGCGGAATCTTGCTGGCGAGCGGCTTCGAAGGTAACGAGATCGAAAGCGTCGCCGCAGTGCTGTCGGGCGTGGTGGAAAGGCGTAACAAAGGCAACTGGTCGCTGATCTGCGCGCGAACCTGATCTACTTCGCGGCTTCGAAGCGCCGCAGCTTGTTTACGCCGTTGAAGGCCGCCATCTTGTAGCACTCCGCCAGCGTCGGGTAATTGAACACGGTGTCGACGAAGTAATCCACCGTCGCATCCAGGCTCATCACGGCCTGTCCGATGTGCAGCAATTCCGAAGCGCCCTCGCCGATGATATGCACTCCCAGCAGCTTGCGTGTCTCCCGGTGAAAGATCAGCTTTAAGCGACCGGTCGTGTCGCCGCGAATCTGGCCGCGCGCGGTCTCGCGATAGTAGGCTACGCCAACTTCATACGGCACATCTTCGTCCGTGAGCTGTTCTTCGTTCTTTCCGATGAAGGAGATTTCGGGAATGGTGTAGATGCCGTAAGGATAGGTGGCGGGATTGGAGTGTATCTTCAAGCCAAAGGCGCTGGCCGCGGCTAATCGCCCCTGCTCCATCGATACGGACGCCAGGCTGGGAAAACCGATTACATCGCCTACCGCATAGATGTTTGGAACCTTGGTGTGGAATTCAGAATCCACCGCAATGCGTCCGCGGTTGTCGGCCTCCAGGCCCGCGGCCGCCAGGTTCAACTCGTCGACGTTGCCTTGACGCCCCACCGCGTAAAGTAGCGCGTCTCCTGAAATGCGCTTGTTGCTCTTCAAGTTTGCGAAAACGCCGCCATCTGGCGACATCTCTACGCCCGCGACCTCTTCGTTTAACCGCATGGTGACGCGATGATCGCGCAGGTGATACGAGAGCGCCTCCACGATCTCGCTGTCTGCAAATTCCAGCAGCCGCGGCCGCTTTTCTACCAGAATCACGCGCGATCCCAGAATCGCGAACATGCAGGCGTATTCCACGCCTATCACGCCGCCGCCAACGACGATAAATGTCTTGGGGATCTCCTGCATCTGCAGGATCTGATCGCTGTTGATGATGGTCGCGCCGTTGATGGGCACGGTCGGTGAAACCGCCGGCTTCGTACCGGTCGCAATGATAATGAAAGGCGCAGTGAAGTCCGCAGAGCCGCGCGCGTTCTCGATCTTCAGGTGCGTTGCGTCGACGAAGCCCGCGCGCGCATAGAAAACATCCACGCCATTGCGCGCCAACTGGGACTGCATTACGTCCACTTCGGTCTTGATCACTTGGTTGACCCGAAACGTCAGATCCGCCATCGTGATTCGTTCTTTGACGTGATAGTTCACGCCGTAAATGCCCTGATACTGAAAACCGGAAAGGTGCAACACGGCTTCGCGCATCGTTTTGCTGGGAATGGTGCCGGTATTGACGCACACTCCGCCAACGATTTCGCGCTGCTCAATTACGGCCACGCGTTTGCCGCACTTGGCTCCTTGAATCGCCGCGCGCTGTCCCGCGGGGCCGGAGCCGATCACGATCAGGTCGTAATTATGCATCGTCGCCTTTCCGTTCGAAATCCTTCACCGCGGATACCGCCGCGTCCCAAACAGAACGCTACGCATCCGCGGTGAAACGAACCCATCTTACTTTGCGGAATTGAAGCGATTCTCTACTTCTTCCCAATTCACAACATTCCACCAGGCGGCCATGTAGTCGGGCCGCTTGTTTTGATACTTCAGATAGTAGGCGTGCTCCCACACGTCGAGCCCCATCACAGGGAACTTGCCTTCCATCACGGGGCTGTCTTGATTGGCCGTGGAAATGACATCTACTTTTCCGCCGGACTTCACCAGCCACGCCCAGCCGGAGCCGAAGCGCGTGGCCCCCGCCTGATTAAATTTTGTTTTGAAATCTTCGAAGTTGCCGAAGGTCGATTTGATCGCCTCCGCAACGTGGCCGACCGGGCCTGCGCCGCCTCCGTGGGCCTTCATGATCTTCCAGAACATCGAGTGATTGATGTGTCCGCCGCCATTGTTTCGCACGGCGGTGCGGATGTTTTCAGGTACGATGGCGCAGTTGTTGGCGAGAAGCTCTTCAATGCTCTTGCCGGCCAGGTCCGGCGCCGATTCCAGAGCTTTATTCAAATTGGTGACATAGGCGCCGTGGTGTTTGCCATGGTGGATTTCCATGGTGGCCTTGTCGATGTAAGGTTCAAGCGCGTCAGGAGCGTAGGGAAGGGGGGGTAGTTCGAATGGCATGTTGATCTCCTCTTAATTGATTTTTTCGAACGCGGCGGCGATGCGAAACATTGTTGCTTCATCGAAATGCCGCGCCATAATTTGCAGCCCCACGGGCAGCCCTTCCAAAGTCTTGCCGCACGGAACACTCAGGGCAGGGATTCCTGCCAGGCTTCCGGTAATGGTGTAGATATCGGAAAGGTACATAGCCAACGGGTCGTCCACTTTTTCGCCAAGCCGGAATGCGGGAAACGGCGAAACTGGCGCAATGACGGCGTCCACGGCTTCGAACGCGCGCGCGAAATCACGCGCAATTAATGCGCGCACTTTCTGCGCCTTCAAATAGTATGCGTCATAATAGCCCGCGCTCAACACATATGTGCCCAGCATAATCCGGCGTTTGCACTCATTTCCAAACCCTTCGCCGCGTGTGTTGCGATACATTCCGGCGAGCGTTTCCGAATTTGCGGAGCGCGTGGTGTAACGGACGCCGTCGTAGCGCGCGAGGTTCGAACTCGCTTCCGCGGTCGCAATCACGTAGTAACAGGCGATGGCCGAATCGGTCGACGGCAGGCTGATATCGCGAACTTCGCAGCCCAGGCCGCGCAGCTTTTCGACGGCCTGCGCGATTAACTTCGAAGATTCCGACGACGTATCGCGCATGTACTCGCGCGGCAGCCCGAGCTTCAATCCCTTCACGGGCTGATCGATGGCATTGCTGTAATCCGGCGCCGGCGCGGAGGCCGAGGTCGAATCCTCGGGATCATGGCCCGCAATTACATTCAATAAAGTTGCCGCATCTTTCACGGAGCGTGCGAACGGTCCGATGTGATCGAGCGAGCTGGCGAACGCGGTGAGCCCGTAGCGTGACACGCGCCCATAAGTCGGCATAGCGCCGACAACGCCGCAGAAGGCCGCGGGCTGGCGTACCGAACCGCCGGTATCGGAGCCCAAAGATACGACGGCCGTGCCCTGCGCCACTACCGCTGCAGAGCCGCCGCTCGACCCGCCCGGCACACGATCGAGCGCAACCGGATTGCGCACCGGTCCGAAGGCCGAGTTTTCGTTCGACGATCCCATCGCAAATTCATCGCAGTTGGTTTTGCCGATCAGGATACCGCCCGCCTGTTCCAAACGAATGACAGCAGTCGCGTCATACGGCGGAATGTAATGTTCCAGCAGCTTCGATGCACAGGTGGTGCGCACTCCCTTGGTGACGATTACGTCTTTCACCGCTACTGGTACGCCCGCCAGCGCGCCAGGATCTTCGCCGCGCGCCAGTTGTGAATCGACGCGTTTTGCGTTTTCCAGCGCGCGCTCATGCGACAGGTGCAGGTACGCGTTCGTTTTCGGATTCTCTGCTTCGGCGAAGCGAAGCGCCTCGGTCGTGAGTTCTACCGCGCTAAATTTGCGCGCCCCAAGGCCCGCGCGCACGCTATCGATCGTGAGAGATGGAATGTCCAAACCAGCAATTTACCACGCTGGTCTATAACGAATTGCGCTTAGTGAATCGTGCGCGTCTTGCGATTCATGTAATCCATCAGCAGATACTGGCCGAGCGTGTAGGGCGTGGTGAAGTAGGCCTTGCCGCGACAGATCTCGGTTACTTTCTGCACGAAGTTGATCAGGCCGTAATCGCTGGCGAGCATGAACGTGTTAATCAGAATGCCCTGTTTCTTGCAGCGATTTACTTCTTCGAGTGTTTTGCTGATTACCAGCGGATCCAGGCCGAAGGCGTTCTTGTACATGCGGCCATCGTCCAGCGTGAGGCAACTGGGTTTGCCGTCGGTGATCATCACGATCTGCCGCATGTCTTTGCGTTCCTGCGCCAATAGCTTCTGCGCCAGGATCAAACCGTCACGCGTATTGGTGTAGAACGGTCCTACCTGCACGCGCGCCAACTGACTGATTGCCAGTTCCTCGGCGCTGTCGTGGAACAGGACGCAGCGCAGACTGTCGCCGGGATATTGTGTGCGAATCAGATGCGCCAACGCCAGCGCCACTTTCTTCGCCGGCGTGAAGCGATCCTCGCCGTACAGAATCATGCTGTGGCTGCAATCGAGCATCAGCACCGTCGCGCAGGAGCTTTGATATTCGCACTGGTGCACATGCAGGTCTGAATATTCCATATTCAGCGGCACCTGCGCGCCTTCGCGGCGGATCGCCGAAAAAAGCGTTTCGCTGATGTCAAGATTGAGCGTGTCGCCGAATTCGTAGAGCTTTGACGTTCCCGACGCTTCGATTCCCGTCGCCAGGTCGCGCGTATCGTGGCGCCCAAAGCTCGATTTGCCCAACGATCCCAGCAGGTCCTTCAACGTTTTGAAGCCCAGAAAGTCGAGCGACTTGTCCGTCACTTCGAACTTGACCTTGCCCTCCGGGCCGTTGGTTTTACCGCCGGACGGCGCTTGCGGATTGGCGGGGTCTTCGATGGTGATTTGCCCCTCATCCACCATCTTTTGAACCAGTTTTTCGATCAACTGGTCCATCTGCTCGGGCGACATGTTCTGCAGGCGCTCCATCATCTCCTGCATGTGTTGATCGTCGAACAGGTTGCCTTGTTCCAGAGCCTGCTGAATGGCCTGTTTTAGATCCTCAAGCGTGTGTTCGTTCCACTCGCTGAATTGCGAATATTGCGAATTGAAGCCGCTTTCGAGAAGAAAATCGGACAGCGCTTTGAGCAGATCTTCCGCCTCGATGCCGAGGTCTTCACCCGTGTATTTGGAGTAGCGAATCGACTTCATGGCCGGCCCTCGAATGCTTCTGTCAGTTGTATTGCCGGCGGAAGTTCGGACGCTCGCCTTTGCCCTCTTCGCGTTCGCGCGACTCGCGGCGTTGCTTCTCTTCCGCGGCGAATCCGCGTTCTTCACTGCGGCTGATGCGGCGGTGCGCGTGCAGGCCTTCCAAAATGAACTCCGCCGCTGAAGCGCGCACGGCGTCCGGTTCGTTGGCGGTCAGTCCCAGCACCTTCACCTTCTCCATCAGCCCTTGAATACCGCCGAGTTGCTGCACCAGGCCGCTCGAATCGACGGTTTCGTCCAGCTTCAGCGTGCCTCCAAGATCAAACCACTGCACGATCTGCGAGACGTTCGCGCCCTCGAAGTATTTGGTGTAAACCTTGCCGACGGCGCCGCGGATCAGTTCGCGAGCAACCGCATCGCCGCCCTTCAACTCGCCTTCGTATTCCAACTCCAGCTTTCCGGTGATGGCCGGCAAGGCCGAATAGAGGTCCAGCACGCGCGGAACGGCCACGGGCTCCTGATTCTTTAAAGCGCGCCGCTCCGAATTCGAGACTACGTTTTCCAACGCCGAAATCGGAAGCCGCTGCGAAACGCCGCTGCGCTTGTCTACGCGCTTGTCCTCGCGCGCCAGAAACGCCAGCGTCTCCACAATCTCCCGCATGTAATCCGGTACGCGCAGTTCCATCGGTGAATCTCGATCCACCCACGATTCCTGCGCCGTGATCGCGATTCCCTGTTCCACCTCGACCGGATAGTGGGTGCGGATCTCGGAGCCGATGCGATCTTTCAGCGGCGTGATGATTTTTCCGCGCGCGGTGTAGTCTTCGGGGTTTGCCGTGAACACTAGCAGTACATCGAGCGGCAGACGCACCGGATAGCCTTTGATCTGCACGTCTCCTTCCTGCATGATGTTGAACAGGCCCACCTGAATTTTTCCAGCGAGGTCCGGCAGTTCATTCACAGCGAAAATGCCGCGGTTCGCGCGCGGCAGCAGGCCGTAGTGCACGGTCAATTCGTCGGAAATGTCCTGGCCGCGGCGGGCTGCTTTGATGGGATCGATATCGCCGATCATGTCGGCGATGGTGACGTCCGGCGTCGCCAGTTTTTCTACGTAACGATGG
>DATAUH010000296.1:0-5772 GCA_036268375.1 Bryobacteraceae bacterium | reverse complement strand
CGAAAGCCCCGAGTGGCTCAAAGCCCTCATGAACGCCTGGGCTGATGGCCTCAATTTCTATCTCGCTAAACACCCCGACGCGCATCCACGCCTGATGACTCATTTTGAGCCCTGGATGGCCCTAAGTCTCACCGAAGGCAGTGTCCCGCTCGGCGGCGACATCGACAAGATCAACCTTACGCAGTTGCAGGCATTCTACGGCAAGCCAGCCGCCGAGGCGCCGATTCAGCAGGACGAAGCGCCCGTGGAGCCTGGCGGTTCGAATGGCATGGCAGTCGCGCCCTCAAATACCACAGGACATCATGCGCTGCTGCTCATCAATCCTCACACCAGCTTCTTCTTCCGTTCCGAGTTGCAAATGACCAGCGACGAAGGCTTGAACGCTTATGGTGCGGCAACCTGGGGCCAGTTCTTCATCTATCAAGGCTTCAATCCGCACGTGGGCTGGATGCACACCTCAAGCGGCGTCGATGCCGTTGACGAATATCTGGAAACCGTCGCGAAGAAAGATGGTGGTTACGTCTATCAATACGGCAGCGAGCAGCGGCCCGTAACAACGTCCAACATCACTCTGTCCTACAAAACCGATAAGGGGACGGCGCAGCGCACCTTCACCGTCTATCACACGCATCACGGCCCCATCGTCCGCGAACAAAACGGTAAGTGGGTCGCCATTCGCATGATGTACGAACCCATCAAAGCTCTCGAGCAGTCTTTTCTCCGCACCAAGGCCACGGATTACAAGTCCTATCTCAAGACGATGGACTTACAGGCCAATTCCTCTAACAATACGATTTTTGCCGACACCGACGGCGACATCGCCTACTTCCACGGTAACTACATCCCGCGCCGCGACACTAAGTTCGATTGGACCCGCCCCGTCGATGGCGCCACTCCCGATACCGAGTGGCACGGCCTGCTTCCCGTCGACGAAACACCCCACGTCCTGAATCCCAAAAGCGGTTGGATCTACAATTCCAACGACTGGCCGTGGCAGGTCTCCGGTCCCGACAGTCCAAAGAAAGACGCGTTCCCCGCCTACGTAGAGAACGGCGGACCCTCCGCCCGCGGACGCCACGCCGTGCTGGTCCTGCAGAACAAAAAAGACTTCACGCTCGACGGCCTGATTGCCGCCGCCTACGACAGTTACCTTCCGTTCTTCGAAAAGCCGATGCCCGCGCTCATCAAAGCCTGGGATTCGACGCTCGCTTCCGACCCGCTCAAAGCCAAGACCGCCGAGCAAATTGCTCTGCTGCGTAAATGGGATATGAGATGGGCCGTCGATTCCATCCCAACTTCGCTAGCCGTCTTCTGGGGCGAAGACGTGCGGCGTCGCGTCGGCGGCGGTGGTCGTGGCGCGGGCGCGCGTGGCGTATCCATTGAAGATTCCATCGCGTCTGCGCAACCCCAGGTATTGCTCGAAGCGCTCGCGGCCGCTTCCGACAAACTGAAGTCCGATTTCGGCAAGTGGCAAACGCCGTGGGGCGATATCAATCGCTTCCAGCGCCTCACCGACGACATTCAGCATCCCTTCAACGACGCCGGTCCAAGCATTCCTGTCGAATTCACCGCGGCCACCTGGGGTTCGCTCGCGTCCTTCGCCGCGCGCGCCTATCCGGGCACGAAGAGATGGTACGGAACCAGCGGAAACAGCTTCGTGGCCGTGGTCGAATTTGGCCCAACCATAAAAGCGCGCGCGGTCACTGCCGGCGGCGAGAGCGGCCACGTCGGCAACAAGCATTTCAACGACGAGGCGCTCCGCTATAGCACCGGTAACTTACGCGAGGTCTACTTCTATCCCTCCCAGTTGAAAGGCCACACCGAACGCGAATATCACCCCGGCAACTAGCCTGTATCTCTCACACGGGTTTCGTCAGCGGTTGCTCTATGATGACCAAATGAAACCGGGCCGAATGAAACCGCTCCTGCTCCTCTGCGCCTCCCTGCTTGCAGCGCAGACATTCGAAGTTGCGTCAGTGAAGCCGGCGGCGCCCCAGACCGGAACTGGCTCAAGAATTACAGGGGCGGTCCCGCAGCACGACCCGGGACGAGTCAATTACCCGAGCGTGGATCTGAAGTCAATCGTCGCGATCGCCTGGCACATCGACCGGGACCTGATCGTCGCACCCCAATGGATGGACAATGATCGCTACGATATTGTCGCCACCTTTCCCGCGCGGGCTACTCAGGATCAGGTCCCTCAAATGTTGCAACACTTGCTGGCCGAGCGGTTCCATATTACAGTGCACGAAGAAATGAGATCGCGCACTGGCCTGGCGCTCCTGGCCTCAAAAAGCGGCGCAAAACTCACCAAAGCCCAAGAGACCAGTCGCCCGGGGTACGTGTCAAGCACGGACAAGGTGACATTCGGGAAGCTCACACTGCCAATATTCGCGCGCGTGCTTTCGCGATTCACCGGTCGCCCCGTTGCCGACGAAACGGGAATCGCGGGGGAATACGACATCACGCTGAACGCTTCGATGGAATCCATGAGCTCCGGCGCCGTCGCGCCGCCAATTCAGGACCTCGGACTGAGACTGGAATCGCGCAAAGTGTCCGCGAACTTCCTGATCGTCGATAAAGCTGACAAAGTGCCCACGGGCAACTAAGCGAACATATCCGGCAGAGTCCGGCGGAGGACTGGCTTTCCCCGCGAGTGATTTCTCCCCGCCGCCAGCACTTTCAGAATCTCGTCCGTATCGAATACACACCCGCCCCAGGTTCCGCCGCTCACATCCTGCAGAGCGGCCCAAAGCCGCGTATCGTCGGGCAAATTCGGATTGGAACCATCTCGCCCCCCTTCTCTTTGGCGTATATCACCGCTAATGTCAAGTATCCTTGGAGCCCGCGGCGTTTGTTTTCGCCGTGGGTAAAGGGTGAAGGCTCTGCCTGTGATCCCGCCGGAGCCGCCCATCGCATAGTGGTCCGGCCGGAACGGCGCGCTGCAGAAAATACACGACCCCAAAAAACTTCCGTTCCTCCGCTTTCATGTCGCGCACCCCGGTTTCGTCGCGAGGCGCGTGAGAAGGCCGTGAATACGAGACGCGCGCCACTCAGCGCGCAGAGGCCGCAGCGGCTCGACCACGCCAAACGAGCGCAACGAACCAAGCGCCGCCTTACCGCGTGTCGCACCAGAAAGCGTCTGAGAAATGCAGCTAAATCACTCCGGTTTACAGGCCGGCAACTTCACGGCAAACGCTGCCACCGCCGTCCATTGGTTGCCGGTCTTATGTTCAATGCGGTAGGACCGCGTTGATGCGTCGGCGCGCACTCGCCATGTCGATGCTGCCGCCGCGCGTTTCAGAGGAATCGATTTTCGATTCTCCTCCTTCAGCATCCACGTGGAGCCTCCGTCGCTAGACTCCAGCCGCGTGTACCGCTCGGTGTCTCCGCCCGGCCCGTTATCCACCACCACCGCTCCGGAGGTCTTCGAGTCAAAAGTGAACTGTTGAATCGAGCCGAAGTGATTCTCCGTGAAGATCGGTTTCAGGCTCCAGGTCTTTCCCCCGTCCGTGGTCTGTAACAGGAACGGGTCCTGCGGAATCGGAAACAGCGTCTGGCCGGAAATCCATCCCGTTAGCGCATCCAGAAACTGCATGTGATCCAGGCCGGCGCCGCGAACGCTGTCGGGTCCCATCTGCCAGGTATGTCCGCCGTCCCCGCTCGTCAGCAACACGCTGTAGAGCGTGACCGCGTCCGAATGGATGTTTCCTGCGGCGAAAACGTGATCGCCCACCGCATCCGCCGAAGCAAGCTCCAGATACATCGGGCACGCTTCGTCTTCCGAGCACGTCATGCCCGCCCACTTTATATCGTCGAGCGAACAGTGATACGGAATCGTGATCGGCTTTCCGTCATATTCGAAAATGGGCGAAGCCTTCGCCGGTGCCTCTTGCGCATCCTGTTTCGGAACATCCTGTCCAGCGAGCGCCAAGGTTAAAAGTGCCGTGATCGTAATCCGTGCCAGCATGACTCAAAAGGGCTAGATATGAATGACTCCATCGTGCGCGAATAAAATCTGCCCTCCCATGTAACATCGCACGGCTAGGTGGTCGTCTACTAGTTAAATCCCCGTTACGACAGCGGGCGCACTCACCCCTATCACCCAATTGCGCCCGCTACCTAAAAAATTTAAAACTGCAAATTAGCGCTGCTCCACGCCAACTTGGTGTGTACATCGCGCTCCGCGCTCCCGCTTAATCCTCAAACATTCCGTCGAACAATCCGCCAGCCAGGTACCGCTCGGCCGCGTCAGGTAACACCGTGACGATCGTCTTTCCCGCGAACTCCGGCATCTGAGCCAACCGAACCGCCACAGCCACCGCGGCTCCGCAGGAAATCCCCGCCAGTATGCCCTCTTCTTTCGAAAGGCGCCGCGCCATCTCGATCGACTCCTCATTGGTCGCGGTCTCCACCCTGTCCACCATCGCCAGGTCCAACGTGTCCGGAATGAACCCGGCGCCGATGCCCTGAATCTTGTGCGATCCCGGGCGCAAAGGCGCTCCTGCCAGATGCTGGGCGATAACTTGGCTGGTGGTTGGCTCCACGCCCACCGAGAGGATGTTCTTCTTTTTTTCCTTTTTGATGTACCGCGAAACCCCGGTGATCGTGCCGCCTGTTCCAATGCCCGACACCAGCACGTCCACCGCGCCATTCGTGTCGTTCCAAATCTCCGGGCCGGTCGTGCGGAAGTGTATGTCGGGATTCGCCGGATTCTTAAACTGCTGTAACATCACGTACCGCTTCTTGTCCGATGCGACAATCTCTTCGGCGCGTGAAATCGATCCCGCCATGCCTTCGGAGCCTGGGGTAAGTTCCAGTCGCGCCCCAAGAGCCTTCAGCACCTTGCGCCGCTCCACCGACATCGTCTCCGGCATCGTCAGCGTCACCGGATAGCCGCGCGACGCTCCCACGTATGCCAATGCGATTCCGGTATTTCCGCTCGTCGGCTCGATCAGCTCTTTCCCTGGCTTCAATATGCCGCGCTTTTCCGCGTCCCACACCATCGCGGCGCCGATCCTATCCTTTACGGAATAAGCCGGATTGCGGCCCTCCACCTTGGCAAGCACGATGGCCTTCGCGCCGTCCGTCACCCGATTCAGCCGCACCAGCGGGGTATTCCCAATGCTCAGTGAATTATCGTCGAAGAAGCGCACGCTCAGATCTCCCAGGTGAGTACTTGATGCTGTTGATGCTCCTTCCACTCGCGCACCAGATCTCCAAAGCTGGTGCGATCGATGACCGCCGAAACAGCCTGATCGATCTGCTGCCACATGTTTGCGAATGGAGACTCCACCCTGCGCCGTGGGCGGCCCTTAGATGTTTGCGGCCCTTCCACAAAACGCAGCACCTCTCCCACAGTAAGTGAATCCGCGGGGCGCGCCAGCAGGTACCCGCCCTCGGCGCCGCGCCGCGATTCCACAAAACCACCTTGCTTCAGTCCCGCGAGAATAAGTTCCAAAAACTTTTGTGGGATTCTTTGCCGCTTGGCGATGCCCGCGATCTTTATCGGTTCACCCTGCGGCTGCGTTGCGAGATCGAAAATGGCCTGGAGCGCGTACTCGCCTTTCACTGAAATGTTCATGGGGGCCAGCCACCTATTAAAGCAGAATGTGGTGTCTTGCGATTGGCGCCGCGCCCGCCAATTGCGATATAACCCTCTGTATGGTTTGGCGGCCGGGGCCACAGGGAGCGTTGTTCGTCCTACTGCTCGCCACTGGAATCTCGAACGCCGCCGATTACGTCGGCACAGCCGCCTGCGTTAAATGTCAC
>DATAUH010000295.1:0-9230 GCA_036268375.1 Bryobacteraceae bacterium | reverse complement strand
TGCGGCGTTTTTAATATGCATCTTTAATACATCTTTAGGGAAGTACCGGCAATGCAGCTCACGCGTCACGCGGATTACACAATGCGACTGTTGATCCATCTGGCAGTCCAGCCGGAAGGCGTCGCAACCATCCAGGAGATTGCTGGTCGGTTCGGCATCTCACGGAACCACCTGATGAAAGTCGCAAATCACGCGACGCGCGCCGGCTATTTCACGGGAACACGCGGCCGCGCCGGCGGGCTGCGGTTGGCAAAGAGCCCGAGCGATCTCAACATCGGACAGATCCTTCGTACGGTTGAGGCGTGGAACCTGGTCGAATGCTTTCAAGCCCGCTCAAATCAGTGTCGGATCGCTCGTGGCTGCGGTTTACAGCCCATTCTTAAGGAAGCGGCCGACGCATTTCTGGCAGTTCTGGACCGCTATTCACTGGAAGACGTAATTTGCAGGACACCGGTTCTCGTGCAGATGCTAGGCTTGCGGAGCGCCTGACAAAAGCCTCAAGATATGTGGTGCGCCGCAGTTTCTGGTACGACAGCTTAGCCGGCTATACCTCAACTGGTTCGGCTTTCCGTTAATGTGGATTGCTTTCCAGTCGCCGACCAACCGGACGGGACCGGCCGACCCTTCCGCGGATAGTGCGTTCTACCTTCTTTTGGCGCTTAGGTCTGCCGGCCCACCACGGAGACATCAAATTCTGGCGTGACGAAGAGCTGGTATCTGCGAGTCCGCTCCGTGCTTCAAAACGGCAGGGCGAGGGAAAGCGCCATGGCAGCCCAACTCGTGCCAGCGGCGGAAATCCATTGGTCGCGTCCATGCGGAAAGCCGCTTTCAAACAGTGGCTGGACCGGGAGCGACCTCCCTCTGACATGCCACGAGCCATCCGCCTCTTGCGTTCCCAGCAAATACCTTATTCCTTTCATGAAAGCGGGCGACGTAGTCTGAAAATGCCCGCTCTCGCGCAGCGCAACCAACGCTTGTCCAGTAGCGTAGGCATCAGACTGTAGCGCCGGCAACTGCGCCCACCCTCCGTCGAAACGTTGAGTGGACGCCAATTGATTGGCAGCTTCGTCAATCACGGCGCGCGACGCTCTCCCCCAGACAAGTCCCATCAGCCTCATAGACTTTTCTTCAGAAGCATCCGGCCGCGTCTTGGCGAGCCAGGCTACGGCGCTGGCGATTCTCGCGGTGAATTCCTGATGACGGCTCGGGAAACCGTACAGGTCGAGGGCCCGGACCGCAACCGCCGTGGCGGAAACGGGACTGTATTCGAGCGGAGGCCGCCCCCACCGATCGGGCCAGTTTCCTTCCGGCAGTTGTGTGGCAGCGATGTAATTAGCCGCAATATCTGTGAAAGCGTTCGCTGCCTGCCCATCCGATTTGAGTCCGATGAGTTGCCACGCAATGGTAGCCGCTTCACCGGCGGGCGCCACCCCTTGCTGCATTAATATGGCGGAACCCTGCAGGACGGCAGAGACGAGCGTGCGATTAGTTTCTGCAATCTTCGCGGCGTCGATGCCCGCTCGGCGTGCATACCAGCCAGCGAGTGAAGGCAGTCCTTGGTGATGGCATGAGAAGCATCCTCTTTGCTTGACCACGGAAGGCCCCGTCGTTGCCAACAGATCCAGGCCGCGAAGGGCTGCTGTGCGAATCTGCGCAGGCCCGGATTGGACATCGCGAAATATCGGCGCTTCGCTGGGCGGGATGGTCCCCCCGAGCATTTTCGAAATGCGTTCATCGCCCCGTCGCGCGGCCATTTGAAGCGCGTCATCGCCGTAGGCCGTCCTGGCATCGGACGGCGGCGCGTCCTTCAACAACAGGGCGAAAACCTCCGGCGTAACCGTGTCTGAAGCGGCCGCGAAAAGCACGGCGTTGTGGCCCCTCGCGTCTTTTATGGCAGGGTTGATCCCTCGTTCCAACAACATCCGGACCAGAGCCGGATCGTTCCAGAATCCATATCGTTCGAGAATGTCCTCGCCGTTTGACGTTCGCGCCGTGACCTTGGCGCCGGCATCGAGAAGCAGCTGGACCATACGACGGTCTCCGCGCATGACGGCAAGGTGGAGCGCAGAAAGCCCTCCTGGACCAGCCGTATTCGGGTCGGCCGCGCTCTCAAGCAACAAGGCAGTGTTGTCCGCATCCCCCGTAAGGACCGCGAGGGTGAGCGCCGTGGCGCCCAACGCCGAAGCCTTGGTATCCGCCCCCTTTTCGAGCATCAACCGTAGCAGCGCCGTGTTTCCTGGATAAGCCGCCGCCGTCATGAAAGGGGTTACGCCGATCTTGGACTTTGCATTCACATCGGCGCCGGCGCCGATGAGAATCTTCGCAGATTCGTAGGAATGGGCGGCCAAGACCAAGGCGGTGACTCCGTTTGGGTCCCGATACTTAAAATCGGCTCCCGCGCGGAGCAGTTGTTCGATCACGCGAGGACTGGCGTAAAGCGCGGCATACATGAGGGCAGACACCTGATTCGAATCCACGGAGTTGGGGTCGCCGCCATTGGCGAGAACGGTTCGAACCCGCTCGCCGTTATCGGCACGGATGGCATCGAGGATTTGGGCGTTCGCGCCCGCCAAATTCAACGCCCCGAACAATACGGCAAGTGTTGCGGCCAGACCAATGCGTACGGAAGACATAAAAGAGGTCCCTTCAGCGACTTGCCAAGTATGGACGGAAGTGACGGAGTAAGTGGGAGTTAGGGCGGCGTAAGCTGGACGTAAGGAGGCGTTATTTCAGGCCGTCCACACGATAAATCGCGGAGCTTAGCTCCATTGCGCCGAAGATCAGGTGGCCGTTGCCCGCCGAGATGCCAAAGACGCTGGCGCCGATTTCCAACGGGATATGTGTCGCCATCCGATGGAGGTGAACCACGGGAAATGCGTCGCCCATGGGATGTTTGGTCTGTCGGTTCAAGCGCATTGCCCAGATGCAACGATTGCCGTCGCGATCGCTGAGGAAATACAGTATCGCTCCATCCGCCGACCAGCAAGGGGCGAAATCCCGCTGGACGCCGTCGCTAATCGCTATCCATTCGGACTCCGGGCTGATATGGTCGGACACGAAGGGCGCCACCCAGATCTGTCGCGGCTCCTCGTCGCGACCCGTATCGGTCTGGAACGCGATCCACTTGCCGTCGGGCGAGAAACGGCTGGAATACGTGCGGTGTTGATGGCCTGCGGTCAGGGTTCGGTTCCCTGTGCTTAAATTCAGAGTGTAGGCAGACCAAGGGTCACCCCTGTGGTAAAGCACATGATTGTTGTCCGGGGAGATGTCGGCTAGCGATCCGCAGTCGGCGCACACTTTCTGCGGCTCACCTCCCCGTGCGTTCACCTTGTACATCGGGTACAGCGGACCTTCGCGGATGCCGAAAAAAACCGTGGCGCCATCGCTCGAAATCTGCGGCTCTCGCTCCATCGCAGTGGTGCTGGTAAGGGCCCGCTCTTCACCAGTACGTAGGTCTTTCAGCCAGATGTCGATTTGCCCGGATCGGTCCGATACCGCCACGAGCGTGGAACCATCACGCGAGAGACGGGGCCAAAGATACGATCCGGCGCCTGAGAACGATGGGCGGAACAAACCCAGGGTATGGTCGCCTCGGTCCAATGCAACCTCGAAGGCGGACAGGGTGTAGTGGGTGCTGGCAAGAATCGCACCGCCGCCGGGTAGCAGCACTGAACTTTGTTCGAGCGCGGCGCCGAACGTTACCCGTTGGGGCTGCCCTTCCACCCGCCCACGATGCTGCGGTAAGCGTATTCGCCACAGATTCGCAACCCCCTGGGAGAGGCCGCTCAAGTTGTTGGTGGGCCCCGCGGTCCCAGAAAACTGAAGAACCTCGCCGTCCCACGAGACTGGCCCTTCGGACGAGAGGTTCGCGCGCTGCAGTGCGGCCGTCCACCCGGTTTCTCGAGCGGCGCCGCCATCTATAGGTACAAGAAACAGGTCCATGGGGCCGGGGACGGCGCCCCCGTCGGTTGGCGAAGCCCGGCTTCCGTAAACAAGCAGGGCACGTCCATCGGAAGACCATACGGGCCGTTTAGCATCTGCAAGATCGGCGCCCACACGAACAGCTTCCCCGCCCGCCGATGGAACGATGAACGTCTTGCCTTCAAAATGGTGCGCTTCACCTGTCCAGTAGGCGATCCGCTTGCCGTCTGGAGAATATTTCGGCGATCTCGCCAGTGGCACAATCAGGCGCTCCAGCCCGCCCGCGACCGCGATCACGTACGCCCCGCCACCATTCCGCTCAGACCGGAACACAATTTTGGAAGAATCCGGAGAGAAGTCTGGTGAGGAGTCCACGCCCTGATCGCTAGTGAGGCGTCGCACCTCGCCGGTATCGAACCGGCGTACCCAAAGATCGACGTTGCCGGATTGGTCGCTGGCATAAGCAAGCATTCGCCCATCACGCGAAACGCCGGGGTCGAATGCCGCCATCGAATCTTTGACCAATCGGACGATTCCGGTCGGGCGATGACTATGCAGGGTCATTCGGGAATAAACAACTGCTATCGCGACAATGACGAGACCACCGAGGAGCACACCCCAACGCCGGCGTACCCGCTGGACGAGAAGCCCCGGTTCCACGCCGGACGGTAGGTCAGTTCGGCGAATCAGCGGCACATAGGTACCACTGGGAAACTGGATGCGGAGGGGATCGTGAATCCCCTCGGTTGCGTAATACTGCTCGAGGCGCGAGCGCAGGCGACGTGCTTCCACTCGTACCACGGCATCGATTTTTGGGTTGTAGTCCGGGCTGCGGTCAAATACCTCAAGGGCGATCGTGTATTCCTTGAGGTTGTCCGTATCACCGGCAAGAAATCGCTCAACCGTGAACGAAAGAAAACGCTTGAGGCGCTCGGACTTGGCGAATCCCCGCGTGACCAGGATACGGGCGACATGGTCTCGAATTGCATCTGGCGCTAGGTCTGAAGGACAGCCGCCACCGGCATTCGTACGTGGGCTGGGCAAGCTCATACCAGACTACTGAGTCGCGCCAATTATCCCACGAGTACCGCCGCGCCGGTCCCGAGCGGATCACGCTTTTATACCGGCTAATCCTTCGCCTAGACCCGCACTTAGACGAAAGCCTCAGCGTCCGATTGATAGGCCTTCATTCTTTTTTCGATCGAGTTGTCTTACCTGGCGTGCTCATGAAGCGTCGTCAGGGCAGCCTTTTTAAGATCAGCGACCAACTGCCACACTGATCCTTTGCTAGCCGCACCTTCATTGTGCAGAATGGTTCTGTGTAGGCGTTGCGTGAGCCGCTGCGCCATCGCGTGAGATCGGGCAGAGATTAGCCGGTTAAACGCGCCGATCGGAAGTTATCACGCGCAAACCCAGGACCGGCGGACGGAGCCCCGTTCCTCGACCCTCGCGCCATCAAAGCATCCTTTGCCCCAAGCGGCCAAACATCTCTCCCAACTAACCAGTCGCCCTCCGCCGCCACCAGCTAAAATAAGAGAAATGTCCAGCCGATTGCCGCGCCTGCTCTGGCTGGCGCTGCCCCTGGCGTATTTTCTCTACTTCTTCGGGATTTCCGCCGCCGGCGTGATCGGCCCTGACGAACCGCGCTACGCGAGCATAGGCCACGACATGGCGCGTACCGGCGATTGGATCACTCCGCGTCTCTGGGGAACTCCGTGGTTTGAAAAGCCTGCGCTTCTCTACTGGATGATCGCCGCCGGCTTTCGCTCCGGCCTCAGTCCGGACCTCGCCCCGCGCCTCCCCGTTGCGCTACTCTCCCTCGCGTTTCTCGGACTGTTTTGGTGGATGCTCTGGCGCGAGTTCTCCTGCATGATCGCCTGGGCCTCCACGCTGATTCTCGCTACCTCCGCCGGCTGGTGCCTCTACAGCCAATCGGGCGTGACAGACATTCCACTCTCCGCCACCTTTGCAGCCGCGATGCTGCTCTCGATTCCCTGGATTTCGAAGCGCGACACTCGCCTGTTGCCCGTCGCGGCCGCGCTCTTTGGAGCCGCAGTCTTAGCCAAAGGCCCCATCGGCATCGTCCTCGCCGCTCCGCTCGCTCTGCGCTGGCGTGATCTTTTGGATTGGCTGAGGCCCCGCGCGCTGGCCCCATTTCTGGCGGTCGCCGCGCCCTGGTATCTCCTCTGTTACTGGAAAAACGGCCGCGTCTTTATCGACGAGTTCTTCTGGAAACATAACCTCGGCCGGTTCACCAGTCCCGAGTTACAGCACGGCCAGCCCTGGTGGTTCTACATCCCGGTCTTGGCGGTCCTGTTCATTCCGTGGACCCCACTGCTGGTTCTCGTGGCCGCAAATGCGCGCGCGGCGGACTCCCGTCGCCGCTTCCTGTTGCTCTGGGCGTTGTGGCCGCTCGTCTTCTTTTCGCTGTCCGTCAACAAACTGCCCGGCTATATACTGCCTGCCCTCCCGGCGTTTGCAGGGCTTTCAGGAATTGCCGTCGCCGAAGCGCGAAGGATTCGCCCGGCGCTCCTCATGACGGCCTTGTTCACCGCGGCGTTTGCAGTGGCTGCGCCGCTGGTGGATATCGGCGGTATTGCGCACGGCGCGCGTCCCGCATTCAGCCTCATGTGGCTGCTCCCGCTACCTGCGGCCGCTGCAGCGTGGTTTCTTGACGCGCGCGCCAAACGGCTCGCCGCCGTCGCGAGCTTGGCCTCCGCCGCCACCCTCGGAATCGTATATCTAAAAGTCGAAATGGGCGCGAAATTCTTCAGTCGCGAGCTCTGGCGCGAAGTCCAGCCGCGCCTCTCCGAGACCTGCGTCGAAAGAATCGACCGCAGTTGGCGCTACGGATTGAACTACTATTCCGTAACGCCGCTCCCCGACTGCTCCGCCGATGGTCGTCCCGCCAACGCTCTCCCCGTCCACATCCGTCAGTCCCCCGGCCAGCCGCCGCGAATAACTCGACCATAGGTGTTTACCTGATGAGATAGCGCCGGTTCTCCAAGTTGACGGAGGAAATGCCGCATTGTACAGTCACTAGTCGGACATCCCCGATGATACTGCCCCAAACCTACGTGGTCGCGCTCCTTGTAATGATCCTCAGCATGCTGTGTTGGGGTTCCTGGGCGAACACATACAAGGTTTCGAAGTGGCGATTTGAGCTTTATTACTTCGATTTCTCCGTGGGCGTGCTCGTATTTGCGCTGATCCTTGCGCTCACTTTGGGCAGCATGGGTTTCGATGGCTTCACCTTTGTGGACGATATGTTCCATGCCGGAAAGCGCCAATGGTTATTCGGCTTTCTGGGCGGCGTCGTATTCAATCTGGCTAACATGCTGCTGATGGGCGCGATCGCGATATCCGGGATGGCCGTCGCTTTTCCCGTAGGTATCGGCCTCGCGCTAATTATCGGAGTAATCTCCAACTATGTGATCAAGCCGGAGGGTAACCCCGGCATGATCTTTGGCGGTTGCCTCTTGATCGTCGCCGCGATCCTGGTCTGTTCGACGGCTTATAAGTTCATCTCCGACATACGCCATGAAGAGGAAGCCAAAGCCGGCCGGGCGCGCAGCACGCGGCGTCCGGTCGCCGTCAAAGGCATCGTCATTGCGCTCTTTAGCGGCGTGCTCATGGGCTGTTTCTATCCACTCGTCGAAAAAGCCAAACAAGGTGACGTGGGACTGGGGCCATATTCGGTAGCGGTGGTATTCGCCGTAGGTATCTTCTCTTCGACCTTCGTATTCAACCTCTTCTTCATGAATCTGCCGCTACAGGGAGAGCCGGTCGAACTCATGGATTACTTCCGTGGCGGCCCGTCGGTGCACCTGATGGGTTTCCTCGGCGGCGCAATATGGATCATGGGCGGCGTGGCATCCTTTGTAGCCGCAAGCGCCGACAGCGTTCACATAGGACCGGCCGTAAGTTACGCCATGGGCCAAGGCTCGACTCTGATCAGCGCGTTATGGGGCATCCTGGTATGGAAAGAATTTCGCGGCGGCGACGCCAGGATCAAGGCTCTGCTCGGACTCATGCTGGTCCTGTTCGCGATGGGATTGGCGCTAGTCTCGCTCGCCCCGCTTTCCCATAGAGCGTAATCGCCCCAATCCACCACCGCGAACCGTCTGACTCAAGGCCTCTGCCTTCTATTTTTCAACCGCCGATTTTGCCGACGCCCCCCAACACGGCGCCGTTCTCGGCGTACCAAAGAACCGGCGCAGCCTTTTTCCTGCTTTCTTTGCGAGCTTCGCGCCTTTGCGAGATTACAAATACCCTGAACTCGGACCCCGTTGCAATCGCCGATCGCAACTTCTGAAAATCTATATATCCCCACTTCTCAAGCACCTACAAATCTGAACCCCCGCCCTCCTCAACCCCGCCTGCTACTTATAAATTTGGAGGTATTTTCCATGTCCGATTTAATAAAAACATCGCAATCCGCGACGCCCCCCGCAGCCTTTTTCCTGCCTTTCTTTGCGAGCTTTGCGCCTTTGCGAGATTCAAATGCGTTTCCCTGAACTCGGACCCCGTTGCAATTGCCGATCCCAACTTCTGAAAATCTATATCTCCTCACTCCTCAGGCACCTACAAATCTCAACCCCCGCCCTCCTCAACCCCGCCTGCTACGTATAAATCGGAGGCATTTTCCATGTCCGATCTAATAAACACATCGCAATCCGCGACGCCCCTAACCACGGCGCCGCTCTCGGCGTACCAAAGAACCCCGCGCCACCTTTTTCCTGCGTTTCTTTGCGAGCTTTGCGCCTTTGCGAGCTTCAAATGCGTTTCCCTGAACTCGGACCCCGTTGCAATCGCCATTCACAACCTCTGAAAATCCATATCTCCCCACTCCTCAATCACCTACAAATCCAACCTCCGCCGTCCCCAACCTCGCCTGCTACCTATAAAATCGGAGGTATTTTTCCATGTCCGATCTAATAAACACATCGCAATCCGCGACGCCCCTAACCACGGCGCCGTTCTCGGCGTACCAAAGAACCCCGCGCAGCCTTTTTCCTGCCTTTCTTTGCGAGCTTTGCGCCTTTGCGAGATTCAAATGCGTTTCCCTGAACTCGGACCCCGTCGCAATCGCCATCACAACTTCTGAAAATCAATATCTCCCCACTCCTCAAGCACCTACAAATCTCAACTCCCGCCCTCCTCAACCCCGCCTGCTACTTATAAATTCGGAGGTATTTTCCATGTCCGATTAATAAAAACATCGCAATCCGCGACGACCCGCGCAGCCTTTTTCCTGCCTTTCTTTGCGAGCTTTGCGCCTTTGCGAGATTCAAATGCGTTTCCCTGAA
>DATAUH010000294.1:0-13448 GCA_036268375.1 Bryobacteraceae bacterium | reverse complement strand
GTCACTCGGTTTCCGATATAACGATAACCGAGTTATGTTTCTCCCTGATCGTAAGCGCCAGTTTCGCGTCTTGTACCGTGACTTTCTCTCGCGCATGATCGATCTCGACGTGCTCTCCGCGCGCGGCGAGCTACAGGCGTTGCTAGGACAGTTCGCAGCCATGCTCGGCGCGCTGAGTTTCGTGCTGACGGTTTACTTGGTTCCGCGGTACGGCACGTCGCTGTTGCCACACGCACGCCTGATGACGCTGGCGTGGCTCGACGAAGAGTTCTTAATCGGCGTAACGATGGCGATCGCTGGCATGTTCACTGTTTTGGCGTGGAACGCGGTTTTGCCGGATCGCCGGGACGCGCTTGTGCTGGGTACGCTGCCGGTTTCGGCCGCCACCATCTGCCGCGCGAAGGTGGCGGCGCTCGCGACATCGCTCGGTGTGAGCGTATTTGCAATCAACGCGTTTACCGGGCTTGGCTACCCGGTTGTGATCGGTGCGAACGCCGGTTTGTTGGGATTCTTACGATCGCTGGCGGCGTATTTCGTCACGATGATCGCGGCGGCAACATTCGTTTCTAGCGCCATGCTGGCACTGCAGGGCGTGGCTGCGCAGTTATTGAGTTACCGGCTATTTCAACGCGTGTCGAATTTTCTGCAGATAGCGGCGTTTTTCGCGATCTTGGGCGTGTTCTTTCTAAAACCGCCATTCGCGACCGTAAACGGGCTCACCGCGCCGCGAAATCAACTGTTGATCCATGCAATCCCGACGTATTGGTTCCTCGGGCTCTTCCAGATGCTGAACGGTTCCATGCATCCGATCTTTGCGCCGCTCGCGGTGCGCGCGGTAGTTGCGCTTGCGATCGTGCTGGGGCTGGCCGCAGGGACTTATGTGCTCACTTACCAACGCGGAATGCGGCGCATCGTGGAACAGCCGGACATTGCACCGCAGGATCGCTCGCGGCCCGCCTCGCGGTGGCTGCAAACGGCGGCGGAACGCCTGTTTGCAGAGCCGCTCGACCGAGCGATCGTGCTGTTTACCGCGCGAACGATTGCGCGAAGCCGGCAGCATCGATTGATTCTGGCCATCTACGCCGGAATCGGACTTGCGATCTCAATGGCGTACCTGAAGAGCTTCTTATATGGGAGCGCGCGCAGTAGCGACAGCGAAGTTTCTTTGCTGATTCCGAGCGTCGTGATGATGGTATTTGCCGTGGTCGGCGCCCGAGCGGTGTTCGCCTTACCGATCGCGCTGCCCGCAAATTGGATCTTCCGCATCACCTCCGTTCACAGCCCGCGGGCCTACTTTTCCTCCGCCCGTAAAGCGCTCGCGGCCGTGGCCGTGTTGCCGATGTGGCTGGCAGCGGTTGGAATCTACCTCGCTTTCTGGCCAGGGCCGAAACCGTGGGGGCACTTCGTAACACTGGCGCTGCTCGGCGCGATTCTGGTGTTCTCGTCCATGAGACGGTTTCGCAAGATACCCTTCGCCTGCGCCTACCTGCCAGGCAAAGCGAACCTGAAAGTGAAACTGGGGATGTACGGGATCCTCTTCCTGTTCCTCTGCGACACCGGAGTGCGCGTTGAACATGCCGCCTTGCGCGCACAAGGCGGCGCGATCATCCTCACCGCGTTGCTGACAATCGCGGCCCTCTGGACTTGGTGGCGCACGCAGCGTTTGGCGGCATCGCCACACGAAAAGGTAGTTTTCGAAGAGACGCCCGCGGGCGATCTGATGACGCTCAACCTGGAACAATCGGGCGGCCGCGAAGCCTATATCGACGACACGCCATTCGTGCCGAGCGAGCCGATTTCCTTCGCAACGCGCATGGAGCAATCCGCGAAGGACCTGGCGCTCGGCTTTCGCGCACTCATTAAAGCTCCCGGCTTCAGCGCAGCCGCCGTCGTTCTAATGGCGCTGGGCATCGGCGGCAACACCGCAATCTATTCGCTGATTCACGGGATCCTTACTAAGCCCGCGGCGGGCGTGAACGGAAAGAGGCTGGTGAGTTTCGGCGTGAGCGTCAACGGACACCCCGAAGAGCCCGAAGGCAGTTTCATGGAGTATCTGGAATACTCCAACGAATCCAAAACCGTGCGCCCCATCGCGGCCGCGCGCTTCGGTTTCTTCACCATGACGCTGCCGGACGGCAGCTATGAATTGCGGGGCCAGCGCGTAACGGAAAACTTTTTCGAAACCTTGGGCGTGCGCCTGGCGCGTGGCCGCGCATTCACCACAGACGAAGCGCATGGCAGGGCCGGACTCGTCGCAGTTCTGGCGTATCCCACCTGGCAAAACGAATTCCACGGAGCCGGCGACATTCTCGGGCGCACCGTCCTGTTGAACGGCTGCCCAGTCACTGTCATCGGTGTGACCGCTGAGGGTTTTCGCGGATCGCGTTTCGCGCCGAATTTCGAAATTGGCGTACCGCTCGAAGCTTACGAGCGGCGGTGTTCGCATACGCGCGAACTCGACGAACCGCGAGCAGCGTCACTCGACATCATCGGCAGGCTTGCGCCCCGCGCATCGCTTTCCCAGGCGCGCGCAGAGATTCACCGGCTGGGCGCGGACCTGCAAGCTGCCTATCCCGAGATTCAAAGAGGCCGCATACCGGAAATCGCCGAGTATTCCGCCTCCGCATTCAGCCCGGTGCAGAGCGCGCAGGCCCGCCTCTTCATGCGCGCGCTGAGCGTTGTAGGATTGCTCACGCTGCTGGTGGTATGCGCAAATGTCGCGAATCTGATGTTGGCGCGATCGGTCGCCCGGCAGCGCGAAATGGCGGTGCGACGAGCATTGGGCGCAGCGCACTCTCGCATCCTGCGCCTGCTCTTCGCGGAGGGTCTGGCGATCTCACTCACCGGAGCAGCCGCGTCTTGGCTGTTCGCGCAGTGGGCTACTCGGGCGATCGTGAAACTGATCCCGAAACCGGGACCCGGCGTGGATTTTGAGCCGGACTTCTCACCCGATTCGGCGGTGGCAGTCTACGCGCTGATCCTGGCCACGCTAAGCGCACTCGCATTCACAGCAGCGCCGGCGCTAAGAGCATGGCGGCAACAGATTCTGCCGTGGTTGAAAGCAGGCGAGCATGGCGTGGCGGCCGGACGGTCGATCCTGGCGAATGTTCTTGCGGGCGCGCAGCTTGCATTGTGCGTCGTGCTGCTGACGGCCGCGGGCTTGGCATCTCGTTCGCTCTATTTAATTGGGACCTCCGATTTGCACTTCAAACCGGATCACTTGCTGGTGTTCAACATCAACACCTCCGGTGCGGCGCCTGAGGAACGCGGCGCGGCAGCGCTTCTGGAGCGCCTGCGCACGCGAATCGCAGCACTACCGGGGCTGCGCGGCGTGTCGTACGCCAGCGCAGTCCCGCCAACAAATATGGGCGGCTGGGGAGGCCTCGTGACCACCGAGGGCAGTTCGGCAATAGTTCGGACCTCCGGAATGAATGCGGGCCCGCGGCTACTCGAAACGCTAGGCGTGCCCGTCCTTGAAGGGCGCGGCATCGAACCCGACGACGTCACGGCATCGCGACGAGTGGCGGTGATCAATCATCACTTGGCCGACACGCTATGGCCCGGCGAAAATCCGCTGGGACGAACAGTAGTTGTGTTCGGCGCTCCGCAACAGGTGGTTGGCGTCACGGTAGATGCCGCGATGACTCGTCCACAGTCGGGACAATCCAACTTTCTGTTTCTTCCCGAGCGGCAAATCGGATCGAACAGTGGCGTGCGCGTCTTATATGTACGCTACGCGACGGATGAAACCGCGGCGGCGCGAGCAGTCCGCTCCGCAGTGCGTGAAGTCGACGCGCGCGTGCCAGTTTCATCCGTACGCACGATGCAGCAGGAGATCGCAACCGAAAACGCGCCGCAAATTCTGATCGCAACGCTGCTGGCGCTCTTCTCGGTCGGTTCGCTCATCGTGGCCGCGATCGGTCTCTATGCTGTGGTGGCATTTCACACCGCGCGGCGCACGCGCGAGTTCGGAATCCGCTTGGCACTGGGCGCGGGATCAGGCGACATTCTGGCTGGCGTTCTACGCGACGGACTGCTGGTCACGGCGATCGGCGCAGTTGTGGGTGTGGGGCTGAGCTTAGTCGTGGGCCGCGCCTTCGCGAGCCTGCTGGTGAACGTCGCGCCAACCGATCTTCCGACTTACATCGGAGTGATTGCGCTGGTGACGGCAGTGTCGCTAACAGCATGCGCGGCGCCTGCGCGAAGAGCGTCGCGCGTGGACCCTGTGATAGCGCTGCGGCAGGAATAAGGCCGCCGGACGCAGCATGTTAGGTTGGGACCTGTGGAGGTCCTGAACCGGCTCGGAGCGCTTCGGCAGCAGCGCGGCATCTCGGCTGTGGCGCTGGCGAAGGCGGCGGGCGTCTCGCGCCAGACGATCTATGCGATCGAAGCGGGAAGTTACGTGCCGAACACGGCCGTAGCGCTTCGCTTGGCGCGCGAACTCGCATCCACCGTCGAAGAGCTCTTTACGCTACCGGACCCCGAACCCCCGGCGCTCAAACGTGCGCAAGCGGCGCTGCTGCCCGGTTCGGACGATTTGGAAGCGGGGCAACCGGTGCAGTTGTGCCGAGTGGCCAACCGGCTGATCGCCTCGCCGCCCTCCCCCGTGCCCTGGTATATTCCCGCAAGCGACGCGATCGCGGCGGCGCGCCCGACAGAAGCGGGAAAGTTGAATGTCGAAATTCACTTCGACGACCCGACGTTCGAGAACCGCATTCTGATCGCGGGGTGCGACCCGGGCATTTCCATTTTGGCGCGCCATACGCAGGCTGCGGGAGTAGAACTGGTGCTGGCCCATCGAAACAGTTCACAAGCGCTGGAGCTTTTGAAGTCGAACTGCGTACACATCGCGGGCGCACATCTGCGTGACGAGCCGAGCGGGGAATCGAACGTGCCCGCCATCACGCGCATGTTTCCGAAAAACTCAGTTGCTGTGATTTCATTTGCGCTTTGGGAGGAAGGCATCGTGACCGCGCCGGGCAATCCGAAGCAGATCCGCTCTATCGAAGACCTGGCGCGGCCCGACGTAAAACTGATTAATCGCGAAGCCGGGGCCGGAAGCCGTTTGCTGCTCGATTCCAGCCTGGAGCGCGCCCACATCGAGGCTTCGCGAGTGAAAGGCTATGCGCAGACGGCCCCGGGACATTTAGCCGCGGCGTGGCAGGTGCGAACCGGCGCCGCCGATTGCTGCATCGCCACTGGAGTCTCGGCGCGGATCTATGGCCTGAGCTTTACGCCCCTGGTGAGCGAGCGCTACGACCTTGTAATTCGCCGCCAGCATCTGGATCTACCGGCGGTGCAGGCGCTGCTCGACACGCTGAATCGCGCGCGCTTCCGGCGAGAGTTGGAAAGCATCGGCGGATATGACATGAAACCGGCCGGACAGCGCGTGATCTGACCTGGCCGTGTGCCAACATAGAAGTGATGGCAACCGCTACCCTATCTGAATTCCGCAATGAGTCCTATGCCGATTTTTCCGACGCCGCTAACCGGCGCGGGATGGAATTGGCGCTGGAGAAGGTCCGCACACAGCTTGGCCGCGAATATGAGCTTCGCATTGGCGCCGAATCGATCGCCACGGGCGACAAGTTGACGTCCCTGAATCCTTCGAAGACATCCGAAGTGGTGGGCGTGCATCACAAGGCTACGGCCGAATTGGCCAAACGCGCGGTCGAAGAGGCCTACGCCTACTTCCCGCAATGGAGCCGCACGCCGGCGGAAGAGCGCATTCGCATGACTCTGGATGTCGCGCGCATTCTACGCGTCCGCAAGTTCGAATTCAACGCCTGGCTGGTACTCGAAGCCGGCAAGACATATATCGAGGCCGAAGCCGAAACCGCGGAAGCAATCGATTTCTGTGAATACTACGCGCGCGAAATGATGCGCCTGGCCGGCCCGCAACAAGTAGTCCAGATGCCCGGCGAGCACGACGAGATGGTCTACATCCCGCTCGGCGTGGGCATCGTGATTCCACCATGGAACTTCCCGCTGGCGATTCTGGCAGGCATGACGGTTGCGACGCTGGTAACGGGCAACACCGCGATCATCAAACCGTCGAGTGAAACGCCGACAATTGCGGCAAAGTTTGCCGAAGCTCTGCTCGAAGCCGGCTTCCCCGAACGGTCGGTCACTCTGTTGACCGGCAGCGGCGCCGCCGTGGGCGATACGCTGGTGTCACATCCGAAGACGCGGTTCGTCGCTTTCACCGGCTCGCGCGACGTGGGCCTGCACATCAATGAACTCGCGGCGAAAACCGTGCCCGGACAGATCTGGATCAAGCGGGTAGTGGCGGAAATGGGCGGCAAGGACGCGATCGTCGTCGACGCGGACAGCAATCTCGAGAAAGCCGTCGAAGGCGTTGTAGCGTCGGCGTTCGGCTATCAGGGACAGAAGTGCTCGGCGTGCTCCCGCGCGATCGTTGACGCAAAAATCTACGATGAGTTCGTCGAGAAGGTAACGGCCAAGGTCAAAACAATCAAGGTCGGTCCGACGGATGAAGCCGGCAACTACATGGGCCCGGTGATCAGCGAGAGCGCGCGCAAGACCATTCTGGAGTACATCGAAGCCGGCAAAAAGGAAGGTCGCCTGGTCGCGGGCGATACAGCCGCGCCGCAAGGCGGATATTACATCCCGCCCACGGTGATTGCGGATGTCGACGCCAAGGCGCGCATCTTCCAGGAAGAGATTTTCGGCCCGGTGCTGGCGATCACGAAGGCGAACGATTTCGAGCATGCGCTGGAGCTCGCGAACGACACGCAATACGGCCTCACGGGCGCAGTTTACTCCAACAACCCGAAGCACCTGAAGGACGCGCGTGAACGGTTCTATGTCGGTAACCTGTACCTGAACCGCAAGTGCACCGGCGCGATGGTGGGAGCGCACCCCTTCGGCGGATTTAACATGTCAGGCACCGATTCGAAAGCCGGCGGCCCCGACTACCTGTTGCTGTTCCTGCAAGCCAAGAGCGTGGCCGCAAAAATATAGGACCGTTCAGTCCACGGCCGGAGCTCTGCTGGAAACGGCAGGCTACCGGCCGTCGATCGGTTGCTCCGTGTGGAAGTATCTCTTGTAAGCGCCGATCCAGTCGACGGCGATTTCGCGCTGCGCTTCCGCCAGATCCAACCGGCCGCCGCAGACCATGTCGCGCAGTCGATCTTCTAACGCGTCTTTCACGCGCGCATTCCAGACAGCGGAATAAGAGTGAGGCCACAGGTTGCGTAAATCATCCGCCCCGCCTAGCGCCGGCGTGACGAGATAATCCACCTCGTAAGCGCGAGGCTCCACGCGCATCAGACCGTATTCGGCGAACACAGCCTGGCGCATCGCTGGCGGAACCGACTTGTTCTTCACGTTGGCTTCGGAGCAAACGGCCTGTACGTTGGCCAACGTAGCGGCGCCAGGCGTCAGACGAGCGTCGGGGCTCGAAATCACCGCGGCTTTCGCGGCTGGAATGCGCGCGCGACTAACCAGGAAGAAGGCGAACAGTGCCGCGACCGTGATCGCTGCCGCTGCGCGCGCGAGTCGCAATCGCGACACGAATGGCCGCCGGGTTGGCGTGACCGACGAAAGTTGCGCGCGCAGCCTGGCGCGCGGCGCCGTCGCCGGTGGCAGTTGAGCATCGGTAACGCTGCGATGCGCGCTCGTGAAGTCCGCAATAGCTCTCTCCATCTCCATGCGGCGGGCGCGGCATTGCCAGCAGGCAGCCAAATGCGCGCGGGCTTCGGACTGCTCTTTGCCCGAAAGTTCGCCATCGAGCTCCATCAGCAGGCGTTCATCGGAAAGATGCGATTGGTCCGGCAGCATAGAATCACCGTTCGACGGCGCGCGACATGCGCGCCAGAGACCGCGCCAGAGATATCGAGACGGAGCCGAGAGAGATGTCCAGCGTTGCCGCAATTTCACGGTAGCGCAGGCCCTCGGCGCGGAGCGCAAGGCACCTCCGGTCCACCTCGGGCAGCACCGAAAGTATCGCGACCAGCCGCTCTTCGCGCTGGCTGGCCACCGCCTGGGCTTCGGGATCGGGAGCCGAGTCGGCGGTCAATTCAACAGGGGAACAGGTCAACGCGCCGTCCTCGCGCAGCATACGGTAACGGCGTTTGAGAGCCAGATTGTGCGCCACGCGGAAGATCCAACCGCGGAGATTGGCGCGGCTCTTTTCCTGTTGAATGTGCTGGTGAAGAAGCAGGAATGTCTCCTGCATGACTTCCTCTCCATCCGCGATGCCAAGGCCGAAGGTGAGCAGATAACGCAGCAGCGGATCGCGAAACCGATCGAACAGACCAATAACAACGTCTTCCGGGCGCGCCGGCGCACTCTCAATCGCGCCTGCGGGAGCGCGCCAGAGAGCGAGAACGCTTTCGCCTGTGAGACGGAAGGGCATCGATTCTGATTTTACTGCCTCAGATTAATAATCCCCCGCCGGGCGATTTGTTCAGACTTTTTCTGCGCGCCGGCAGTGCACGGCCAGACCCGGGTGCGCGGTTTCGGAGCGCGTCAAAATCTCGAAACCGCGACAAGGTTCAATTTCCCGTGGCGATGTACAGACTCTGACTGCCTTTTGTGCCACCGAGCGTGTAGGAGAGAGCTGTGGCGGCGTTGGTTGCGCCACTCGGCGCCGTCACATTGAATTGGTACAGGCCGGTGAAGGAGGGAGCCAAACCCTGATACGACAAAACCGCATTCGCCGAGCCGAATTGCATCTGCAGCGAAGTCATCAGCACATTTTGATCCGTAACGATTGTGCCCGCGGTGAATCCCCCGCTCACCGGACCGAAGCCGACGCCGTAAATCGTGACCGTCTCGCCGGGTTTGGCCGGCCGCGATGGGACGCCGGTTATCGCGTTGACAGGCAGGGCAAATGTGCCATCGGAAAGCAGCGCGGCGACGTATTGCTTCCCGCCCACGACGAAATTTCCGGGCGCGAGCAATCCCGGCTCCATTGGGTTGACGTAAATGCCGTAGCCATCGCTGACGCCGTTCCCATTGGTAATCGTGATTTGAACGGCGCCCGTCTGCGCGTTCGACGGCACCAGCGCATTCACTTGCCCTGGGCTGACGTAATCGATATAGGCAGGCGCGCCGCCAATCGATACCGTGACGCCGCCCAATGCCGTCGGTCCGACTCCGTTCACAAAGTCCGAGCCCGCCCAGTTTTGAACCGCGCTCGCAAGATTAGCGCCGTAGATTTCAATCCAGGAACCGGGAGCGATTGCCGTAAAACCGCCGAAGGCGCCCGCGCTGACGATCCCGCCGGGAGTGATTACGGGCGGGCCGGAAGGCGCTGCCAGGATAAAGCCGACATTATCGGCGAGGGCTCCATTGGCCGGTAAATCGACTTCGATATGAACGCGTCGAGTGCCGGCAGGAAGAACATCGCCGTGGGACGAATTCACCAAACCGCTTCCAGGAACCTGGGCGACAATCAATTGGGCCGTCGGAGCCAATTGGCGCGGCGTGGTCGACCAATCGAAGAACGTGTACTTCAGACTGGCGCCGGGCGAACTGGCGGTCCTGCCAAGCCATGCGGAAACGTCGTAAGTCACCTTTCCGGCGTCGATCAGGCTCGAAGCGGCGCTTACGTCGATGTCCTGGTACATGCTGGAAGTAATCGCGGCGCGAATACCGCAGAACACGTTGACACCGCGATCCGCGGGTCCTGGATCCGTTGTGGACACCCAACCGGCCCCGCCGTACGGCGCTACTGTCTCGGCGCTCGTGGAGGCCCACCCGGGTATATAAGGGGCCACCGCTGAGGGCGCCGCGTTCGGACCGACCTCCGCGCCCGGGTTCATAACCAAATTGTGCCCCAGCACCGTCCCAGGTGACGTATCGAGTTGCGCAAGCACCAGAGAGAGATTGTCGAAGGCCCCGTTCCCGCCGTTGATGCCGCCGAAACTCATCGTCACCGTGACTTTCACCGTTCCGGTCGGCACGAGGCCCATCGATTCCTGATAGAGGATGGCATTGCCTGGATAAGAAATCGGCCCGATGGTGGCCGTGGTAAAGGTCTGACCGGCGGAATTCTTGAAGGCTACGGCAATTTGCGCCGAACCGTAGTAGTCGCCCGGATTGCTGCTTCCCAGGTAACCGGAGATGGTGTACTTTACGCTGCCGCCGCCAATCAGGGAGGCCGCCGCCGAGACATCGATGTCCTGAGAGAGGGTGACGGGAGCGGGATACCCGGCACCGGCGAAGTATTGGAAGCCGCGCGTGGCCGGAGCCGGCTTGCTCGAATTTAAATAGTTCGTGATGGTGTATGGAAGCACCGTCACCGTGCCGGTTCCCGCTTTCGTCCAGTTCGGAATACTGGCGACGGGATGCGCGATATCGGTTCCAGCCGCGCCGGCTTCGGCATCGCTATTCACAATAAGATTGCTGCCCAATATGCTTTGCGCCTGGACCAGAGACGCATTCAGTGCCCCCAGTAACGGCGTGAGGTACAGAAGCTTTCGGCACGCGCGTAGGACGGTCGTGCATCTTCGATTCATTTTAAGAACTCTCCGGTACTTGCTGACTTTTGCTGCGAGTGCCGCACGGAAACGAATTCAGCCGCGCCTGAGAGTTCAAGCAAACTCTCATACGCCTATGCCTCATGCAGGCGACCACTTACAAAAGGACTTATCGGAGAACTACCGACCGTATGTTTTCTAACGTCAGATGGGTTGAGCAGGCGAGAAACTACTACGGTTTGGAAAGGGTGAGGCTGTAGGCAAGCGAACGCAGGGACGGGCTTCGCAGCGCCTCAGCAACACCCTCACAGTGTTTATATATAGCGGCGCTGCCTAGAGGAACTCGGAATTTAACGAGGTTCGCGCCGCACCCGAATGCCCTACGCCAGGTTCAGAACCTGCTTTGTAGTGCCGCCCGATCCTGCAATCTTCTTCTGCAGCATCAGCAGCGCATAGATCAACTGTTCCGGGCGCGGCGGACAGCCCGGCACATACACGTCGATCGGAATCACCTGATTCACCGGTATCAGGGCATAGTTGTTAAACACGCCCGTAGACGTAGCGCAGGCCCCCATGGAGATAGCCCACTTGGGCTCTGGCATCTGCTGGTACAGATGGCGAATCACCGGCGCCATCTTCTGCGAAACACGCCCGGCGATGATCATCAGGTCGGACTGGCGCGGAGAACCGCGGAACACTTCAGCGCCGAAACGCGCAATGTCGAAGCGCGAAGCGGACATCGACATCATCTCAATTGCGCAACAAGCCAATCCGAAAGCCATCGGCCAGATGGAGTTTTTGCGCGCCCAATTGATGGCGGTATCAAGCGTGGTGAAAACAATGCCTTCGGAGGCCGCAAATTGCGCGTTCACCACCGCCTCATCGTCAATGCGTGCAAAAAGCTCTGCCGGTCCGCTGGCTAGGGGTTTCTCCATACTTTTATTTTCGCATGAGCCAAACGAGCCGTCGCGTGGGACGCCGCCACACAGATAAAATTAAAGTTAGCTTTCCCGCATGAACTCCCCATCATTTGAATCCCTCCTCGACCGAGCCGCGGCGCTTTGCGGAATCGAGCCGGAATACTGGGACATCTTCGGCCGTCATCATGTGACGACTCAAGAGGCCAAGCAGACGATCTTGCGCGCCATGGGATGGGCAGCGGGCAATGCGGAGGAATTGGAGCGCTCTTATGCCGAACGCGCCCGCCGCGAATGGCAACGCCTGGCGCCGCCGTCCCTTGTAGTGATGGAGTGCGACAATCTGGAACTGCCGCTCTCTCTGCCTGCGGACGCGCAGGGCGAAACCGTGCACCTGGATGTACGGCGCGAGGACGGAACCACCGAGACACTCACGTATCGCGCGGCCGAACTGGAGCAGACGGATTCGGCCTCGATCGATGGACGCAACTACGTGCGCGTTCGTGCGCGGCTGCCTCTCCGCCTGCCGCCCGGCTATCACAATATTTCGGCCCATTGCGGTTCCGCGGAAGCCGCCACGCGCTACATCGTCGCGCCGCAGCGCGCATTCCAGTACCCGGAGTTCGCGAACGGCGGCCGCACCGCAGGGATTTGCATCGCCCTGTACGGATTGCGCTCGGACCGCAATTGGGGCTGCGGAGATTTCCGCGACCTGCACGGCCTGATCGACTGGGCCGCGGACGAACTTCACGTTGCATTTGTCGGGCTGAATCCGCTGCACGCCATTCACAACCGCAGGCCGTACAACACCAGCCCATACCTGCCGAATTGCATCTTCTACCAGAACTTTTTGTATCTGGACATCGAAGCCATGGCGGAGTACCGGCGCTGCGAGAAAGCTCGAAAACTGCGCGAATCCGAATCCGTGAAGCGCGAACTCGACGAACTGCGGGCTGCCGAATTTGTCGAATACGAACGCGTCGCGGCCCTGAAGATGCGATTTTTGTGGCTGCTGTATGCGCAATTTCAACGCGACGCGCACAAAGATCCCGCAGTCGCCAAAGAGTTCCACGCGTTTCGCGAGCGCGAAGGGGACTTACTTCACCGCTTTGCGCTTTTCTGCGCCCTCGACAATCATCTGCACTGCCTAAACCCCGATCTTTGGCTGTGGACCGAGTGGCCCGCGGCGCTGCAAGACCCCGATTCCGAAGAAACGCGCGCCTTCGCGAAAAAATACGCGCCCAAAGTCACGTTTTTCGAGTGGCTGCAGTGGCAGATCGACTTGCAATTGCAAGGCGCCCAGCAGCATGCGCGCGACCGCAAGCTTTCAATCGGCCTGTATCACGACTTGGCGCTGGCGACCGACCGTTTCGGTTCGGATCTGTGGGCGCATCGGCCGTTTTTCACCGGCGGCTGCAGAGTAGGCGCGCCGCCCGACGATTTTGCGCCGCAGGGACAGGACTGGGGCTTCCCGCCGCCCAATTCTCAAAAACATCGTGAGGATGGATACCGCTTGTTTGCGGAATCCATTCGCAAAAACTGCCGGCGCGGCGGCGCGTTGCGCATCGACCACGTGATGCGGCTCTTCCGCCTCTACTGGATTCCCGATGGCTGCGATGCAACCCAGGGCGCATACGTGCGCGAGACCTCTGAGGATTATGTGCGCGTGCTGGCGCTCGAAAGCATGCGCAACCAGGTCACGGTGGTCGGCGAGGACTTGGGCACAGTTGAACCCGAGATACGAGAAACCCTGGCGCGATTCGGAATCTTGAGTTACCGCCTTTTCTTCTTCGAGAAAAATCGGCAGGGCGAGTTTCGTAGCGGCGCCGAATATCCTACGCAGTCACTGGTCTCTTCCACCACGCATGACTTACCCACATTGGCGGGCTTTTGGACAGGCGCCGACATCGAAGCGCGGCGTAAGGCGGGAGTAATTGACGATGCGGCCTATCGCGAGCAGTGGGCGATGCGCGCCGGCGAAAAGCAGAAAATGCTCGATCGCCTGTTTGCGGATGGCCTGTTACGGCCGGAGTTGCCGCGCGACGCATCCGGTTACTCCGAATGGACCGGCGACTTACATTAT
>DATAUH010000293.1:0-13173 GCA_036268375.1 Bryobacteraceae bacterium | reverse complement strand
CGATAACTGTTTCAGCGACTCCTCATAAGCGGTGCTGGATTTAGTCAGCATGGTGAGTCCGGGTCCGAAGAACACCACTTCGACTTGCGATCCGCCGTCATCAGCCAGGGATTTCATCGTGTTGTTAATGTGCAACGGAAGCGAACTCCAGGCGGCGCCATCGGGTTCGCTGAGTTGGAAGACGACGTGATGTTTCGGTGCGGCCGGGGTTTGCGATATGGCGGCGTAGCCCAAAAGAGCAGCCAGAACGGGCACAAGAAGCAGGGCTTTTTTCATATCGGCTATTTTCTCTCACTCGGCCCTTGCGGTGAAGGATGTTTTTTCAGTCGTGGCGGTAACTTCCGGGCTGATGGACGCGCGCCGGCGCCCGCTCGCGAAACCGGTTCGGGTCTGACACACAATTTCGCCGGCGGATAAGGATGAGATGATTTACAGGTTCGCGCCAAAGGCGAGCAGACGGCCGTCGCAATCTTTGATTACGAACTCCCGCGACTGCCAGGGCATGTTGGCGAGTTCACGAGTGAATTCCACTCCTCGTGCGGCGTACTCGGAGTAGAGCGCATCTGCATCTTCGACGAACAGGTAGGCATCGAGAAGTTCGTCGGCGTACTTGTCTGGATTGGGTGTGGGCGGCTCGGCGCAGCGAAAGTGAATCGCGCGGTGGTCGCGGGCGATGATGGCGTAGACGGGAGGATCCTGCCACGTGCCCAGACATTCGAAACCGAGCTTGTCGCGGTAGTAGGCGATGGTAGCGGGAATGTCCATGGTGAAGAAGACAGGCGCGATCTGGCGGATCATGGACCAAGTCTAATGCAGATCGCGTGGTATGCGGCGCGTGGCGTCAGGCGGTCAGTTAGAGGCGCGGCGGTGAGCGTCTGGCGGGCAAACTCCGCATGGAGAAGATGCTCTCCGTCGGGGCCTGGTGCAAACGCGGTGGCCCTCAAAGCATCTTGCGCAGTTTTGATGCTTCGCGCACGATCGTCTGATTGCGTTCCGGTCCGGTTGAGATGCAGCCGATCTCCACGTCTGAGCACTCTTCGAGAAAGGCCAGATAGTCGCGCGCTTTTGCCGGCAGTTCCTCGTAACTCGAAATGCCGAAGGTCGAGCTTTTCCAGCCCGGCATGGTCTTGTAGACCGGCTCGATTTTCTCCACTTGGGCGACGGTAGCGGGCATTTCAGTCATGTCCGCGCCGTTGATGCGATAGCCGACGCAGACCGGGATCTCGTCGAAGTCGTCCAGCACGTCCAGCTTTGTTACGACAATGCTGTCAAAGCCGTTTACGACGGAGGTGTACTTCATCAGCGGCGCGTCGAACCAACCGCAGCGGCGCGGACGGCCGGTGACGGCGCCGAACTCTTTGCCGCGAGTCCGAATGCGCTCGCCGGATTCGTTCAACGCCTCCGTGGGGAAGGGACCGCCGCCCACGCGTGTCACGTAGGCTTTCGCAACGCCGATCACGCCGGTGATCCGGTTGGGGCCGACGCCGGCGCCAGTGCACGCGCCTCCGGCGGTGGCGTTCGAAGATGTCACGAACGGGTAAGTGCCGTGGTCGATGTCGAGCATGCTGCCCTGCGCGCCTTCGAACATGAGCGATTTGCCGGCGCGGATGGCGTTGTCGAGCAGCAGCGCGGTGTCGCGCACCATCGGACGAATGCGCTCGGCATAGCCCAGGTACTGTTCGCGTACGGAATTGTAATCGATGTCGTCGGCGATGCCGAACAGCTTGGCGATTTCGGCTTTCTCGGTCATCACGGAGTCGTAATGGGCGCGGAATGCGTCAGGGTTCATCAGATCGGCGATGCGCACGCCGCGGCGGCCGATTTTATCTTCGTAGCAGGGGCCGATTCCGCGCGATGTGGTGCCGATGGAGATGCGGCCGGGGCGGCCTTCGGACATTTTCTCCATCATGCGGTGCGCGGGAAAGAGCACGTGCGCGCGATTGCTGATGAAGAGGTGGTTGCGCACGTCGATGCCGACGGATTCCAGCGCTTCGATTTCAGTCAGGAGAGCGGGCAGGTCGAGCACGAGTCCGTTGCCGATGACAGCCTGTTTCCCGGGACGCAGAATTCCGCTTGGGATCAGCTTGAGAACGAATTTCTTTTCACCGATGAAAATCGTGTGACCGGCGTTATTGCCGCCCTGGTAGCGGACCACAAGGTCGAAATGCTCCGAGAAGAGATCGACAATCTTCCCTTTACCCTCATCTCCCCATTGGGAGCCCAGAATGATGACGTTTTTCATTCGACGCAAACCTACTATTCTACCGTGCCGGGAATCGGCGCTTTCGCTGTGCGGGCGCGGCGTTGGGGCGCCGCGGGTGGTTGGGGACATACGCTCTGCGCGTCCCGCCCGAAAGTTCGAGACGCGCGCGGCGCGAGTTGGTTACGGCCGGAATTCGCGAACCATCTCGACGACCGCCTTGACGTTTTCGACCGGTGTTTCCGGAAGAATACCGTGGCCGAGATTGAAGATGTGGCCAGGCCGTGTGCCGGTGCGTTTTAAGAGTTCGTGGACCTTGGTGCGCAGCTCGGGCAGGGGGGCGAACAGCGCTACAGGATCCAGATTGCCCTGAATCGCAGAGCGGTAGCTGATGTCCATCCACGCCTGGTCGATATTGGTGCGCCAATCGACGCCCATCACGTCGCCGCCGGCGGCGTGCAGTTCGCGAAAAAATCCCGAGGCGCCGGTGCCGAAGTGAATCACGGGCGCGCCGGTGGAGCGAATGCGTTCGATCAGCGCGCGCGAATACGGGGCGGCGAAGCGCACGTAGTCGTCCGACCCCAAAGCGCCGACCCAGCTATCGAATACCTGAATAGCGCGAGCGCCCGCGGCCACCTGCGAATGCGCAAACGGCGCCAGCACGTCGACGATCTTGCCCATCAGGCGGCGCCAGAGCGTTTCGTCGCTGTACATCAGCTTCTTGGTGCGGATGAAATTGCGCGATGCGCCGCCCTCGATCATGTAGCTCGCCATGGTGAAGGGCGCGCCGACGAAACCGATTACGGGGACGCGGCCGGCGAGGGCGCGCACGACCTGTTGGATCGCCTCACCGACGTAGCCGAGTTCGTCCACGTTGTCGCTCGAAAGCGAATCCACGTCGCTCGAATTGCGCACGGGGTTGCCGATCACCGGGCCTTCACCCTTCTCGTAGCGTAGCTTGAGGCCCATGGGCTCGACCGGCAGGAGCAGGTCGGCGAAGATGATGGCGGCGTCGACGTCGAGCGCTTCGATGGGTTGCAGGGTAACGGTCGAAGCCAGATCCGGCCGTTTGCAGATTTCCAGAATGCCGTGCCGCTCGCGAATCTGGCGGTATTGCTTCATGTAGCGGCCGGCCTGCCGCATAAACCAGACCGGACGCACGTCTGTGGGTCGCCGTCGGCAAGCGTCAAGGAAACGGCTGGTCATTGGAGCCACGCGCATGGCTGATCCCTCCTGTCTTCGCAGAAGTAGATGCGAAAGTCTTTTGGTTTGTGTTGAGCCGCCCAGCGGCGGCCGTTCACGAAATAGGGTTTGGCCCAGGCTTCGCTATCGAGGGTGCGCGGGGTTACCACGGAAACGGCCACGCTGCCGCGCGCTGGGTACCCGGTTCGCGGGTCCATGATATGAGCATAGACTTTGCCTTCGGCGCGAAAGAATTTCTCGTAGCTGCCGGAGGTCGATAGCGACATGTTTTTCAAATACACTGTGGCGACGGTCTTTTCGTGATTCCACGGATCGCGGATATCCACCGGCCACCCCTGCGGCGATGAAGGGGGGGCGCCCAATCCGTAAATGCTGCTACCCGATCCGGCCACGAGAGCGATGCCGATGCCTTTCCGCCTTAAGATCTCCACCATCCGGTCGACGGCGTAGCCTTTGCCGATGCCGCCAGGGTCCAACTCAATGCCGGGGCGATCGAAATAGACCGTCTGCGCCCGGGCGTCCAAATGGACGTGCCGATACCCAATCTGTGTCAGGGCCGCGGTTACTTCCGCCGCATGCGGCAAATGTCCCGTGCCCTTGTAAAATCCCCAAACTCGCATCAACGGTCCGACGGTAATGTCGAACGCGCCAGCGCTTTCCCGGCTGTACTCCTGGCACGCGGAAAGCAATTGAAACAACTCGGACGAAACCTTCACCGGCCCATGAGCGGCCTGCTGATTGACGCGGCTCCACTCGCTTTCGGGTGTGTAGTTCGAAAGCAGCTCGTCCAGCCGTTTCGATTCCTCCAGCGCGGAATCGGCGGCATCTTCCAATTGGGCCTGATCGCGCCCATACACCTCAACCGAATACGTGGAGCCCATCGCGCCGGCGGACCGGGCGACACGTAACAACTGGCTCCCATCCGACGCCGGAAGCGGACACAAAGCCGCTCCTGACAGAAACAAAACTAACACAAATTGTTTAACTTGTCCGCAAATTTCGGAACCGGCGCTCATATTCCTACTGTTGTAGAAATATGTAGCAGAACGGCCACTCACCGCTGCGGAAGCCGGCTCAATCGGTCTTACCACGCGACCTCTTGGCCCGCTTGAGGAGGAAATCGATGCGGCTCTCCACGTCCGGATTGCGGTCGTGATCGAAATGCAGCTCCGGAACATTCCGAAGGCTCAGCCGCGTGGCCAACTCGTGCCTCAAAAAGGCGCGCGCATGGTCCAAGGCCGCGAGCGACTCCCTCTGCTCCCGTTCGTTCCCTCTCACGGCCACTCGGATATTGGCGTGACGCCCGTCCGGGGAGACATGCGCCTCCACCACATCCACTAACAACAGCCGTGGATCGTCGGTTTCGAATCCGATGATCTCCGAAAGTTCCTCGCGAACCGCTTCGGATACGCGTATAGTCCGCCGCTCATCCATGATTTGCTAGGCTCCAGATTCCACCCGCCGGTTTCGGCTGCTCATGCCAGCCACTCCACAGTGGTAGCGGCCAACTCCGAACCCAACAAGCTCGCAGCCTCTTCTTCGACGGATTGCAATAGTTTTTCGGCGTAGGAATGGTCGGAAGACACGGTTACCGCCGCTATCGCAGCGCGTTGCCAGAGTTCCTGGTAATCGATTTCAGCCACTGCGACATTGAACTTGCGGCGCAGGCGGTCCTTAAGGCTTCGGACCACCTGCCGCTTGTCCTTGAGCGAGAACGAATTCTCGAGCCTCAGCTCGAGAGTGAGTACTCCGACAGAAGCCATCTCAAGCGAACACCTCGTTCGCTACGCGTTCTGTGACGAACGCTTCGATAATGTCGCCCTGCTTGAGGTCGGCGTAGTTCTCCAGCGTGATGCCGCACTCCTGGCTGGTTTTCACCTCGCTGACGTCGTCTTTGAAGCGGCGCAGCGAAGAGATCTTGCCCGTGTAGACCACCACGTTATCGCGCAGCAGGCGAACTTCCGACCGGCCGGTAATCGAACCATCCACCACCAGGCAGCCCGCCACTGAGCCCACCTTCGAAATGCGGAAGGTCTCGCGGACTTCGGCCTTGCCTTTGTAGACTTCCCTGAACACCGGCGCGAGCAGCCCGGTCATGGCGCGCTTAATCTCGTCCGTCAGGTTGTAGATGATGGTGTGCAGGCGGACGTCGACATCGTCCTTCTCCGCGAGCGCCGCCGCATTACGCTCCGGCCGCACGTTGAAGCCGACAATGATCGCGTTCGACGCGGACGCCAGCAGCACGTCCGACTCGTTGATAGCGCCGACGCCCGAGTGCAGGACGCGCACCTTGACCTTGTCGTTCGACAGCTTCTGCAAGGTTTCGGTGAGCACTTCCGCCGAACCGCCCACATCGGTTTTGATGATGATGGGCAACTCTTTGACCTCGCCCGCTTCCATCTTTTTGTGGAGCTGTTCGAGCGTCAGGCGGCTGTTCTTGGCGAGCGCGACTTCACGCGCTCTCTGATCGCGGAAATTGACGATCTGCTTTGCCTTCGCGGTATCGGTGACGACCTGAAAATCGTCGCCCGCTTCGGGCAACGATTCGAGGCCGAGCACTTCGACGGGGGTCGACGGCTCCGCTTTGCGAATTTGCGTGCCGCGATCGCTGATCATGGCGCGGACCTTGCCGAATACGGATCCGCAGATGAAGAAATCGCCCACGGAGAGCGTTCCGTTGCGCACAAGCACTGTAGCGACAGGACCGCGCCCGCGGTCGAGCTGCGCTTCGATGACCGTACCCATCGCGGGACGATTCGGGTTGGCCTTCAAATCCTGCAAGTCAGCGACCAGCAGAATCATTTCGAGCAACAGGTCAATGCCTTGGCGGGTCTTGGCGGAAACCGGCGCCATAACGGTGTCGCCGCCCCAGTCTTCGGCGAGCAGGCCGCGGTCGGCGAGCTGCTGCTTGATGCGCTCGGGCTGCGCTTCCGGTTTGTCGATCTTGTTGATCGCCACGATGATCGGCACTTTGGCCGCTTTGGCGTGGTCGATGGCTTCGAGCGTCTGCGGCATCACGCCGTCATCCGCCGCGACCACCAGAATAACGATGTCGGTGACCTTGGCGCCGCGCGCACGCATTCGGGTGAATGCTTCGTGGCCGGGCGTGTCGATGAAGACGATCTTGCGGCCGTTCATCTCCACCTGATATGCGCCGATGTGCTGCGTAATGCCGCCGGCTTCGCGACCCGCGACATTGGCCTCGCGGATGGCATCGAGGAGCGACGTCTTACCGTGATCGACGTGGCCCATGATCGTAACCACGGGCGCGCGCTTCTGCATGTCGGTGACGGTTTGCGCCTCTTCGACCGACTGCATCGATTCTTCTTCGTAGGTGACCATTGCCGTGGACGCGCCAAAATCGCGCGCCACCTCGGTGGCCAGTTTCGAATCGAGCGTTTGATTGATCGCGACGAAAATGCCGCGGTCCATCAGCTTCTTCATGATCAGAGCGGCCTTCACGTCGAGCTTTTCCGAAAGCTCCTTCACCGTGATGCCTTCAGAGATTATGATCTCGCGGCTGATGGGCGGCGGCCCGGCTTCTACCTGGCGGCGTTGTGGCCGAAGGATACGCTCTTCTTCGGTACGCTCCCTCGGTTGACGCGCGCGCGGCTTTTCACCAGGACGCCCACGCGGGGCCTCGACTGGCGGTGGCGGCAGCCCGGGTTCGAGCCGTCCTCTGGAAGTGGGATGCTGCGGGCGCGGTCCGCCCGGACGCGGCGGTCCACCAGGACGCGGAGGACCTACAGGGCCGGGACGCGCGGGAACAGCCGGTTGACCTGGACGAAGCGGTCCACGATAGACGGGCTGTCCGGGAACGGGCGAACTGGGCGGTCGCGGCGCACCGGGGCGCGGAGAGGGCTGCGCGGGCATTGGCGCACGATTGTGCGCCCTGAGTTTGTCGACCAGGTCTGGCCGCGGCGGCACGACTGGCCGCTGGATCGGTTGACCCGCCAATGAAGGGCGCGTCACAGGAGCGCCGGGGGCGACCACGGCGGTCGGACGCGGAGCCGGCGGGCGCGGCAGAGCAGGACCAGCCGGACGCGGCGCCTCAGGCATTCGGGGAGCTTGCGGCGCGGATGGCATGGGCGCGCGCGGGCCGGAAAGCACCTGGCCGGGTCGTGGAGCTTGAGGCGAGGACGACGCGGGGTGCGATGGCAGAGCCGGAGCAGCCGGACGCGGCATCGGGGCCACTGGCCTTCCCGGCGCGATCACCGCTGCCGGCGGGATCTGGCTGGGCGAACGAGGCGCGGGTGGCGCCGTCGCCGGTGTTGTTGGCGGATGCGCAGAGGGAGCTGCAGGAGCGGTCGGATGCTGATGCGGCTGGCTGGGCGCGTGGCCACCTATAGGAGGCAATACGGGGCGTCCCGCTGCCAGCGGCGGCCGGACCGGAGCCGGGGCATGCGGCTTCTCTGCGACCGGTGCGGGCGCTTCTTCGCGCTTGGTCTCGAGCGGCGTCCTTGTGTCGGAATGCGTGGGCGCGTCGGCAACGGAAGCCTTCGGATGACCGTTGGCGCCGGCGGTGGGCGCTTCATCTGTATGCGCGTGACGCGTGTCTTCGCGATGCGCCGGCCGGGAGGGCTGTTCGGCTTCGGCCACCGCGGTGGACGCGGAGGCGTGATCGCGGTCTGACGCGTGTGCGGGCGCGTCCGGTACTTCTTGCCCGTAATGACGGCGTAGCTTCAGCGCCACGTCATCGTCAAGAGAGCTGGAGTGCGTCTTTTTATCGGTGACGCCAAGCTCCGGGAGAAGGTCCAGTATTTCGTGGGCCTTAACTTCCAGCTCCCGCGCCAGCTCGTTAATTCGGATCTTTCCCATAGGTAGAACTATCGTCTTCGGCCTGCGCAGCCTTCCTTATTTGCCGCGATTCTCTTGCTCACCAGCGGCTTCGGACGCGTTGTGATTGGGGGAACCAGCGTTTTCTATGGTAGCAGACTCATGAACGCCGCTTTCACCCGCCTCACCCGCTTGCTCTTCCGCCGCTTGCTCTTCGCCCTCAGCCACCGGCGCTTCACCTTCGGCCACCGGCTCTTCGGCCTCTGCTTCGGCTTCTGTTACGGAAGTTTCGTCGGCGCCTTCTTCCAGTACCTCTGCTTCCGATAACTCTGCTTCCGCTACCGCTGCTGGGGCCTCGTCGTACTGTCCGTAGTAGGCATTGATGGCTTCCTGAATGCGTTCTATCGCATCCGGCGCCACCGCCGCAATCTGTTCCAGTTGTTCCGGCGTCATGTTACCCAACTGCTCAATCACGCCGACTCCCGCGGACACCAAGCCCTCCGTAAGCGCTTCGGAGAGTCCGTAATCCATCAGAATGCTTACCGGAGCGCCCGGTGAAACCAGGGCCTCCATCTGCGATTCCACTTCCTGCCGTTTCTCTTCTTCGCTCTTAATATCTATTTTCCAACCCAGCAGCTTTGCTGCCAGCCGGACATTCTGACCCTTCTTGCCGATGGCGAGCGAGAGCTGCGAATCGTCGACGATCACTTCCATGTGACGTTCGAGCGGATCGAGCACTGTAATACGGCTCACCTTCGCCGGACTTAATGCGTGCGTGGCGAACACTATGGAGTCTTCCGAATATTCGATGATGTCGATCTTCTCGCCGCGCAGTTCGCGGATGATCGACTGCACGCGCATGCCTTTCATGCCCACGCAGGCGCCGACGCTATCCACGTCGCGATCGCGGCTCTGGACGGCGATCTTGGTGCGCTCCCCAGCCTCGCGCGCGCATCCGCGAATTTGCACGGTGCTGTCATAAATCTCCGGTACTTCCTGCTCGAACAGGCGCATCACCAGTTCGGGAGCGGCGCGAGAGACCAGCACGCCTGGGCCTTTCGAGGCCTTGTCCACCAGTTTGATTACGCAGCGTACGCGGTCGCCCACGCTGTAGCTTTCGAGGCGCGATTGCTCTTTCTTGGGCAAGCGGGCCTCCGTCTTGCCCAAATCCAAAACGTAATCGGGACCTTCAACGCGCTTGATGGTGCAGTTTACTAACTCGCCTGCGCGGCCCGAATACTCGTTGAATACGGTTTCGCGCTCCGCCTCGCGAACTTTCTGAAAGATCACTTGCTTAGCTGTCTGAGCGGAGATCCGTCCCAGGGCTTCCGTGTTCTTGGTAATCCGAATTTCGGAACCGACCTCAGCCGATGCATCGATGCGCCGCGCTTCTGCGAGCGTCATCTCGTGCACCGGATCCGTAACGGCCTCGACGGCCTTCTTCACAGCGAAGAGTTGGATCGCGCCCGTCTTCGGATCCATATCCGCGACGTAATCTTCATTCGTGCGGTAATGCTTGCGCGCCGCAATGAGCATGGCATCTTTCACCGCGTCGAATACGATCTGCGGATCGATGCCTTTTTCCTTGCTCAGTATCTCGATGGACTGAAATATCGTTTCCAAAGCGACCTCGTTGTCTTTAAGGAGAGTCTTACAGCGGGCCTACCACTCAAACTTCAGATTGGCTTTTTGCACCTGTTCGAAGGGTACGCGGACAGTTTCTCCCGGCGCGGTCTCAAGCGCGATTTGATCGCCCTCCACCCCGGCGAGCGCTCCTTCCAAGGTGCGCTTGCCTTCGACCGGTTCTTTCAGGACAATTTTGGCTTTCTTGCCCTGAAAACGCTCATAATCCTGCAGCTTCACCAGCTTCCGCTCGACTCCAGGCGAACTGACTTCGAGCGTGTAATGTCCCCCAGGGACCACATTCTCAACGTCCAAGATCGTGCCAACCTGTTGAGAAATCAGCTCACAGTCTCCGTGCGTCACGCCGGCGGGTTTGTCGATAGAGATGCGGACGAAGCGGTGGGCTCCGCCGCCCTTGACTTCCACTTCGACGATCTCCATACCTTCAGACTGCGCCACTCGTCGCGCAATCTCCTCAATTTTTGACGCTACCGTCGGCTGCATCGTTGCCGTTTTGCTGAAACCAACAAAAAAGTGGGCTTTCGCCCACTTGTTTGGCTCGACCTTTCAGTTACAGTGTAGCATGAGCCCCGGGGATTCACACCCTTCCGGGGGCGCCCCGGGCGCATCTTAGCAAATCAAGTCTTCCCGCCCGATCTTGAAGTTCTCCAGATTTCCCAGCACCGTTAACGCGATCTGCTTTGAATCGAAGAAGGTTTGCGCAATTCGCAGGACATCGTTGGCCGTAACCGACTCGATACTTTCGACTAACTCATCGAGTGTGAAAAAATGGCCGAAATACATTTCCTGACGAGCCAGATTCGACATGCGGCTGGCCGTAGATTCGAGGCTCAGCATCAACGAACCCTTCAGATGATCTTTGGCGCGCCGCAGTTCCTCATCGCCCACCGGCTGGTCTTTCAACTCGCGGAACTCTTTCATAATCGACTCCACCACCATGCGCGCAGATTCGATTGAGGTGCCGGCGTAGATCGACAGACACCCTGTGTCGCGGTACGGATTCAACTCGGAGAACACCGCGTATGCCAAGCCTTGCCGCTCGCGAATGTTCTGGAACAAGCGCGAACTCATGCCGCCGCCCAGCAAGGTATTGAGCACGTAACAGGCGAAACGCCCTTCATGCGGCAGCGGGTAAGAAGGTACGCCGAGGCACATATGTACCTGTTCGAGCGCCTTCTTGTTGCGCAACGCGATGCGCGCATGCGTCGCCGGCGCCTGGTCCGCCGGAGCCGCAGCGCCGGGAGCCGCGCTTTCGAAGTGTTCGCTTGCCAGAGCCACTAACCGCTCGTGAGTCAAGTTACCCGCGGCGGTGATGACCATGTTGGCTGGCGTGTAAATGGACGAGTAATACCCGTGAACCATTTTCCGGTCGAAGCGCTTCACGGTTTCGCGCGTTCCCAGAATCGGCTTACCAAGAGGATGGTCTTTCCAGAAATTCGAGGAGAAGATTTCGTGAACCAGATAGTCGGGACTGTCGGCCTCCATCTTGATTTCTTCAAGAATCACGCCCTTCTCTTTTTCGATGTCCTCTTCGCGAAACATCGGATGCAGCACCAGATCTGCAATCACGTCGAAGGCAAGCGAAAGATGCTCGTCCAGGACTTTGGTGTTATAACAGACCAGCTCTTTGGCGGTAAAGGCGTCCAGGTTTCCGCCGATCGAATCCACCGACCGCGCGATGTCCTCGGCCGAGCGCTTAGTGGTTCCCTTGAAGAGCATGTGCTCGATGAAGTGCGAGATGCCATTTTGTTCGCCCAGTTCACCGCGCGAGCCGCTTCCGATCCAGATTCCGACCGAAACGGACCGCACATGCGGCATGGCCTCCGTAATCACACGCAGCCCATTTCCGAGCGTAGTCATCTCAATGTCCCGAACGGGACTAATTGTGTTGGTCATTTAGTGTCCGAAGCGAAGAAAAGCCTAATACCTTTGTATCATCCCCGCACTTTTCGCGTCTGTACGCCGCAAAAGGTAAACTAAAGATAGAATGCAGCAACCCATTGTGGGCATGGATCTTGCAGATCTTCGCGAGGTCTTCGGTCCCACCGAGCCAGCCTACCGGGCGCAACAAATTTACGACGCCGTTTACCGACGCCAGACCGCTGAGCTGGTTCAGATCACTACGCTGCCCGCCGCCGTTCGCGATGAGCTGGCGGCGCGTCTTGCGATCGGTCTACCGGTGGTGGAACACCGTTACGACTCCGCTGACGGCACGCGGCGCTATCTTCTGCGCCTGGACGATGGCCGGACGGTTGAGACGGTGCTCATGCCCGAAGGAGAGCGCGACACGATTTGTATCTCGAGTCAGGTCGGCTGCCCGGTAGATTGTAAGTTCTGCATGACCGCTCTGCTGGGCCTGGAACGCAGCCTGACTGCGGGTGAAATAGTCGGCCAGGTGCTGCTGGTATCGCGAGAGAATCAGCTGCGCCGCGATGGCGGGCGTTTGAATATCGTGATGATGGGCCAGGGCGAGCCGCTGTTGAATCTTCCTAATGTCCTAAAAGCAACGCGACTGTTGTTAGATCCCAAAGGTTTCAACTTATCCCCGCGGCGTATCACGGTATCCACGTCTGGAATTATTCCGCGTATAACGGAGTTGGGCCGCGAGCCTGTCCGGCCGAAGCTGGCGATTTCCCTCAACGCGTCGACTGAGGAGACGCGCCAGCAACTGATGCCGATTACGCGCAAGTATCATCTGAAAGACTTGATCGAGGCCTGCGCGGCGTATCCGCTTCGTCCCTGGGAAAAGTTGACGTTCGAGTATGTGTTGCTGCGCGGTGTGAACGATACCGATGCAGACGCCAGGCGCGTGGTGAAGTTACTGGCTAACTTGAATTGTAAAGTCAACCTGATCGCCCTTAACCCGGGCCCGGAGATTCCGTATCAGACGCCGGATCCGGAGCGCGTGGACAGTTTTCAGGCGATCGTACGACGATCGCTGCCGTGCTTTGTGAGAAAGCCGCGCGGACTTGATATTTACGCCGCTTGCGGCCAACTTAGCCGCGCGAGTCAGTCGGCTCAACCGGAGTAGCAGCCGTGCCCATGTTACGATCGCGGCCGCTTGCAGATTCGGCTCAAGTTGAACTTAAGGTGGTGGCGCAAATCATAGTCACGCGCTCGCACCAGCTTAGAAGTCAAGGTGTAACCCAAGCTGGATGATCCTCGGTACGTTTAATTGCGAGCTTAGAACGCCGAACGCTTGCGGTGATTGCAAATTCACTGAAGGATCGGCGAATTGCACTGTGTTGAACACATTGAAAAACTGAGCGCTGAAGGTTGTGCTCCATCGCTCGCCGAAGCGGAATTTACGCGACAGCGCGACGTCTATATTCCATCGCGATAGACCTCGC